>NZ_JABBJJ010000330.1 GCF_012933655.1 Pyxidicoccus fallax | reverse complement strand
CCCCGTGCCTCACCCCCTGCCCGGCGGCACGCTCCGCCCCTTGCGCCGCAACCTCGGCAGCAGGTTGCGCAAGCGGGGCCGCTCGCGCGGTGGCGGTTTCACCCGCGCCATCACCTCCGACACGGGTGCCAGGGGGTCCGCCCCCCATGCCGCCAGAATGTGGGACTCGCTCACCAGCCCCAACAGCCCGCCTCCCTCGCCCACCACTCCCAACATCCTCACCTGGTGCCGCTCCATTTCCCGAAGGGCACGCAGGAGGGTGTCTGTGGGAAAAACGGTGGCGATGAAGGATGACAACGCTTCCTTGAAAGCCCTGTTTTGCCGCATCCAACGTCCTCCCGCCTTCATGCGCACATCTCCCTGCAACAGCCCTGCCGGGAGTAGGTGGGTTCTGGCATTGAACACGGCACGGCCTCGCGGACGGGCTTAGACTGCCTGGGTGACCCGTAGACAGGTGGCTCGGCTGGGGCGGATGGCGGACCTTTTTTCGCGGACGGTGGCCCGCGGGAAGGAGGGCCTGCTGACGCTGACCTTCCGGCCGGACGAGCTGTACCGGGTGCCCACGGACGATGGGGCCTCCATCGCCCTCGGCCGCTATCACCCCAGAGGAGAGCGCCGGTATGCCGAGCCGGTCATCCTCTGCCACGGCCTGGGCGCCAACCGCTTCCACCTGGACTTCGACGAGCAGTACAGCCTGGCGCGCTACCTGGCCCGCGCGGGTTTTGAAACCTGGGTACTGGAGTTACGCGGGCGGGGGCTGGCGGGCGACTGCGGCGACTTCACGTTCGACGACCAGGCGGAACACGACGTCCGCACCGCGGTGCGTACCGTCTTGTCCACAGGGGCGAAGGAAGTGCTCTGGGTTGGGCACTCCAAGGGAGGTCTCACCCTCTACGCACACCTGGCGCGAAATCCTGTTGCACCTGTACGCGCGGCGGCGATTCTGGGCAGCCCCTTCACCTTCGCGGTGCAGCCGGGCCTGCGCACCTTCATCCAGCGGGTGGAGCCGCTCTTGCGGCTGAAGTCGATTCCGACCGGGCGGGTGACGAGCATCGCCCTGTTCGGCGCGCCGCCCGGCCCGCTCAGCCGGTACATGATGCTGGCGGAGAACATGGAGCCGGACGTGGTGCGCAAGGCGCTGGCCAACGTGCCCGCCAACGTCGCCGGCGGCGTGGGGCGCCAGTTCGCCCGTTGGATTTCCACCAACCGCTTCACCACCTATGACGGCGGCTTCGACTACCGCGAGGCCCTGTCCGGGGTGAAGATTCCCTTCCTGCTGCTGGCGGGGAGCAAGGACCTGCTGGCCCCGCCCATGTCGGTGGCGCGCGCGAAGGAGGCCCTGGGGGGACCGGTGAAGTTCCTCGTGGCCGGGCGGGCCCACGGCTTCGGGGCGGACTACGGCCACGCGGACCTCGTGCTCGGCCGGAGGGCTCCGGACGAAATCTTCCCCCTGGTGGAGACGTTCCTCTCCGCGCACGCGACCCGGGCGTGAGCCGGCGTACAGGCCCGGGGGCTCCCGGGTTGTCCGGCCCCCACCGGCGTGCTACCGGGGAAGCCCCTTGCGCATGTCCCGCTCCACCCGTCTTCTCGCCCTCGCCCTGCTGGCCCCCGCCGCCTGCGGCCGCGCCCCGGCGCCCGCGGAGGGCCGCGTGGAGTTCGACCTGCGGCACACGAAGCAGGCGGGCGGGCAGGCGGTGGCCCGCTGGAGCGGCGACGCGGTGACGGCCGAGGAGCTCGCCCGGCGCTTCGAGGAGATGAGCCCCGCGCTGCGCGAGCGCTACGTCGCCCCCCAGGCCCGGCGCGAGTACGTGGAGTCCATGGCCCGCTTCGACCTGCTGGTACGCGACGCCGTCGCCCGCGGGCTGCACGAGGACCCGGAGGTGGTGGAGGCCACCCGGCGCGCGCTGGTGAACCGGCTGATGCGCGCGCAGCTCGAGGAGGCGCCCGCCACCGTCACCGACGCGGAGGTGGCCGAGGCCTACGCCGCGCGCCGCGACGACTTCGTCCGGCCCGAGGCCGCGCGCGTCTCCCACGTCTTCCTCGCCGCCCCGCGCTCCGACGCCGTGAAGGCGGCCTCCGCCCGCCAGCGCGCGGAAGACCTGCTCGTCCGCGCGCGGGCGCTACCGCCCGGGGACTTCGCCGGCTTCGGCCAGCTCGCGCGCGAGCACAGCGAGGAGCCCCGCACGGCGCCGCTGGACGGAGATTTGCGCTTCCTCACCGACGAGGCCCTGGCGAAGACGTACGGCCCGGAAGTGGCGGCGGCGGTGCGCGAACTCACCACCGACGGCGCGCTCAGCGGCGTGGTGCGGACGGACGCCGGCTTCCACGTGCTGAAGCTGCGGACGCGGCGGGCCGCGCTGAACCTCTCCCTGGACGACGTGCGCGAGGAGCTGCGCGTGCGACTGGAGGGCGAGAAGCGCTCCCGTGCCTGGGCGGGGTACCTGGCCCGCCTGGAGAAGCAGTTGTCACTGGCGGTGGACCCGGACGCGCTCGCGCGGGTGCCGCTGGACGTGGGGGCTCCCATGCGGAAGCCCTCGGGCCCCCTGCCGGGCACGGTGCCCGCGCCATGAGCGCCCGCTTGCCGGCCCGCCGGGCCATCCACCCCCTTGGGAGTCGCCCCTCCCCTTTCCCTTCCTGAGGCACCCGAGCATGCGCTTCCCTCCTACCCGTGCGCTCCTGTTCCCACTCACCCTGGCGCTCTGCCTGGGCGCTGGCGCCGCCTGCAACAAGCCGGTGAAGGAAGACCCCGACGCGTCGGTGGTCGCCACCGTCAACGGCGAGGTGCTCGGCCGCGAGGAGTTCGAGCGCGAGCTGTGGCGTGAGCTGGCCACCACCGAGTCGCCGCAGCGCACCCCGGAAGAGGTGGAGCCCTTCAAGCGGGCGCTCCTCGACACGTACATCCACCGGATGCTGCTGCTCCAGGCGGCACGGCAGCACAACATCACCGTGACTCCGGAGGAGGTGGACCGCGGCGTGCTGCGACTGTCCGGCGACTACCCGGCGGGCAACTTCAACGAGGTGCTGGCCCAGGGGCAGCTCTCCATGGCGGAGCTGCGCATGCGGGAGACCAGCCGGCTGACGATTGAAAAGCTCTTCGCCAGCCACGTCTACTCGCGCGTGGCGGTGACGGAGGAGGAGCTGCGCGCCTGGTACACCGCCAACGAGGCGGACTTCCACGAGGCCGAGCAGGTCCACGCGGCGCAGATTGTGGTGAAGGGCCTGGACGAGGCGCGGCGGCTCCAGGCGCAGCTCAAGGCGGGCAAGCAGTTCTCGGACCTGGCGCGCCGCTACTCCCTCAGCGCGGACGGCAAGGTGGGCGGGGATTTGGGCTTCTTCCCGCGCGGGCAGATGCCGCCGGCCTTCGACGAGGTGGTATTCAAGCTCGGGGTGGGGCAGGTTTCGGACGTGGTGTCCACGGAGTACGGCTACCACCTGTTCCGCGTGCTGGAGCGCAAGCCGGCGCGCAAGCGGGAGTTCGCCGAGGTCCGGCAGGTGGTGGAGGCGAAGCTTTTGGAGAAGAAGCGCGCGGAGGCCCAGGAGGCGTTCGAGAAGGAGCTGCGGCAGAAGGCCCAGGTCCAGGTGAACGAAGCCACCGTGCAGGCCATCCGCGGCAGGCCGGCGGCGCCGCCGCAGGCCGCGAAGTAGAGGAATCGAAAGCCGGGCCAGGGGTTGGACGGGCCCGGGGGTGTACGGAAGGATGCTCGGTATGAAGAAGCATGTGGCAGTCATCGCGGCGGCGCTGCTGGGAAGCGGCACGGCCGCGCGCGCGGAGCTGGTGGACCGGGTGGCCGCGGTCGTCAACCGCGACATCATCACCCTCTCCGAGGTGCAGCAGCGGGCCGCGCCGGAGATGGCGGCGCGCGCCAACAACCCGGACCCGCGCAAGCGCGCCGAGCAGCGGGCGCAGCTCATGAAGTCCGCGCTGGACGTCCTCATCGGCGAGAAGTTGCTCGAGTCCGAAATCTCCGACCTGGGCATCACCGCCACCGAGGCCGAGGTGGACGAGCTGGTGCGCGACGTGCGCGAGCGCAACAACATCACCGACAACGCCCAGTTCGAGCAGCTCCTGACGAGCGAGGGCTACACCATGGCCACGTACCGGGACATGCTGCGCAAGCAGATCCTCCGGGACCGCCTGCTGCGCATGAAGGTGGGCGCCAAGGTGAAGATTACCGAGGAGGACCTCAAGGCCGCCTACGCGCAGTACGCGCGCGGCGAGAGCCAGGACTCCGAGGTGCATGCGCGCCACATCCTCGTGCAGGTGGACCCCAAGGCCACGCCGGAGCAGGTGGAGGCCGCGCGCAAGAAGGCCGAGGCCATCGCCGCCGAGGCCCGCCGGCCGGGCATGGACTTCTCCGCCCTGGCCCGCGCGCGCAGCGAGGGCCCCAGCGCCTCTGACGGGGGTGATTTGGGCTGGTTCAAGCGCGGCGTCATGGTACCCGCCTTCGAGAAGGTGGCCTTCACCCTCAACGAGGGCGAGGTCAGCGAGCCGGTGCGCACCAACTTCGGCTGGCACGTGCTGAAGGTGGAGGAGAAGCGCTCGGTGGCCGCCGCCTCGTACGAGGAGATGCGCCCGAAGCTGGAGCAGAAGCTGGGCCAGGAGAAGTCGGAGAAGCTCCTGGAGCAGTACGTGGCCGAGCTGCGGCAGAAGGCCAACGTCGAAGTGAAGATGTAGTCGTCAGCGCCCCCTTCCCCCGCGCGGGGGTTGGGGAGATGCTGCGCCGCCGTGAGTCCCCCTCTCGTCGGCATCTCATTGGGTGACGTGTCGGGCATCGGGCCGGAGGTGACGGCCGCGGCCCTGGCGCTCCCCACGCTGCGCAAGGCGCTCGTCCCCGTCGTCTTCGGGGACGGGCCCACCCTGGAGCGCTTCCCCGTCTTCCGCCGCTATGCCCGCGTGGAGCCCTCGGCCCTGGGCCGCGTGGACGGGCCCACCGTGGTGGAGGTGACGCGGCTTCCGGAGAAGGACCGCGTGCCGGGCAAGCCCTCGCGCGCGGGCGGCCGGGCGCAGTACGCGTACGTGACGGCGGCGATCGAGGCCATGCGCGCGGGACACGTGGACGCGCTGTGCACGGCGCCGGTGTCGAAGGAGCAGATTTCGCGCGCGGGCATTCCCTTCATGGGCCACACGGAGGTGCTCGCCGACGCCTTCGGGGTGGAGGTGTTGATGATGATGGACGGGCCCCGGGTGCGCGTGGCGCTGGCCACCAACCACGTGGCCCTCTCCGAGCTGCCGAAGCTGCTCACGGTGGAGCGGCTGACGGCGCAGCTCAAGCTGCTGTCGCGGAGCCTGGAGCCGGTGGTGGGCCGGCGCCCGCGCATCGCCGTGCTGGGACTCAACCCGCACGCGGGCGAGGGCGGCCTGTTGGGCCGCGAGGAGGTGGAGGTGATTGGCCCCGCCATCCGCCGGGCGCGCGCGGCGAAGGTGGACGCGGACGGGCCCATTCCCTCGGACGGCCTCTTCGCGAGGCCGGACCGCATCCGCGAGCGGTACGACGCGGTGCTGGCCATGTATCACGACCAGGGGCTCATCCCCGCCAAGGCGCTGGACTTCGAGCGCACGGTGAATGTCACGCTGGGGCTGCCGGTGCCGCGCACGTCGCCGGACCACGGCACGGCCTATTCGATTGCAGGCAAGGGCGAGGCGAGCTGCGTGCCCATGGTGGAGGCGCTGCTCAAGGCCGTGCAGCTCACGGGGGCGGGTACGTCGCCGCGACGTGCTCGGCCAGGTCCTCGCCGTCCTTCTCGGGGTCGATGAGCCGCACGTGCGCGCCCCGGCCGCTCTCGGGTGACACCAGCACCGTCACCCGCCCGTGAGGGCAGTGGCCCAGGCAGCCGGAGGGAATGACTTGCGTGCTGCCGGCGAGCCCGCGCGCGGCGAGCGCCGCCTTGAGCCGGCGTGGCAGGTCCACGCCCCCGGCGCTCGCGTCCAGGCGCACGAGGCAGCGGTGGCAGACGTGCAGCTCCGTGGGCTCCTGCTCGGGGTCGGACATGACTTGGGAAGAATAGGACCCGCGGGGTGGCTGTGCTCGCGTGTTCGTCTGGCAGGGAGCCATGGGTCCGGGGTGCCACGGTCGCCTCAATCGTCGGCCGTCTGCTCGCGATACATCACGTCCAACCCTACGAGGCGCCAGCTCCCAGCAACCAGGGCCCAGTGGACCCGGAAGTTCGATGAGTCATCCCCCGCCTTGGGTGGAACGGAGGGGCCGAACACGTAACCCCTTCCGCCTGGCGCGGGGAGGAGCCGGAACACCTCGCTTCGCATCGAAGCAGCGGCGGCGGCGCTGTCGAGCTTGATGCGGTAGTGGTTCCACTCTCTCGGGCCGTTGACCAGGTCGAACTCCTCCTGGGGAGAAGGCAGGGGTCCGTTGTGAGGAACCTCCGGGTAGGAATGCATCCAGGCGGCCACTCCGCTCTCCCTCGGTGGCAGCAGGTCGATGATGTAGCCGGGGCTCGCCATGAACTTCGCCAGCGTGGGCGCCAGCGCGCTGCCCGCTCCCAGGAAGGTCTTCTGGTGGCGCTCCTGGGGTCCTCGGAGCACGGGGACGAAGCCGCCCAGGCACAGGTCCTGGTACCGGGTTCCGGGCCACACCGACAGCACCGTCAGCCGAGCGGAGCGCACAGCCCATTGACGCTCGTAGCTGACGTAGAGGGCCCCGCCCGCCGGGAAGTCCCGAGGGAAGTCGAGCGTGTAGTCCAGCTTGCGTCCCTCGGCGAGCTTCAGCTCCAGCCGCGCCTTCCTCGGCCGCGCGTTGGCCTTGTAGAGCTTCGCGGACTTGGGGTTGCCGGGCATCACCAGAAAGGCATGCACCGGCGTCTCCGGCGGAAAGCTCAGCTCCACCCACTCACCGGCTCCGGTGCCCTTCTTCCCTTCCGCCCAGACGGTGCCGGGCTCCTCGTCCAGCAGGTTGGCGGGGCCGTAACGGCCCGGGTCCTTCGCATCCGCCAGCACCGAGGAGGCCGTCACCGTGACGGGTACTCCGTGCAGCGTCACCTGGACCTGCCCCGCCGCCAGAGTCCCCGCGTCGGCAGTCCCGGCTGAAGGCAGGCCTCCGGGAGCTGCTCGTCCGGCATCCAGGACGCTCGCCGGGTCTGAACTGCCCGCGTCCATCGGCCTCGCGTCGATGGACTGGCCCCACGCCCCCGTGCTCAGCAGGACGCAGCTCAGGATGACCCGGGGAAGAACCCGCTTCCTCATGCTGGCCCTCTGGCCATCGTCGAACATGGGAGCCACCTGGGATTCTGGACGTGGGACACCGCCCTGCATTCAGCGGCGCCCATCCCTCCCCATCGTACGATTCGCTCTGTCGCCACGCGAACGAGTACCCTCGACCTGGCCTCCCCATGCGCCTGCCTGCCCTGATTCCGCTTCTCGCCTTCCTCACCGCGCTCCCGGCTCGGGCGATGGAGGCTGACCCTCCGAAACACGCCCTCCCCTCGGAGCAGCAGCCCGACGATGAGGAGGAGGCCATACCGGAGGACTCCGGGGACTCCGAGGCGACGCTGGCGACCGAGACGCTCGGCGCGCGGCGCGAGGCCGTGCTGCTCACCAGCCCGGAAGTCCTGTCGGACGAGGGGGTCTACGTGACGAGGCAGCTCGACGCCAGGCTCGTCGTGTTGAACGGCGAGGGGCCATCGCGCACGGTGCTCTCGCGTCAGTTCTTGAGATTCCCGGGCGGCTCGGGCAGCCACGAGGCCTCGATTGACACGTCCCTCACCGGCAAGAAGGGAGAGAAGGTCATCGAGGTCATGCTCGGCCGGCACAGCGATGGCGAGGGCAAGGTGGAAGAGGTCACCTTCTTCCAGGTCAGCCCCGGCGAGGACGAAGAAGGCGGACAGCTCAGCGAGATTCTGCGGCTCCAGTACACGCCCAGCTCGGGTTCCGGCTACCCGCATGAGAAGGAGTCCCTCCGGTCCGAAGCGAAGCCGAGTCCTCTCCATGAGGGCTACTCGGACCTCTTCATCACGCTCCATGGCAAATACTGCGAAACCGATGAGGACTGCAGGGAGACGGAGCGGGTGACGCGCATCCGCTGGACGGGCACCCACTACGAGCAGCAGGAGGACCGCCGCATCAGGGTGAGCGCCTCCTCGAGCCTGAGTCACAGCACCTCGCGTCGGGGCCCCACCTATGACGCAGGCAACGTGCGCGACGAGGACAAGGCCACCGCCTGGTGCGAGGGCGCGAAGGGAACTGGCAGCGGGGAGTGGCTGGCGTTCAGCTTCGACATGCCGGTCACGGTCCAGCAGCTCACGCTCATCCCCGGCTACAACAAGAGCCCCGAGGTCTGGCGCAACAATGCACGCCTCAAGCAGGTGCGCCTGCACTTCGAAGAGGGCCCCCACCAGGACGTCACCCTGGAGGACAGCCCGGCCCCGCAGCACATCCGCATCGCCAGGAAGAGCCCCTTCAAGGGGGTGAAGCTCGAGATTCTCTCCGTCTACCCGGGCAAGCGTTTCGCGGACGCGTGCGTCTCCGAGGTGGACTTCTCCGGAGTGCGGGCCGCGCCCGTGCGGAAGGAAGCGAAGTAGCGCCCCCGCGCCGCTCGGGTCAGAAGACGAACGGGAAGCGGATGGGCTCCTCCAGGCGGACCTGGTGGACCGGGAACTTCCAGCGGCGCACCACGTCCTCGATGCACAGCGCGAGCGGCGTGGTGCGCAGCGAGTCCGTGTCCATGGCCACGCCGGACGTGTCACCGCTCGGGAGCACCGACCAGCGCACCATGAAGCGGCCACCGCCCTCCACTGGCGTGCCCTTGGCGTGCTGCCGGATGCACGCGGTGATGGCCGGCTGGTTCGACACCACCACCGCCTTCACGTCGTCCGGCGTGAGGTGCTGCTTCACGTCCGGCGCGGGCGGGACGTAGACGGTGCGCGAGGCATTCGCGTCCACGGCCTGCTTCTTCTCCGCGTCCTCCGTGAAGCCGAGCTCCCGCGCGAAGTCCTCGTCCAGCTCCGAGTACTCGTTCCGCGGCTGGGCCTCCGTCTCGGAGGCCGCCACCTGCGTGTCGCCGTCCTCCGCGGAGGCGGTGGAGGTGGACTCCTCGTCGGCCGAGGCTTCGTCGAAGGAGACCTCGCTGGCGGCGGTGTTCGCCTCCTCGCTCGTGTCGTCGGCGGTGTTCGCCGGCACGGCGCGGGGCGTCTTCGCCAGGGACTTGCGCGTGGAGGTCTCACGCATCGCCACCACGCCGGGAGTTCCGCTGGCGGGCGTCGTGCTCTCGATGGCGGGGGCGCTCGCCGGCTCCTGCGCGGACCGAGGTGCAGTCAGGCTGTTCGCGGCGCCCTGCACATCCCCCTGCGCCGTCGCCATCACCGTGCCCGCGATGGAGGCCGCGGCCTGCTGCACTCCAGACGGAGCGGAGGCCTGCGTACCCCACGGAGGCACGGTGGAGTTCGTGCTCTGCGCGCTCCGTGCACCGGACATACCGCCGGTCTGCGACGTGCCGGTCCACCTCTGGAACCACGGAGCGCCACCCTGCGCGCCCGGCTGACCCTCCGTACTGGCCAGCCCCGAGTTCGACGCACCGGAGGTGCCTGCCTGCATCCGCGAGTCCGGGCCCTGCCCCCGCAGGGCGAGCGTACCGGACGCGTGGCTCGCGACCATGGCGGTGCCCTGCGCTCCCGTCATGCGCTCATGCAGGTGCAGGCCGGCGACCACCAGCAGCCCCGCCGCGAGCGCGCCCACCGCCGCCGCGCCCACGAAGGCGCCGGGCTTCATGCCGGCGATGCGCGTCGGCTCGGGGGCCACGGCCATCGGCATGCCCCAGGGCTGCGGCGGAACCGCGTGCTGCGGCGCCCACGGAGGAAGCATCGCGCCCTGCACGGCCATGCTCGGCGGCGGCGGAAGAGGAATCCCCGGCAGGAGGCCACCATGGCTCACCGGCACGCTCCACGGCGTGGTCGGCGGGCTCGCGGCATCCTGACGTGGAGCCTCGGGGTTCATGTCCACCGCGTCGTGGACCACCGGCGCCAGCATTGCGGCGAAGGGCACCGTCTCCTTCGCGCCCGGGGCCACGCGCATCCACTCGGGAATCACCACCTCGGGCGCTTCGGGCTCGGGCGCCACCTCGGTGGACGCGGAAGCCGGCAGCGTCTCGAGCCACTCGGATTCCTGCTCGGCCAGGTCGAGCAGCTCGCGCATGTTGTCCGAGGCCGTGGAGACCGGCTCGGAATCGCCCGGCTCCGGCCGCGCCTTCGGGCCAACGAAGAGCTCGCGATCCAGGTACGCGTCGAGGTCCGTGTCGAGCACCTCGCTCACGCTCAGCGCAGCGCCCTGCAACGGGCCGCCCGCCGCCGTGCCCGGAGTCCCCATCCCCTGCGCCCGGAACTGCCCCTCGGCTCCCGACAGAAGCTCGCTCACACGCCCTCCCTCGCCCGCACCGCACCACCGGCCTGACCGCGCCAGGGCCTGCAAGCTAGGGATGGGTCGACAGCGCGCCACCCGCGACTGTCACGTCACCAACGCTCTGCCCCGAAGATGGCCCCCGCGTGTCCAGTCCTCCACCCGACACGCGCACGCAAGGACCACGCCTCGCACGTACGCGGACATCACGCTTCGCGCCTCAGCGGTTTTTCACGCCCGAGGCGCACGCGAGCCCCCTCCCGGGTCGGCGAGGGCGGAGCGGAACGTCCATTCCGCCCGCCGCGCCGGGACTCGCGGGCCTCACCGGACTCGCGAGCCATGGGCCGCCCAGCGAAGCGGAACGGAATCTCCATTCCGCCGACCGTGCCGGGACTCGCGGGCCTCACCCGGACTCGCGAGCCATGCCCCGCCGAGGCGAAAGGGAACATCCATTCCGCCCACGCCTACGCCGCCGGGCTACCAGCGCTCCTTGTCGGACTTCGGCGCCATGGGCCACGCGGGGGCGGAGACGCCGTTCACCGTGAGGCCGCCGTGCATGAACGTGGGTGCCCCCTGGAGGAACGCCGCCGGGAAGTCCAGCGTCGGCGTGGAGACCTCATCCAGGGCCTTCACCTGCTCCGGCGTGAGCCGCACGTCCAGCGCGCCCAGGTTGTTGTCGAGCTGCTCCAGCGTGCGCGCCCCGATGATGGTGGACGTCACGCCCGGCCGGCCCTGCACCCACGCCAGCGCCACGCGCGCCACCGTGGTGTCCTGCTCCTTCGCCACGCGCTGGAGCACGTCGATGATGCCGTACGTCTTCTCGTTCAGCGCGCTCTCCGCCCACGCGCCGCGGTCCGCCTTCTGCTTGCCCGCGTTCTCCCGCGTGTACTTCCCGCTGAGCACCCCGCTCTTCAGCGGAGACCACGGCGTCACGCCGAGCCCCAGCTCCAGCGCCATGGGCATCAGCTCGCCCTCCACCGTGCGCTCCAGCAGCGAGTACTCAATCTGCATCGCCACCAGCGGCGTCCAGCTCCGGAAGTGCGCCGTCACCTGCGCCTGCGCCACCTTCCACGCCGGCGTGTCGGACACGCCCACGTAGCGGACCTTCCCGGAGCGCACCAGGTCGTCCATCGCCCGCAGCGTCTCCTCGATGGGCGTGTGCATGTCCCAGCAGTGCATCCAGTACAGGTCGATGTAGTCCGTCTGCAGCCGGCGCAGCGACTCCTCGCACTGGGACACCATTGCCTTGCGGCTCGCGCCGCCGCCGTTCGGGTCACTCGGGAACAGGTTGCCGAAGAACTTCGTGGCGATGACCACGCGCTCGCGCCGGCTGGAGTGCCGGCCCAGGTGGTCGCCGATGATCTTCTCCGAGTGCCCCCGCGTGTATGCGTTCGCCGTGTCGATGAAGTTCCCGCCCCGCTCCAGGAAGCGGTCCATGATGGCGTTGGACGCCTCGACGCTGCTCCCCCAGCCCAGCTCCTCGCCAAAGGTCATGGCGCCGAGGCACAAGGGGCTGACGCGAAGGCCGGAGCGGCCCAGGGTGACGTAGTGGTTCAACGGCATGAGAGCTCCCATCGAGACCGCGAAGTGACACCGGCCCTCCAAGCGGGAAGCGGCACACGGGCGACCCGGAGGGTCCGGTGAAGAGGCCGGTGCACTAACGCGACGCCAGGTCCTCCGCCACCGTGTGACGGCGCGATTGACTCCGCGGTGACGCTCGCTGGCGTGGCCCACGGCAAACGTGCTGAAACGGCCCGCATGTCCCGCCTGCTCCTGTTCACCGCCGTGCTGACGGTCAGCGCGTGCGCCCACCCTCCGGCCCGGAGCCCCTCGCCCATGAGCCCTGAAACCGCGCAGGCCCGTCACCGCGCCCTGCTGGAGCTGGAGCAGTCCGTCACCCAGGCCATCCGTCAGCGGGACGGCGCCCGGCTGCGCGAGCTGCTCCCCGGGGACTTCGTCTTCCGGGGGCCGGGCGATGTGGAGACGGACCGCGAGGCCTTCATCGCCAGCGTCGCCGCCATTCCCGGTGACATCCTGAGCCTCGAGATGCCCATCACGCGCGCCCACGTCTTCGGAGACACCGGTGTGCTCACGGGACTCCAGCTCGCCCGGGTGCGCCTGCCCGACGGCACCGAGGTAACGGACCGGCAGACCTTCACCGACGTGTGTCAGTGGCGCGATGGGAAGTGGTGGATGGTCCTGGCGCACAGCCTCCCGGCCGCGCCCGAGGCCACGGAGGGCACCCCGCCCGGGCCCGCGGCCCCCTGAGCCCGGCAGGTCCGGTCCGACAGGCCACTCCCGAGGCCCACGCCTCCGGCTCTAGAGCGCCATGCCTCACACACCCGCTCGCGCCTGGAGCGCCAGGCCCCGCCGCACCCCTCCCGGCCCCGGGAGACGTTGCCTGATGCACCCTGCCCGGCCCACGAGTCGCACCCTGTCACCTTCCGGGAGGCGTCGGCCGTCGCGTCTCGTCCCGAGCCCGGATGCTCCCCTGGCCTGGGGGCATTCATGGGCGCGAGCATCCGACAGCCCCACCGGGTACACTGCGCGCTCAGGAGGTCGCCGTCATGTCGCTTTCCAGCAATGAGCGCCGGTGGATGCTGCCCGCCCAGGGCGCGTCGTGGCTCATCGTTCCCTCTGTCGAGGCGGAGGCCGTGAAGGCCGGAAGCAACCGCGTCCCCGACGTCTTCGTCACCTCCGCGCTGGACCGCTGGCTCGTCACGCCCGCCGCGCGCACGCTGTACTCCATGTACGAGGCGCTCGGCGGCAGCCGGCCCCTGGGCCTGTCCGGCCTGGAGCGCGGCCGGTACGAGCAGCGCCTGAAGCAGCGCCTGTCCGACGCCTTCACGCACGGAGAGCTGGTGGCGCTGGAGGTGGAGCGCCCCGTGCTCGTCCCGAGGCCCTGGCCCGAGCCGCCCCAGCAGAAGGGCGAGGAGGCCGAGGTCCAGGAGCAGACGTGGCTGGCCATCGAGCTCAAGGACGAGGAGGGCAAGCCCGTCCCCTTCGCGAAGTACCTGGTGACGCTGCCGGATGGCAGCACGCGCGAGGGCACCCTCAACAAGAACGGCTACGCGCGCGTGGACGGCGTGAATCCCGGCCAGTGCCAGGTCTCCTTCCCTGAGCTGGACGGCCAGAGCTGGAGCTGACCGCTCCACGGGCTTGAGCTACCGTGCGCGCCCGTATGGCACCCTCGGCGCGTGAGCGGACGGACGCACCCTCCTGGACGTTCCTCACCAACCACGCGCACGTGCTGCTGTGCATCGCCACGGACCCCGAGGTCCGCCTGCGCGACGTGGCCGTGCGCGTGGGCATCACCGAGCGCGCCGTCCAGCGCATCGTCAGCGACCTGGAGGAGGCGGGCTACATCCAGCGCGAGCGCGCCGGCCGCCGTAACCGCTATACGGTTGCCAGGGAGTTGCCCCTGCGCCACCCCATGGAGCGGCACCGCAGCGTGTCCGCGCTCATCTCGCTGGTGGAGGAGCAAACCCCTCC
>NZ_JABBJJ010000032.1 GCF_012933655.1 Pyxidicoccus fallax | reverse complement strand
AAGCGGCGAACAGTCGCCGCTCCTCCATCTGCTCGGGCGTCAGCCTGAATGGCTGCTGCCCCATCACCACCACCCCCTTCTTCGGAACAACCGCTCCGATGTTTAGGGGATTCGTCGAGGCGGTTTAAATCCATGACCCGAAGAATCGACTGGCTCTCCACCGCGACGGCGATGTTCACCGGGCTGGCCGCCCTGATGGGCCTGCCCTCCTCCGCTGAAGCCGCGGACGTGTCTCCGGAAATCGTTTCCGCGATGCGGCGGGACCTGGGACTGACGGAGGAGCAGGTCCACCGGCGGCTCGAGTTCGAGGCGAAGGCGCCCGCGCTGGAGAAGCGCCTGCGCGAGGAGCTGGGTGAGACCTTTGCAGGCGCGTGGCTCGACGCGGACGGAGGCCAGCTCATCGTCGGCGTCACCGACGAGGCTGGCGCGGCCCGGGTGCGAAAGGCCGGAGCGCGGCCCCAGCGCGTGGCCCGCAGCCAGGCGCAGCTGGAGCGCGTGAAGGCGGAGCTGGACGCCAACGTGAAGGCGCTCTCGCCGGCCATCCACTCCTGGTACGTGGACCTGCCCACCAACACCGTCGTGGTGTACGCGGACACGTCCAGCCAGACGAAGCTGCGCGCGGACGCGTTCGTCGCCGCCAGCAGCGGGGCGAAGGACGGCTCCATCCGCGTGGTGCACTCCACGCAGGCGCCCCAGGTCGCCTACGACGTGCGCGGCGGAGACCCGTACTACTTCGGCAACTCCCGGTGCTCGATTGGCTTCTCGGTGAATGGCGGCTTCGTCACCGCGGGCCACTGCGGCGGCGCGGGCACGCCCACCACCGGGTACAACGGCGTGGCGCTGGGCACCATCCGGGCGTCCGTCTTCCCGGGCAACGACTTCGGCTGGGTGGCCACCAACGGCTCGTGGACGACGCAGCCCTGGGTCTACAACTACAACGGCGGCAACGTGACGGTGGCGGGCTCGCAGGAGGCCCCGGTGGGCGCGTCCATCTGCCGCTCCGGCTACACCACCGGCTGGCGGTGCGGCACGCTCGACGCGAAGAACATCACGGTGAACTACTCCGTGGGCCCCGTGTACGGCCTGAGCCGCAGCAACGCGTGCGCGGACGGCGGTGACTCGGGTGGCTCGTTCATCTCCGGCAACCAGGCGCAGGGCGTGACGTCCGGCGTGGCGGGCACGTGCGCCAACGGCAACCCGCCGCAGACGTTCTTCCAGCCCATCAACCCCATCCTCAGCACCTACGGCCTCACGCTCCGCACCACGGGCGGCGGCGGTGGCGGCGCGTCGTTCATCTCGCGCTGGAATGGGAAGTGTATCGACGTGCCCAACTCCAACTTCTCCGACGGCGTGCAGCTGCAGATGTATGACTGCAACAACACCAGCGCGCAGAAGTGGACCTTCGTCAACGGCACGCTCCAGGCGGGCGGCAAGTGCATGGACGTGGCCTGGGCCTCGACGGCGAACGGCGCGGCCATCCAGCTCGCCAACTGCAACGGCAACGCGGCCCAGCAGTTCGTACTGAGCGGCGCGGGAGACCTGGTCAGCGTGCTCGCCAACAAGTGCGTGGACATCAAGGACTGGAACTCGGCCAACGGCGCCCGTCTGCATATCTGGGAGTGCGCCGGCACCGCGAACCAGAAGTGGGACTACCGCTGAGTCCTCATCGGTGAACCGGGGCGGAGGCCTGGGGCCACCGCCCGTCCGCCTGGGCTCGGACGACCTGTTCGAGCCCGGCGGGCCGCATCCGGCCGGCGAGGATGCTCAACCGCGCGCGGGTGCTGGAGCGCGTCGGCGCCGTGGAACCGGAGTCCCACGACTTCGCGCGGACCTCGGACGAGGCGGTGTGGGAGGTGTGGGCCCACGTGGCCGCGGTGATGGAGGCGGGCGTTGAGCAGCCTCCGGCGCGCTCCCGGGGGCGCACGCCATCGCAATCCACATCGTCAAGAACCACATTCGTCGTGTCTCCTCCGTGCACACGACGAATGAGGGCCCGTGGAATCGACAGTCCCGGGACTTTTTGGCGGGGCCTCCAAGTGCCCGGAATGTCAGGCCCCGCGGCGTGGACCGTCCCAGGGGCTCCACCCTGAGCCAGGAGTCCACCATGCGCGCCGCGGTGACCGGTCATCAGCCCCACCTGCTGGGCGGCTTTGGAGAAGACGTGGCGCACCGGCTGCGCGCCCTCGCCCGCCGCTGGATTCAGCGCTCCCAGCCGGGCGAGGTCATCTGCGGCATGGCGCCCGGGTGGGACCTGGCCATGGCCGAGGCCGCACTCGACGAACGCGTGCCCCTGGTGGCGGCGCTGGCGTGGCCCGACCAGGGACACAACTGGCCCGAGGACGCCCGGCGGCACCTTCGCGCCCTCCTCGAACGCGCGGCAACGGTCCACGTCGCGTTCCCGAAGCGCACACCGGACATGTGGACGCTCCGCGACCGCTGGGTGCTGGAGCGCGGGGACCACGTGGTGGCGCTGTGGTCCGGCGAGGACGGCGGCACGGCACGGGCCGTCGCCCATGCCCGCGAGCTCGGCAGGCCCGTGGAGAACCTCTGGGCGGAGTGGTGCGCCGACCTACCCCGCCAGGGGTAGAGACAGGCCCGGCCGTGAAGACGATTCTCCCGTGCGAGCAGGGGCCGTCGAACCGGGAGCCGTCTTCATGCGCTACATCACCCACATCCATCTCGAGGGCGGGGTGCTCCACGAGCACATCACCCGCCTTCGCTGGAAGGAAGGCGCCGCGACAGGCGAGGCCAGTCGCGCGGAGCTGGTCCAGTGGGTCCTGAATGGAGGGGATGCGCGGGTGGAGGCCCGCGCCCTGGACGTGAAGGTCGCGGTCGTCGACGCCACGCCGCCGTACCTGCGGACGAAGGCGAACGGCATCTCCACGGACAACCTGCTCGAGCTGCCGCGATTCTGAAGAGGGGCGGTGCCGAGGGGACGCGAGCGGGCTCGACGCCGGAGGGGGGCGGGCCCGCTCGTGTCTCCTCAGATGGGCTTGTTGAGGTGGGCCGCCTGGTAGAGGAAGTCGGCCCGGCTGTCGACCTGCAGCCGGCGGAAGATGTCCCTCACGTGCGTCTTCACCGTGTCCTCGGAGAGGCCGAGCTCGCTGGCGATGGTCTCGTTGGACCAGTTCCTGAGCAGGCCCCTGGCGATGTCGACCTGCCGCGGGGTGAGCGCCCGCCGCATCGCCTCGGGGAGGGGAATGGACAGGGGAATCTCGTTCAGGACCAGCGCCCACTGGCGGGGCCCCTCGGCCTCGGGCAGCTCGACGAACCGCACGACCCGGTACGCGTCACCCTGGAGTGAAATCCAGAGGCTGGCCTCGAGGCGCGCGTCCGTGTCTTCCATGCCGGTCAGCGCTTCCAGCCGCTCCTGCAGCACGCGAGGGATGCCCGACGCATGGAGGTCGGAGGGGGCGAACCACTTCCGCAGCAACTCGGCGGCCCGTGGCGAGCGCAGCTCCTCGTGCGAGGGAGGCGTCACCACGAGATAGGCGGCGTCGTCGCGGCGGTAGAGCTCTTCCAGGAGGCGCACGCCACTGGTGACGGTCTGCATGTCGCGGCAGTTGCGCACCGCGTTCACCAGGTGGGGCGTGAGGCTGGTCAGGAGGGCGGCGTGCTGCTCGGAGAAGGGAATCCGGCGGTCGCGGTACAGCGTGAAGGCACCGCACATTCCCGGTGGCACGGGCAGGAGGGCGGCCATGACGTGCTCCAGGCCCAGCCCCAGCTCGCGGCTGCGCTGGTACAGCGGGCTGCGCTCCAGCTCCTCCCGGGAGCGCATCTCCGAGTCCCGGACGGCCACGCCGGGCTGGGCGAAGATGGGAGCCCGGACGAAATCGGAGTCGACCCACCGGGAAGACTCATCCAGCAGGGGGAGGCGGGGGCCCGGCACCAGCCAGTTGAACTCCACGAGCGGTCCGAGGGTGATGAGGCACAGCCCCATGTAGTCCGCGGGCAGCAGCTCGAGGAGCGGCGCCCGAGCGGATTCGAGAGCCTTGGGAAGGGACAGTTCGCTGTTGAGGGCCGCGATGACCTGGTCCCTGAGCATCCATTCACGCGAGCTGAAGTTCATCGCGGTGAGCATCCGTCCTCTCTGGTCGGACGACCCCGCGGGGGCCGTGCCGTTGTTCGGTCATTCAATAGGCGTGAGCTGAAAGCCTGTCCCTCACCCCTCGGTGGTAGGCCCCGGGCTTGACGGAAGGCCGGTGGGCCGCCTGGCGCGTGTCCCAGGGGCCCGCTGATAGGAATTGTCACGGATGGGTGCCGGGCGACGGATTCCGCCGCGAAAGCCTGTCACACCCGGGCCGTCATATCCCGGGCCTCACCCGGAGTCCATGCCGCGTGAGCGCGCCGGACACGTCATGACCGTTGTGTGCTGTTCCGCCGTGCTGCCTGCCTGCTAGGAACTCACGCGAACGTCAGGTTGTCGAACCTGCCGTCGTCGGCGTGGCCGACACCGACGTCGCAACCGGAGACTTCATGAAAAGGCAGCAGCCTGTAGCGAAAGCCATGCCTTCCTGGCTGGTGATGGGATTTTTCGCGGCGGCAGGATGTGGAGGAGAAGCATCCATCCCTCCCCCGGAAGCCACTCGATTCCAAATGCAGACGCGCCCGAGCGCGCTGCAACCCGGGCCGGACCTGGTGGTGACGGAAATTTCAGCTCCCAAAAGCCTGCGAATCGATGAACCCTTCACGGCCACCGTGAAGGTTTGCAACCAGGGTGCGGACCCGGCGACCACCTACTTCGAGCCGCCCCGGCTGGAGCTGTACCTGTCCACGGATGCCTACCTGTCGATTCCGGGGGGCGCGCCGCTTCCGCCGGACCAGCGGATGATTGGCGGCGTGGATGTGCCCCCGCTGGCCTCGGGACAGTGCGTGGCGCGGAGAATCCAGGCCCAGGCGAACCTGCCGGCGGAGGCCCAGGGGGCTGGGGCGTATTACCTGGGCGCCATCGTCGATACCCTCCTGGTGCTGGACGAGGCGGACGAGACGAACAACGCCTTCGTGTCCGGCTTGATGGGCGTCGGCAACGGCCCGGACCTGGTGGTCACGAAGGTGACGGGCCCGGCCAGCGTGCGGAACGGCGAGGCCTTCACCGCCGCCGTGACGGTGTGCAACGAGGGCACCGAGGCCGTGTACAACACGTCCAGCGTGGAGCTGTACCTGTCCACGGACGCCACCCTCACGTTGCCGCCCACGGACCCGGGCACGCCGCCGCCCACGGACCAGCGGATGATTGGCGTCGTGCAGACCGTCCCGCTCCTGGCGGGGCAGTGCGTGACACACAGGGCGAACGTCAGCGCGCACCTGCCTCCCGACGCGCAGGGTGACGGGGCGTACTACCTGGGCGCCATCGTGGCCCCCCTTGGGCCCGAGCCGGAGCTGCGCGAGGACAACAACATCACCGTGAGCGGCTTGATGGGCGTGGGCGACCGCCCGGACCTGGTGGTGACGGAGGTGCGCGGGCCCGCGAGCGCGCAGCACGGAGCCCCCTTCACGGCGACGGTCACCGTGTGCAACCAGGGGATGGGATACACCGCCCACCCGCCCCTGGTGGAGCTGTACCTGTCCAAGGACACCACCCTCTCGTTGCCGCCCACGACGCCCGGTGCGCCGCCGCCCACGGACCAGCGGGCGATTGGCATGGTGCAGCTGTCCGCGCTGAGCCCGGGCCAGTGCCAGACGCGCGGCGTGGAGGTGAGCGCGTGGCTGCCGCTGGAGTCGCAGGTCGATGGGGCGGCCTACCTGGGCGCCATCGTGGACCCCTTCCAGGTCGAGCAGGAGCTGCGCGAGGACAACAACGCCACCGTGAGCGGCTTGATGGGCGTGGGTTACTCCGCGGACCTGGTGGTGACGGAGGTGAAGGGGCCGGCCAGCGTGCGGCCCGGTGAGTCCTTCACCGCCGCCGTGACGGTGTGCAACCAGGGCACGAGGGCCTCTGACAGCTGGAACAGCCTGGGCCTGTACCTGTCCATGGGCACCACGCTCACGCCTCCGTACCTTTCCATCCCGGGGGTGCCGATGCCCTCCGACCAGCAGGGGATTGGCTCCGTGCAGTTGCCTTCGCTCCAGGCCGGGCAGTGCGTGACGCTGAAGCAGAACGCCTACGCGTACCCGCCTCCCGACATGCAGGGCGATGGAGCCCTCTACCTGGGCGCCATCGTGGACCCCTATCTGACGGAGCCGGAGCTGCGTGAGGACAACAACATCACCGTGGGCAGCCTGATGGGCGTGGGCTTCCGCTCGGACCTGGTGGTGACGGAGGTGAAGGGGCCGGCCAGTGTGCGGCCCGGTGACTTCTTCGCGGTCACCACGACGGTGTGCAACCAGGGCACGACGCCCACCGTCGGCGATGTCTCCCTGGAGCTGTACCTGTCCACGGATGCCACGTTCACCGGTCCTCAGCAGCCGTCGATTGGCTGGGGGCTGCTGCCTTCGTTGGGCGCGGGGCAGTGCATGCCGCTGAAGCTGCACGTCTATGCGACCCCGCCTCCCGCATGGCAGGGCCATGGCGTCCTCTACCTGGGCGCCATCGTGGACCCCTCCCAGTCCGAGCAGGAGCTGCGCGAGGACAACAACACCCGGGTCTTCGGCCCGATGGGGGCGGGCAACGCCGCGGACCTGGTGGTGACGGAGGTGAAGGGGCCGGCCAGTGCGCGGCCGGGTGACCCCGTCACGGCCACCGTGACGGTGTGCAACCAGGGCACGGCGCCCACTTCCAGCGCTTCCTCCGTGGAGCTGTACCTGTCCATGGACACCACGCTCATGCTCTCCGGCCCGGGCTCGCCGATGCCCACGGACCAGCAGTCCATTGGCATGGTGCCCGTGCCTTCGCTGGGGGTGGGGCAGTGCGTGACGCGGAGCGCGAACGTCAACGTGTCCCCTCCTCCCGCGTGGCAGGGCGACGGCGCCCTCTACCTGGGCGCCATCGCGGACGCGTCCCGGTCCGAGCAGGAGCTGCGCGAGGACAACAACGCCACCGTGGGCGGCCTGATGGGCGTGGGCAACGCCGCGGACCTGGTGGTGACGAAGGTGAACGGGCCCGCCAGCGTGCGGCCCGGTGACGCCTTCACCGCGTCCGTGACGGTGTGCAACCAGGGCACGGCGCCCACCACCAGCGCTTCCTCCGTGGAGCTGTACCTGTCCATGGACACCTCGCTCACGCTTTCTGGCCCGGGCGTGCCGTCGTCCTCGGACCAGCAGCCGATTGGCATGGTGGGCCTGCCGCCGCTGAGCGCGGGACAGTGCGTGACGCAGAGCGCGAACGTCGCCGCGTACCCGCCGCCCGAGTCGCAGGGAAATGGAGCGTTCTACCTGGGTGCCATCGTGGACCCTTCCCAGTCCGAGCCGGAGCTGCGCGAGGACAACAACGCCACCGCGGGCAGCCTGGTGGGGGTGGGCCACGCTTCGGACCTGGTGGTGACGGAGGTGAAGGGGCCCGCCAGCGTGCGGCCGGGTGACGCCTTCACGGCCACCGTGACGGTGTGCAACCAGGGCACGGTCCTCGCCTACGCGCCCTCCGTGGAGCTGTACCTGTCCATGGACGCCACGCTCGCGCTTTCCGGCCCGGGTCTGCCGGCCCCCACGGGCCAGCAGCCCCTTGGCATGGTGCCCGTGCCTTCGCTGGAGGTGGGGCAGTGCGTGACGCGAAGCGCGAACGTCACCGCGTCTCCTCCTCCCGCGTGGCAGGGCGACGGCGCCCTCTACCTGGGCGCCATCGCGGACCCCTCCCAATCCGAGCCGGAGCTGCGCGAGGACAACAACATCACCGTGGGAGGCCTGATGGGCGTGGGCTTCCGGCCCGACCTGGTGGTGACGTCAGTGAAGGGGCCGGCCAGCGTGCGGCCGGGTGACTCCTTCATGGCCACCGTGACGGTGTGCAATCAGGGCACGGCGCCCACCTCCAGCGCTCCTTTCGTGGACCTGTACCTGTCCATGGACACCGCGCTCACGTCTCACAATGCGATGCCGCCTCCCTTGGACCAGCAGTGGATTGGCTTCGTGACCGTGCCCCACCTGGACGTGGGGCAATGCGCGACGGTCGGCGAGTACGCCACCGTGTTCTCCCTGCCTCCCGCCTGGTCGGGTGAAGGAGCCCTCTACCTGGGCGCCGTCGTGGACTGGAACTCCTCGCCCACGGACGAGCTGCGCAAGGACAACAACGCCACCGTGGGAAGCCTGATGGGCGTGGGCTTCCGGTCCGACCTGGTGGTGACGGAGGTGAAGGGGCCGGCCAGCATGCGGCCCGGTGACATGCACACGGCCACCGTGACGGTGTGCAACCAGGGGACGGAGCCCACCTCCAACGGCCCCTCCGTGGAGCTGTACCTGTCCATGGACACCACGCTCACGCTTCCCCAGCCGGGCGGGCCGATGCCCATGGAGCAGCAGTCCCTTGGCACCCTGCCCCTGCCGTTCCTGGCCGCGGGTGAGTGCGTGACGAGCGGCCATCGCTTCACGGTGCAACCTCCTCTCGCATGGCAGGGTGAAGGCGTCCTCTACCTGGGCGCCATCGTTGACGTGAACCAGGTCGTGCCGGAGCTGCGCGAGGACAACAACGCCGCCGTGGGGAACTCGATGGGCGTGGGTCACGCCGCGGACGTGGTGGTGACGGAGGTGAAGGGGCCGGCCAGCGTGCGGCCCGGTGATGCCTTCACCGCCACCGTGACGGTGTGCAACCAGGGCACGGCGCCCGCCTCCGACTGGCCTGCCGTGGAGCTGTACCTGTCCATGGACACCACGCTCACGCCTCCCCCCTCGCCGGGTTCGAGCCCTCCGCCGCTCGCGGACCAGCAGTTCCTCGGCTACGTGGTCGCTCCCGCGCTGGGCCAGGGGCAGTGCGTGACGCAGAGCAAGAGCGTCACCGCGCAACCGCCTCCCGCGTGGCAGGGCAACGGAGCCCTCTACCTGGGCGCCATCGTTGACGTGAACCAGGTCGTGCCGGAGCTGCGTGAGGACAACAACATCACCGTGGGCAGCTTGATGGGCATGGGCCTCGGGTCCGACCTGGTGGTGACGGAGGTGACGGGGCCCGCCAGCGCGCGGCCGGGTGACCCGTTCGCGGCCACCGTGACGGTGTGCAACCAGGGCACGGCGCCCACCTCCAGCACGCCCTCCGTGGAGCTGTACCTGTCCACGGACACCACGCTCACGCCTCCCCCGCCGAACTGGCCGGGTGCGCCGATGCCTCCGAACCAGCAGCCGATTGGCATGGTGAGCCTGCCGCCGCTGGGCGCGGGGCAGTGCGTGACGCAGAGCGCGAACGTCACCGCGTTCCCGCCTCCCGCGGCGCAGCTGCACGGAGCCGTCTACCTCGGCGCCATCGTGGACGGGGCCCGGTCCGAGCCGGAGCTGCGCGAGGACAACAACATCACCGTGGGAAGCCAGATGGGCGTGGGCCTCCGGTCCGACCTGGTGGTGACGGAGGTGACGGGGCCGGTCAGCATGGAGCGCGGCCAGCCCTTCACCGCGTCCGTGACGGTGTGCAACCAGGGCACGGAGCCTACCCAGAGCCTTTACGCCGTGCACCTGTACCTCTCCACCGACACGTCGCTGGCGATGCCCTCGTCGTTCCCGTGGGGTGACCAGGTTCAGGTGGGCTCCACGTACATGCCGCCGCTCGCTCCGGGGCAGTGCACGACGTTCCCGATGCCGGCCAGCGCGAATCCGCCCCCGGACGCGCCGTTGGATGGCTCCGTCTACCTGGCTGCCATCGTCGACGCGTACCAGGTGGAACCGGAGCTGCGCGAGGACAACAACATCACCGTGGGAAGCCAGATGGGCGTGGGCCTCCGGTCGGACCTGGTGGTGAAGCAGCTGAGTGCCCCCACCTCGGTGCGGCTGGGCCACCCCTTCACCGCCGTCGTGGAGGTGTGCAACCAGGGGACGGCGCCCGTGGGCTCCCCCCAGGGCCTGCCCACCCTCGAGCTGTACATCTCCACGGACACCACGCTCACCTTCCCCGGGAGCGGGGGGTTCATGGCGGACCAGTTCCAGGTGGGCACCGCCCAGGTGAGCCCCCTGGCGCCGGGACAGTGCGAGACGCTCAACGTGCAGGGAGTGGGCATGCGACCGCATCTGAGCAACAGCCCCGGCACCCACTTCGTGGGCGTCATCGTGGACGCGTACAAGACCGAGCCGGAGCTGCGTGAGGACAACAACACCCGGGCGGACTTCGCCATCGCGCTGACCCCGTAGCAGTGCTTCACTCCGTGGAGGGCGGGGGCCGGCGTGGCCCCCGCCCTTCACGGTTCGAACTCTTCCAGAAGGGACTCTCGATGAGCTGGCGGCAAGAACTCAGCCACTATGAGCCGGACACGCTGCTCGTCATCGAGATCGCCGAGCGCTTCCTCCAGGACTATTTCCAGCACGATGCCGCCCGGGCCGAGAGCATCCTGACCGAATACTTCCGGCGGTTCGGGCAGTGGTTCGACGAGCAGTTCGTGCACCACCAGCTCTCCTGGGGCATCGCCACGGAGGCGCACTTCTGCATCCATCTGGGCGGCTCTCGGGGTGATTTTCCGGAGTGGCGCATGAAGGAAGGGTTTCTCAGCACGCCTCCCGAGGCCCTGGAGTACCTGAGGAAGCACTACTGGAACCGGACGCGCTGACGCTTCAACGCCACCTCGCGAGCCGGTTGCGGTTGAGCACGAGGGCCGCATGGGCCAGCCCCGCCAGGAGCAGGATGGGGACGAGCAGCACGGTGGAGAACCAGCTCAGCGCGTACAGCACGCCGAAGGCCATGCCGGCGGGGCCGCCCGCCAGCGTCCCGGAGAGCATTCCCACATACCCGCGCCCTCCGAGCAGGTGCAGCACCAGGTAGGCCGTGGCCATCACCAGCGCCGCTGTCACCATCCGCTTCGTGGCTTTCATCGCCGTGCCTCCCGTGTGCGCGGCTCCATGGCGCGTCGCCACAGAGGTCCTTCGACGAGCGAGTACAGCAGCACGGTGTCCGCGAGCGGATTGCCGGCGGCGAAGCGCAGTCCCGTGTCATCCGTCACGGGAAAGGCGGCGAAGCGGAGACTGGTGACCAGCGCTTCCAGCAGCGGCTCGTCATCGAACGCCGCCGCGCCCACCAGTGCGAGCCCGCTGGAGCCCGCGTTCGCGTTCACCAGGGGAATCGTCGGCCCCGAATCGATGTCGACGGAGCGCGCCGCCGCCGTGGGCCACTCCGCCGCCCACGCGAAGCCGAGCGCCTCTCCGATGAGCTCCCGGCGCGCTCGTTGGTACTGCTCCCTCGCGAAGTCCGCGTCCACGACCTGGAGCAGGTGCGCCGCCAGCCAGAGGGAGGAGCCCTCCGGCCCGTCCCGTGGGACGCCCGCGTACGTGAAGCTCGAAACGAGCAGCCCGGTGCGCGCGTCCACCAGGTGCTTGCGCGCCGACGCCACCCATCGATCGAGCAGCGGTGCGTGATTCCTTCCATCCACGGCGTCGGACAGCCGCAGCGCCGCGAGCGCCAGGGTATTGCAGAACGTCCACCCCTCGTCGGGGTAGCTCTCCGCGAACAGCAGCGGGGCCCGCTCGAGCTGCGCCGCGAGGGTGTCGATGCGCGCGCGCAGCACTGGAGTCAGGTCGTCGCGCGGCTCCACGAGCTGCCGCGCCGCGAGCATGAGGGCGACCTCCCCGTCCACGAAGAGGCTGCGCCCGTAGGTGTCACGGAAAGGAGTTCCGTGGACATAGGGCAGGAGGAACATTTCCTGGCCCTGCTGCTCGTCGCGGAGCGTTCGCGCCAGCACGGCATCGATGACGGCGAGGTGGTCCGCCCGCCTCCCAGGCTCCGCCAGGGCGAGGTTCGCGAAGGAGAGCACCGTGAAGGTGCGGGCCATCAGGTCCCACTCGGGGTTGTTGCGGCGGAGCAACTCCCGCTCGGGGCTGTCGTCCCGGAACGCGAGCAGGCGCACCCGGGTAGCGAGGGCGGGCGCGAGCTCGCGCGGCGTCCCAGGCCGGAAGACGAGCTGGAGCAGGGGGAGCCACACCGCCGTGGCCACCAGCAGGCAGAGGAGGGTCCGTCGCATGAGGTGAGCTTGGGCCAGTGCACGGGGTGACACCGCGACAGACGGGCGAACGGTCGCGGACACACGGTGAGTGGTCGCAGGCGGCGGGAAGCGAAGCCGCCGCCGGAGGCTTCTGGCACCCTGGAAGGGAGCTGCTCAGTCCTCGAGGCGGTACATGACGTCCGTGCGCAGCACGTACTTGGTTCCCGCGCGCACTTCGGCGCCTTCGTGCAGCAGCGAATGCTCGAACAGCAGTCCCATGCCCGGAGCCGGGGTGACCTGCCGCGGCGGGAAGAGGAAGCGCGTCTCTCCGCCCTCGCAGTCACCATTGAGGTAGACGAGCAGGGTGAGCAGGCTCTGCTCCTGGGGCGAGCGGATGAAGGCCCCATCGCGGTGCCGCGCGAAGAACTGCCCGGGTTGATAGCGGTAGCAGCGAAAACGCTCGTTGGTTCCCACCGCCCTCCAGGAGCCCAGTGTCGGTGGGACGCAGTGGCGCACTCGCGTGAAGAGGTCCGCCGCCAGGGCCGGGTCGTCGAACATCACCCGCTCGTTGTTGCGGATGTCCGGGCGCATCACGAAGCCGCGAGGTGTGGTGATGGGCGCCGCCGCCGGTCCCAGGGACTCGATGCGTTGAATCATCTCCGCGCACTCCACGTCGGAGAGCACCGAGGGGAGGGTCTGGATGAACGGCTGACTCATGACGACCTCCGCGAAAGACTTCGTGTTATATATACACTATCCAGGTGTGGTGCAAGGACGGGGACTCGGGGCCGAGGTGCTCACGCCCGCGACGAGCCCCGACAGGACCCCGCGCGTGCGGCCGGGACGCCGCCGCGTTCCCCCGGTACGCGCCGACGTGTCCCTGCGCGGCACTTCCCGCGAACGTCCACGCGGTTGCGCTGGCACCCCGATTGCTCTGGCACGGCCCCGGTAAGCCGCCAGGAGTTGCTCCATGCCGAAGCTGCACACGGTTCGTCAGGGTGAGTGTCTCGCGAGCATCGCGCAGGCGTACGGCTTCTTCCTCGACACCCTCTGGCAGCATCCCAGCAACGCGCGGCTGCGGCAGGAGCGCAGGGACCCCTACGTGCTCCGGCCGGGAGACCAGGTCACCATCCCCGACCTGCGTCCTCGGCAGGTGAGCTGCCGCACGGGGGCCACCCACCGCTTCAAGCTGCGCGGCGTCCCCGAGAAGCTGCGCCTGCGCCTGCTCTCGGAGGGCGAGCCCCGACGCCACGTCCCCTACGTGCTCGTCGTGGACGGCTGCCGCGAGCTCCATGGCGAGACGGACGCCGACGGCTGGGTCGAGCAGTGGATTCCCCCGAATGCCCAGGAGGGCGAGCTGCGCCTCGGCGAGGACGAGGTCTACCCCCTGCGCCTCGCGCGCCTGCTCCCGGTGGAGGACGACGAGGGCCTGAAGGCGCGGCTCGGCAACCTCGGCCACCTCCATGGAGACGATGCCGACGCGCTCCACGCCGCCATCGCCGACTTCCAGCGCCAGCACGGGCTCCCCTCCACCGGCGAGGCCGACGACACCACCCGCGCCCGCGTGCGCGAGATTCACGGCTCCTGACCTGGCTTGCGCTGACCGCGGCACGCCTTGCGACCCGGACTCCACCATGGCGACGAAGACCGACCCCGCGCCGTTTCCCCTCATCCCGCTGAAGCCCGGCACCGCTGGCAAGCCCGCCGGCCCCGCGAAGACATTGGAGCTTCCGGCCGCGTCGGAGGCCGGCTCGGCGCCTGACCTCGACTCGGTCGCGCGGCGCAAGCCGAAGTCGGTCCGCAAGAGCCGTCCCGCGGACATCGCCCGAGGCCCGGTCGGCAACGCGCTCGACACGCGCAAGCCCAGGGACTTCTACGCCTTCCTCGACACGACGGACCCGGCGCAGGAGGGGCAGCGCTACGTCTCGCTGCACCTCGTGGACCGCGGCTGGATGGACGACGTGTGGGCGGAGCTGGACGCGCACGGGCTCGCGCCGCGCCTGCTCGCCGCCCTGAGGGGCGCCGACTTCGACGATGCCTTCCAGAAGATGAGCCCCGAAGAGGCGCTCCTGCTCCACGGCATCTACACCTGGTTCCTCGCGCGCGTGGTCCAGGACGGCGACCCCGCACCCGTGGGGCTCCTGCGGCTGCGCGCCCCGGAGACGGCCTTCGAAGGAGGGCTCCGGCCGTGCTCGTGGTACACGCTCGCCGCCTTCGGCCGCGAGGGGAAGGACACGCCGTACCCCGGCGGGCTCACCCTCCTGGGCGCCAGCCCGCGCGAGGACCAGCGCTTCCCGAAGGTGTGGGTCCGCAACCTGGTGCGCGTGGCGGACAGCTCGAAAGACGGAGCCATCACCCAGGCCGCGCTCAAGGCGCTGCACTTCCCCCAGGTGTGCCCCGACGTGTCGGGTACGGGCACGCAGGACGCGCCGCCTCGGGAGCGCGAGGAGCCCTTCTCCGAGGAGCACTTCCGGGGAGACGGCCGGACCTGGGTGCCGCGGGCCCTGGCGCGCGTCGGGCACGCCCTGTCACGACTGGGGGAGCGGCTCCGGGCCCTCTTCGACGAACCACCCTGGGGCGGCGGGCTCGCCCTGGCGGGAGCGCCGGGCCTGTCACCCCATGCGCTCGGTCCGCTCCGCCTGCGTGCCCACGGCGCTCGGGAGCCCGGCGCCTCCCACCGTCCGCACCTCTACATCGGCAGCCCCGCGGCGGCAGTCGGGCCGGGGCAGGTGCCCAACCCGATGACTCCCGGCGGGGGTGGGGTGCAGCCCTTCGTCGGGGTGCTCGACATCGGGCAGGGGGGCTGCAACGTGCTCTACGACAACAACGGGCACGCCATCGTCTACTTCGATGCCGGCTACCCGGAGAACTTCCTCGGCAGCCTGCCGGTGCCCTTTCCCGCGCCCTGCTTCTGCAACGACCCGCTCGTCATCCTATCCCACTGGGACATCGACCACTCGATGATGCCGCGGTACGACCACCGCATGTACCTGCTGCGCTGGCTCGTGCCCCAGCAGCACATGGGCACCCCGGAGACGAAGGAGGTCGTCGCGCGGGTGCTCGAGTACGGCGGTGAGATGCACCTGTGGGTCGCGGGCCCCGGCAGTCAGATGCGTTTCCCATGGGGCTTCGTCGAGCGCGCCGCGGGGCCCCACCCTTTCAAAAGCGATGAGAAGAACAACTCGGGGCTGGTGATGTACGTCTGTGTCCAGGACTCGCCTCCCGTACCTGGAGGGGGCATGCCCCCCGTGATGGGACCGCCCGCCGCGGCGGTGCTGCCGGCCGTGGCGCCGCCCCGGGCCGCCAACCGGGCCAACCTGGGAGGGGCCTGGGCTGGCGGGCGTGGGCAACTCACCCTCGCGCACGGCGTGGATGCCCTGCGCGGCGTGCTGCCGGACGATGGCGAGGGCACCATCGTGAGGACGATGCCCATCGCGGTCGCCCAGGTGGCGGCGCAGATGTCGAGTGCCGCTCGCGCGGCGGCGGCCGCGGCGGCGGCGGCGGGCAGCCCCGTGGAGGCCTTGGCGGCCGCGGCGGCGGCCAAGGTGGTGAAGGAGACGTCGAACGACAATGGCGCGAACGTGGCACGCGGCACGTCGATGGCGGGCTCGGCCGCCTTCATCGGGTCGGTCGTGGCCGCCGCCCAGGCCGCGAAGCTCGCCGCGGACACGGGCTTCACCGCGAATTCGACTGTCTGGGAGGCCCTGCGTTCGGCGGCCATCGCCGCCGCGGCGATGCTGGGCGTGCCCGCGGCCAATCCGGTTCAGGTCGGCCCGGCGGCCCATGCCGCCTATGCCCATGCGCTCACCGGGATGTCCGCCGTGAACATCGCCGCGCAGGCGAACGTCACACCCGCGGGCGCCGCCGCGCAGCCGCTCGCCGATGCCGCTCACGCGCTCGCGAACGCGGTGCACCCCACCGTCGCGGAGGTCGCCCGCGACAGCGTGGGCCTGGGCGCCGGGCATGCGGGGGGCAACGCCTACGTGGCCATGACCCGGCTGGAGGAAATCGAGCTCGTGGTCGCCTGCGCGCGTGGCGGGACCGAGGTCTCCTACTTCGCGCGGGTCTCAGCGGCCATCGCCGCCGCGGTGAATGCCGTCGTCGCCGCCGGAAGCGTGCAGCCCGCGGACCTCGCGACGGCCGCGGCCGGAGCCTCCTTCGATGCGGCCTGGGCGGCCAACGCCGTGCAGGCGGACGCACAGTATTCCGTCCTGAACGCCGCCAATGGCGTGGCGGCCATCTCCGCCCATCTGCAAGGGAATGGAACGACGGCCGCGTGCGCGAACGTCATCGCGACGGCGGGGGTCGCCGCGGCCCAGGCCGCGGCGCTGGCGGGGGCCACCGCGGACTCGGTGGCCCTCGCGGTGGACGGTGCCATCGCCGCGAGCCGCACCCTGGACCTGACGAACTTCTTCAACAACACCCGGCATCAGGGAGGCACGGCCGCGACGAAGGCGAACCAGTTCCTGGCGGGTGCCATCACCGGCGCCACCGTCACGGCGGCGCGAGGGGGCAACGCGGTGGCGGTGGCGGCGGCCAGCGCTTCCCTGTACGTCGACATCGTGATGGACGCCCTGGGCTTCAAGGCCAACCAGGAGAAGATGATTGCCTCCGCCGTGCGCACGGCGCCGGCCGGCGGCGCCAGGGCCGCGCTGCCGCCGGTGGTCCAGGCCCAGGGAGCGCCGAACCAGGTGCCCTATCACCCGAACGAGCGCTACGTCCTGCTGACGGGCGACGCCTCCTTCAACAACATCTACTCCCAGGCCCCCGTGTGGCATGGCAACGGCCTCCCCGCCGTCGCGCCCCCCGTCGTCGTCGGCATGACGGCGGTGCACCATGGCGCCATCACCGAGCTGGCCCCGGCCTTCATTCCCTGGGCTCCCGGGTCGGAGGCCGCGCACAGCCTGACGGCCGCGATGGCGGCGCACGGGGCGGGGAGCGCCACCATCACGGTCCCCGTGGCCGCGGCGCTCGCCCTGTGGCTGCGCGCGCAGGGCCACGTTCTGAGCGCGGCGGACACGGCGACGGTCGCCGCCGCGGCCATCACCGCGGTCAGCGCGCCTCCCGTGGGAGGGCTCGCCGCCATTCCCGGCGCACTGGCGGGGGCCGTCCCCCTGGCCGGTCATGCGAGCGCGCTGGCCATCGCCACGGCCGCGAGGGATGCCGCCCACGGGGCGCTGGAGTTCGCGCGGCGCACCGTCGCCGCCGTGGAGCGCGCCGCGGCCCAGTATGGCGCGCACGTCGCGAACAACCCCTTCACCACGGCGAACCTGCGCTCGGACTTCGCGGAGGGCATGGGTGGAGCGGCGGTCGCGGGGGTCGCGACGGCGCAGTTCTTCGCCGCGCCCCCCATGGGATGGGTCTGGCCCCTGGTGGGAGCGCCTCCCGCGCCCCAGCCGCCACACGCCAACGCGAGGCTCGTCGCCGTGGCCGCCGCCGCGGCGACGGCCGCCACCAATCCTTCGGCCGTCGCGCCCGGCACCCTGGCGGGACCCGCCTGCGCGGCGGCGCACGTCGCGCACTTCAATGCCGGGCTGGTGGCCGCGCGCAATGTCCTGGCGGACCGCAAGCTCGACACCCTGCTGCCCTCCTTTCCCGCGGAGCTCGCCGCGGCGGCCGGGGCGGGACCCCTCCGGGGGCTGCTCTGCGGATTCACCGTCTATTGCACCTCGGGCGCGGGGACCGCGGCCGTGGAGGCGGCGCAGTGGCTGCGCAACCCCACCAACCTGGCCCAGGTGCGCTGCGACGGCATCCGGGAGCTCATCCTCGCCTGCAGCTGGGCCCCGGGGAATCCCGTCCCCGCCAACCACGTGGGGCTGACGACGTTGACGAATGCGGGGGGCCCCTGGACGGCGGCGATGTGGGCCGCGACCATGGGCGCGACGCATGGGGCAGCGACGCAACTCGGAGTGGACGCCGTGCCCGTGTCGACGGCCCTCGCCCTCGCCTTGGCCCCGGCGCCCCCCATGCCGCCGCTCACGCAGCTTCCCCTCGGCAACCGCATCGCCTACTCCTACGGCGTGGGCCACGCGCCCCCGCATGAGCACTACTACCGCGCGTCGCCGGGAGACCTGGGGCACCCCCACCCGGTCGCGGTGGCCCACTATGAGGCACACGGCTGGACGGGGCGGTTGAACACGCCGCAGCTGGCGCACCAGAGCACCCAGCCGGACAACGCGCACCCCCACGGGCATGTCGCGCTCGGGTGGGAGTCCGGTGGCGGGTACGCGGGGCCGCTCCGGGGAGACGGCGGCGGGGGCGGCGTCATCGTCCGCAACCCGTGCGTGAACTGCCCGCCGCAGCGCTTCCTGTGCTGAAGCCCCGTGGGGCCGCGCAGCTCGGTGTTCCGGGTCCGTGGCACCGCGACCGTGCTGCGGCTGCGGTTCCTGGATGGAGAGCGGCCGGCGGCGGGGCTTCCCTACACGCTGGAGGTCGAGGGCGAGACGCTGGAGGGCGCCACGGACGCGAGCGGCCGTGAATCGGGCTCCAGGGTGCGAGGCATTGCGGACAGCGCACCGCCCCGAGAGGCCATGCATGTTACGCTTGACCATGCAGCCCCCCTCGATTGGAGCGTGCATGCGGAACTGGATGAAGCAGGTCGGAATGGCTTTCAGTCTCGTGTTTGCCGTTGGCGGTCCTTCGACGTCTCTCGCGCTTCCGCCGCCGCAGTGCATGGACATGTGCACGTGTTACAGCAGTTGCACACAAATCTGTTACTTCGGTTCGGAGCGCACCACCTGTGGTTCGGAGCTCTGCACGGACCTCTGCCGGAGCAGCGTCACTCCGGCCTCCAGCAACCCGGAGGCCCAGGAGCCGCGGCAGGCCGAGCCGCGGGCCGACGAGGAGGAGGTCTGCAGCGAGCCCGCTTCCGCGGAGAGCTGAGCCCTCCCGCGGCCGTACCTACCGCTGACCCCGATGTAACCCGGATATTCCCATGTGCGTACTCCCTGAAAACCCACCACGGGGGACGCACATGGGAATCACGGGGCTCGTGAAGAACAATCCGTTGACCAGCGCCTACAACGCCACGAAAGAGGCCGTGACCGAGACGGTCGATTCCGTCGTCGACACAGGCGAAGAGGTGCTCGACACGGCGACGGAGCAGGCCACCGACGTCTACAATGGCGTCAGCAGCTTCATCGACTCCCCGCCGTCGCTCCCCTTCTCCCTCAATCCCCTCGACCACGCGCGGGGGCTCGCCGAGACCGCGGAACGCGGTATCGATTTCGTCGCTGGCGTCGGACGCAATGTCATCGACTCCCTGAAGGACAAGGTCGACTTCCTCGCCATCGAAGATCGGCTCGAGGAGCTCGGCCCGAACGACAGCTACCAGCTCAGCGCGAGCATCGATGGCTCGGTGTACGGCATCGGCGGCCGGCTGGAAGGCTCGCAGACCATCACGAAGAACGAGGACGGCACGTACACGCTCGCGGTCGAGGGGGAAGCCGGCGCGGGCGTGATGGCGAGCCTCGAGAGGAAGGGCGCGGAGCTCTCCGCCGACAGGTTCTCGAACACCAGCGCCACCGTCGAGTTCACCTTCGACAGCGCCAAGGAGGCGGCGGAGGCGGCCCGGACGTTCCTGGGCCCCGTCGCCGGCGGAGTCTCGGGACTCATCGATGGCGGAATCCAGGGGGCGCTCGAGGGCGCGACGCCGGACTACCCCGCCCTGCTCGACAACGTCTCCGCGCTCGAGCTCAACCCGAACACGTCCTCCACGCTCGTCGGCGAGTTGAGCGGCGGCAGGTTCGCCTCGCTCGGGGTGGGCAATTCCCAGGAGCTCGGCGCGAACGTGCGCCTCGAGTTCGGCGACGGGGCTCCGAAGCTGGTGCTCAACCAGTACACGAGCATCTCCGCCGAGACGGCCGGCTCGATTCCAGGCGTCAAGGGTGAGCTCCGCGGAGACGTCAAGCTGCAGGTGGAGGAGAGCTTCGAGCTCCCCGAGGGCATCAGCGTCAGCGACGTGCTGAGCGACCCGGACGGGGTCGTGAAGGAGCTCGCGAAGACGGCCGTGCGCACCGGTGAGGTCTCGGTGTCCCTCACGGCGGACGTGAAGGCGGAGGGCAAGCTGCCCTTCGCGGGCACGCTCGGCGGCGAGGCCGAGGCGAAGCTCGAGTTCACCGGTGGCGTGGACGAGGTCTTCGGCTCGGGCGGTCTCCAGTCCCTCCTCCGTGGTCGGTTCGGAACGGCCTTCAACCAGTTCGCCGGAGTCACGCAGCTCAAGGCGACGCTCACGCCGTACGACACCGACGTCACCGAGTACTCCAAGGGTTTCGGCCGGGGACTGACCTCGTTCGGTGGCGGATTCTCGGCGACCACCATCGACCGCAAGGACCCGACCTTCGAGTACTCGGGCACGGTGGCGGATGTCCGCGACCAGCTCCGCGAAGAGGTCCAGCGCCTCCGTCACCTGGTGCGCTACGTGTAGCGAAGACATCTCTCCTCCAAGTACCCCAGCACCCGTAGACGCGTCGCGCCATGCCTGGTCCGAGATCCAACAATTTCCGCGGGCGCAATACAGGATACCGGCTGGCGTGACGCACACCCCACAGGGCGCCACCGGAAACCCACCAGAGGAGAGAATCCAGATGAAGAGCCTGCGCACCTTCGTGTGCCTTGCTGGCAGTGTCGCGCTGTTCGGGACGGGCTGTGGCGGCGCCCCCGAGGAAATGAACCCGGAGCCGTCCCCCCTGGGCGAGGTCGAGCAGCGTTCCGAAGCTGGCGTCGTCTACAGCATCTGCTGGCCCGCGCTCGGCGTCTATGCCGGCCCTGGAACGGGCTACCCGCTGATGGGCACGCTCTACCACGACCAGGGAGACCAGTTTTATTCGGACAGCAACGTGTTCTCCTCGAACGGCGATTACTGGATTCGTGGCACCGGGTGGGCGTGGAACCGGGGTCTGAGCCCCTACGGCTACGTCCGTTGGAACGGGCTCTGTCATTGAAAGCGTGACACCCCGCGCTCCGTGCCCCGGGGCGCGGGGGGAGCCCTTCCCATCACTCCTCCCGTATCAGGCGCTCTATCTCCACTCCCTTCCAGAGGTCCTCATCCCGGACGGGGGGCGCGCGGTTCTTGAATGGGTCCGAGTTGATATTGGCAGCGGAGAGCAGTCCCAGATTGTTCTTCGTGACGACGTCCAGAAACCGCAGGAAGTCTTGCACGTAGTCCGCGTCCTCTTCCTTGCGGGGCACGATGCTGCCCGAGTCGTTCAGCGCCTTGACCTCCCGGGCACTCAACCAGCTTCGAATGCCATCTCCATCCCAGCGCCACGGGTTGTTGTCACCACCATGCGAGAGATGAAGCACGAGGTCGCTCATGGCGGTGTCCCCCTCTTTCACGCCCACCGCCCCATGGAAGAGGCGGTATCCCATCTTGAAGTAGGGGAAGAAGTTCGCGCATTCGGAGAACAGGACGAACTCGAAGAATCTCCGGATGTAGAATTCCCGTGGGTGGATGCGCTCGAAGGTCGCGTGCCGGTCCTGCTCAAGCAATGCGTCATACCCAGGGTGACGGGTGAAATCCGCGCTGAATTGACGGAAGACAGGAATCATCTCGTCAACCCCGATGTCGCACCTGGGCATGGAGGTCTTCAGGAACCGCGCATGGTGCTCCTCGAGCCCCGCTTTCTCCCCTCGCAACCTGGGTACCGTTTCCTCATGGAAGCGCCTGTCATCGAAGACGTGGAGGGTGTTCCAGTCACCCATGGTGCTCGCTCCAAGGTAGGAGGGGAAAAGCGAGCCGGAGTCTAAAGCAAGTTGCCCGCGGTGAGCGTCAAGGTCGTTGTCGCGTGAGAGGCTTCGGCCGATACAAGCGGCGGCATGGCGGCGCTCGGCCTGCTCCTCCGCTACGCTTCATTCCACGGGAACAACAGGTCCTGGAGGGATGTCTCGATGCGGGCGATGACCACGTGGCGATGGGCCCTGGTGGGTTTGGGGATGGCACTGGCGCTACCGGCGGCGGCGAGCTCCCCGACGTTCGGGGTGCACCCTCCCCTCCAGCTCGAATCTCCTCCCGGCCCGGTGACCCGGGCCCTGCGCGAGGCGGTGAAGCTCTCCAAGGCGGAGGACTACGCGGGCGCGGCCCGGGTCGTCGCGGCCGCACCCCTTCCAGAGAAGGAAGAAGCGCGGGCCGTCCTCGCCCATGTCGTGAAGGAGGTCACCCACTTCTACGCGGAGCGGGCCCGGCTCGCGTCCCAGTCGCCCGCGTCGGTCGAGTCCCTGTCCGCCCTCCTGCGCTCCCTGCTGAGGCCCGCCCCTCCCGAGTGGTACGTGGACCAGGTGACGCAGCTGGACTCCCGCTCCCTGCGCCTGTTCTCCACGCTGCGCGTGATGGATGCCGCCACGAGAGAAGCCTTCGAGCGGCCGCTGCGGGTGGGCCTCCACTTCGTGGCCAACGTCGACCATGAGGACCGGCGGGCCTACACGTCCACGCTCCTGCGCGAGCTGCGAAAGCTGGGCTTCACCCCCGAGGTGGTGGACGAGGACGCGGAGCTGTCGCTGACGGTGGGGCACTACAGCCTGGGCTGGGGGATGAACCGCGAGGCCATGCCCCACGAGGAGGCGTTGATGAAACCGCTCGGGGCGCACGTGCGCTGGGAGCGCGGGGGCACGCCCGTCGTGGCGCCGTATGACCCACACCGCAGGGGCTTCGAGTACCCCTGCAATGACGGCCTGCAGCTGGACGCGGTCTGCCTGGGGCACGTCACCGCGCGCAGCCTCGTGCTCGCGTGGTTGGATCGCTCGAGTACGCAGCCCTGACGGTGGGAGGTCCCAGGATTCCTGGGGTGGTGAAAAGGTTTGGTGGGTCGGCGCACTTCACGGACTTGTTGCGCTGCTCACCGGGGACGCGCCTCCAACATGCGAGTGCATCCACCCCCCCGAGGAGTCCATGTCCGCAAAGCGTCGTGTCCTGGGAAGCGCCTCGCTGGCGCTCGTGCTCGTTCCGCTCACCTCCCTCGCCGAGCCGCCCGTCATTCCTCCGCGTGCGCAGACCCCCGTGCTGCACCAGTACGACGAGGCTCCACGCACGCCCGACGCGGACGACCCGGCCATCTGGGTCCACCCGACGCGTCCGGAGCGGGGGCTCGTCATCGGCGTGCTGAAGGACGCGGGCCTGCAGGTGTTCGACCTGGAGGGGCGCGTGGTGCAGACCGTGCTGCCTCCGAACCGCCCGGCCATCTCGGCCGAGGACCCCGCGGCTCCGGGGCCGCGCCCGGAGGCGGCGACCGCCGCGTGCCCGGAGAGCGAGAGCGGCGAGACGTTCGGCCGCTTCAACAACGTGGACATCCAGTACGGCTTCCCGCTGCGTGGCGCGGATGGACGGGTCCGCAAGGTGGACCTGGCCGTGGTGACGGACCGCGGCTGTGACCGGCTTCGCATCTACGCCATCGACCCCGGGCGTGCCGGTGGGCCGCTGTTCGACGTCACCGCGCGCGCGGCACAGCGCGTCTTCCCGGAGCGGTGGGTGCAGCCCTCTCCCTTCCAGCCCACGGGTGAATCGGAGGGCGTGCGGCCGAATCCGGTGGATGACCAGAGCACGGCCTACGGGCTCGGGTTGTACCGCGACCCGTCCCATCGCTTTCATGCCTTCGTGACGCAGCGCAGCCGCGCCGTGGTGGCCTGGCTGGAGCTGTACGAGGCGGGCACGAACCAGGTGGGCTACCGCAAGGTGCGCGAGTTCCGTTTCGACTCGCGCTTCTCCATTCCCCGGCCGGGCGGTGGCGGAAGCCTGACGTGGGCGCCCTGCCGTGAGGCGCCGGAGGACGACCCGCAGTTCGAGGGGCTCGTGGTGGACCAGCAGCAGGGCATCCTCTATGCGGCGCAGGAGGTGGTGGGCCTGTGGAAGCTGCCGCTGCACGTGTCCCTGCCGCGCGTGGTGGACGTGCCGCAAAGCCGCCTCATCGACCCGGTGAAGTCCTTCGGAGCGCCGTACTGGGCCGTCCCGGACGAGGACGAGTTCGCGTGTGAGTCGGAGGCCCCGGCCCCGCTGCCCGAGGGCACCATCGCGGTGCCGGGCAACCCCGCTGTCGGAGGCAGGTACCTGGAGGCGGATGTCGAGGGGCTCGCGCTGTACTACGCGGAGGACGAGGAGGGGTATCTCGTCGTCTCCAGCCAGGGCGACGACACGCTGCACCTCTATGACCGCGAGGGAGGCTGGACGCGCGAGCGCGGCAACCGCCATCTCGGGAGCTTCCAGGTGGAAGGCGTGGGCGAGACGGATGGGCATGACCTCGTGAATGTGCCCATGGGCCCCGGCTTCCCCCGGGGGCTCATGGTCCTCCAGACGGGCAAGGCCCCGCCCCCGCCGAGCACCGAGCCGGTCAATGGCTACGAGTACGACGGCTCGACGCAGTTCAAGCTCGTGCGCTGGGACGACATCGCGGAGGCGGTGCCTCCCGGGTTCACGGTGGACACGGACGAGTACGACCCTCGCGACCCGCACGATGACTGAGCGGCGGTGACCGCGCCTCGGGAGGCGGTTTCATGGACGTCCTGCCTGTCGTGGATTTCACGTAACAGTCCATGACATCATCGGCGGCTCCACGGTGTTTCCAGGTGGAGGTGCCAGGTGCAACAGCGTCGACTCACGCGCACCCTCGTCGTTGTCGCGGCGGCCCTGGTGGCCGCCTGCAAGGGCGACGTGGACATCGGGGCGCCTCCCGGGGAGCGGCCGCCACCCATCGAGAACCCGCCGCCGGTAGCGCCCGAGGAGCTGCCGTTGCGGCGGCTGTCGGCGGTCCAGTACCGGAACACGCTGCGCGACGTGCTCACCCGGGCGCTCGGCGCCACGGAGGCCAGCGCGGTGCTGCGCGACGGTCCGGTGGCGGAGCTGCTCCAGAGCTACCCGCAGGACCTGCTGGTGCCCGTTCCCGGCGAGTCCCATGGCGGCTTCCTCCGCATGGACCAGGGCGTGCAGCAGCGGCACATCGACATCTCGTATTCGCTCGGGCTGCGCGTGGGCGAGGTGCTGGGGACGAGCGCCTCGCGGCGGGGGCTGCTGCTGGGCACCTGCGCCACGGACGCCAGCACGGCCAATGACGAGGCCTGCCTGGGCGGCTTCATCTCCCGCTTTGGACGACTCGCCCTGCGCAGACCCGTGGACGCGGACGACGTGGCCTTCTACCGCGCGGCGGTGAGCGAGCCGCCTGCCTCCGCGCTCGCCGTGCAGAAGGTGGTGGCGCTGATGCTGACGGCGCCGGAGTTCCTCTACTTCGTCGAGCACGGACAGCCCGAGGCGGATGGCACCGTGTCGCGGCTGACGGCGCACGAGCTGGCCGTGCGGCTGTCGTACCACTTCTGGCAGACGATGCCGGACGAGGCGCTCGCCGCGGCGGCGGACTCGGGCGAGCTGCTGACCGAGGATGGCTACCGCGAGCAGGTGGAGCGCCTGGTCGGTGACGCGCGCGCGCACCAGGCCATGGGCGAGTTCTTCAGTCAGTGGTTCCGCCTGGACGCCCTGGAGGAGTTCAACACGCGCGTGGGAGACCCCATCTTCGACGCGTTTCGCGGTGGCTTCACGCCAACGGGCGACACCCGCGAGCACATCAACGCCGAGGTGGCCGACCTGGTCACCTGGCTGGCGGCGCACGACGGCACGCTGCAGGACGTGCTCACGGACCGGCATGCGTTCGCACGCACCGCCGACCTGGCGTCGCTCTACGGCGTGCCACGGTGGGATGGCGACTCGGAGCCGCCCACCTTCCTCGAGTCCCAGCGCTCCGGCCTGCTGACGCGCATCGCCTTCCTCGCCACCGGGTCCGCCAACACGCGGCCCATCATCAAGGGCTACCGCATCCGCAACGCGCTCCTGTGCGAGCGCATCCCCCCGCCGCCCGCCGACGCCATGATGACGCGGGTGGAGCTGTCGGCCGAGCTCACCACGCGCGAGGTGGTGGAGCGCCTCACGGAGGGACAGGGCTCCTGCCCCGCCTGCCACCGGACACGCCTCAACCCGCTGGGGTTCGTCACCGAGAACTTCGACGCGCTCGGGCGCTTCCGCTCCGCGCAGCGGCTCTTCGACAGCAACGGCCAGCAGGTGGGCGAGCGGACGGTGCGCACCGACACGGTGCCCGCCCTGACGCCGGGCGACACGCGGTCGGTGTCCTCGGCCGCGGACGTCACCCAGCTCATCCTCGAGAGCGGCCTGTACGAGGACTGCTTCGCCCGGCAGTACTTCCGGTACACCTTTGCCCGCGTCGAGAGCGACGAGGCCGACGGGCCCGTGCTGGACGCATTGAGCGCGGCGGCGAGCGGCCGCCAGTCGCTGCGCGACGTGCTGGCCTCCGTCGCGCTGCGCCCCGAGTTCCAGCGGAGGGACTTCCGATGAGCACGCCCACCTTCTCGCGCCGCACGATTCTCCGCCTGGGCGGAACGGGGCTGGTGCTGCCCTTCCTCCCCAGCCTCCTGCCGGCGACGGCGCGGGCCCAGTCGGCGCCCTCCCACAAGTGCTTCGTCATGCTGCGCACGGAGCACGGCGGCATCCTCCAGCGGGACATGTTCCCCCCGGACGCGTCGCTGACGGAGTCCCTGCCCTACGCGGGCCACACGGTGCGCCGGGGCGCGCTGCGCGCCACCGAGGCGAATGGGGAGACCCGCGTGTCGGCGGTGCTGCGCGCCCCGTCGAGCGAGCTCACCGCTTCGATGGTGGGCAAGATGTGGGTGCTCAACGGCCTGGACATCCCCTTCTACATCGGCCACCACCGGGGCGGGACGCTGGGCAACTTCTCCGCGAGCGACCAGGCGCCGGACGAGGTGAAGCAGAACGGCATCCGGCAGACCATCGACCAGATCATGGCCTGGTCTCCGTCCTTCTATGGCGGCGCGGTGGGCGTGCGAGAGCGCGCCATCATCCGCGGGTCGCTGTCCTTCGCGCACTCGGACCCGCGCCTGCGGCAGGGGCCGGTGGAGCGGGTGGGCAGCACGGTGGATGGCTCCAACCAGAACCTCTTCGACCGCCTGTTCGGCAATGCCACCGGAGGCCAGCCGCTCATCAGCGGCGCGGTGATGGAGAACTACCGGCGCCTGCGCAATGGCAACCGGCGCCTGTCGTCCGCGGACCGCCGCCGGTTGGATGACCACCTGGAGCGGCTGGCCGAGCTGGACCGCAAGCTGAACACGGTGGCGCGCTGCCAGACGCCCGTGCGTCCGACGACGTCGAGCGGGCAGTACACGAACCAGCCGACCTACCCGCGAGACCCGGAGGCGCAGTCCCTGTCGCACGAGCTGTGGAATGACGTGTACACGCTGGCGCTGTCGTGCGGTGTGTCGCGCATCGTGGTGGATGGGGCGACGGACACCTTCAGCACCTTCGCGGGGGACTGGCACCAGGAGATTGCGCATCAAGCGGCCAGCAGCGCGTCGGCGTACAGCACGCTGCTGGCGGCCCACCAGCTCTACTTCCGCCGCGTCTTCCTGGACCTGGCGAGCAAGCTGGAGGCGGTGGACATGGGCGATGGCACCCGGCTGCTGGACCACACCCTGCTGGCGTGGGGGCAGGAATCGGGCAACTACACGCACGACCACACCAGCGCGCCGATTGTCGCCTTCGGTGGGGCGGAGGGCTTCTTCCGCACGGGGCAGTACTGCGATTACCGCAACCTGGCGAAGAGGACAGGTGAGGGCCCCGCCGGAGAGCCGCGCTGGTTCGGGCTGCTGTGGCACCAGTGGCTGGGGACGGTGCTTCAGTCCATGGGCATTCCGCGGTCGGAGTGGGAGGACACCTCCCAGTGCCCGGGGTACCCCAACTACAAGTACGACGACGTTCCGGGCTGGGCGGGGCCGGAGAATCCGACAGGGCCCGTGTATCCGGCCACCGTGTGGAACGCCGCGGGCGAGGTGCTGCCCTTCCTGCGGGTTTGAGGCCCGGCCGCCGGGCGGCGCTCCGCGACCGTCCACCGCGAGGGCGCGACAGTCCAGTCAGGACCTCGCGGCGGGCGCGGCGCGCGTCCCTAACCTGAGCGGTATGAAAGTCCTCCTCGTCAACGCGCCCCACCCCGCCATTGGCAGCCGCATTCCGGATGACCACCTGCCGCCCCTGGGGCTGCTCGCGGTGGGAGGCCCGCTCCTGGACGCCGGGCACGAGGTGAAGCTGCTCGACGCGGAGTTCGGCCCCATGAGCGAGGAGGAAATCCTCGCCCAGACCGTCGCGTATGGGCCGGATGCCATCCTGTATGGCCACTCCGGCTCCACCTCCGCGCACCCCATCATCTCCAGGCTGAGCCGGGCCGCGGCTCGCGCGCTGCCGGAGGCGTGGGTCATCTACGGCGGTGTCTTCCCGACCTACCACTGGCGCGACATCCTCCAGGAGGAGTCGCATATCGACGTCATCGTCCGGGGCGAGGGCGAGGAGACGGCGGTGCGGCTCCTCGCCGCGCTCGAAACGGAGACGCCCCTGCGGACCGTGCCCGGGCTCGCCTACCGTGAGCACGGCGTACCGGCGGCCACGGTGCCCGCGGCCGTCATCCAGGACCTGGATGCCTACCGCATCGGCTGGGAGCTCATCGACTTCCGCCGCTACAGCTACTGGGGCGGCAAGCGCGCGGTCGTCGTCCAGTTCTCGCGGGGCTGCCCGCACCTGTGCAACTACTGTGGCCAGCGAGGCTTCTGGACGAAGTGGCGCCACCGCGACCCGAGGAAGTTCGCCGCGGAGCTGGCGCGGCTGCACCGGGAGCACGGCGTCGAGGTCATCAACTTCGCCGACGAGAACCCCACCTCCTCCAAAAAGGTCTGGCGCGAGTTCCTGGAGGCGCTCATCGCCGAGAACGTGAACCTCATCCTGGTCGGCTCCACGCGCGCGGACGACATCGTGCGCGACGCGGACATCCTGCACCTGTACCGGAAGGCCGGCTGGACGCGCTTCCTGCTCGGAATGGAGAACACGGACGAGGCGACGTTGAGCCTCATCAAGAAGGGCGGGACGACCACCGAGGACCGCGAGGCCATCCGCCTGCTGCGGCAGCACGGCATCCTGTCCATGGCCACCTGGGTCGCCGGCTTCGAGGAGGAGACGGACCGCGACTACTGGCGCGGCCTGCGCCAGCTCCTCTCGTACGACCCGGACCAGATTCAAGCGCTCTACGTCACGCCGCACCGCTGGACGCCGTACTTCCGGCTCGCGAAGGACCGGAAGGTGATTCAGCCGGACCGGAGCCGCTGGGACTACAAGCACCAGGTGCTGGCGACGCGCCACATGCCGCCATGGCGGGTGCTGCTCTGGGTGAAGTTCATCGAGGCGGCCGTACAGCTGCGGCCCAAGGCGCTGTGGCGGACCTTCCTCCAGCCCGACTCGCGGCTGCGCCAGTCCATGCGCTGGTACACGGAGATGGGCCGCCGCGTGTTCCCCTTCGAGGTGAAGAACTTCTTCCTGCGAGACCGCCGCGTGGATGACGGACCAACGCTGGCGGACTTCTGGGGCGCACCGCAGGACGCGGAGGAGAACTCCATGCTCCGGACGCGGCGCGCGGCCCCTCGCGAGCGGGCTGAAGCCTTTTGAACCACCGTCAGCGCACGCCCAACTCGCGAGTGCATCAGCGCACAGTGCGCCGCGCATGTGCATTCCCATCCAGGACACGCGTGCCTGGAATGGGCCCATGACTCCCCCCAAGGTACTCGCGCTCATCCTCGCTGGCGGCAAGGGCAGCCGGTTGGAAGTCCTGACATCGGTGCGTGCCAAGCCCGTCGCCCCCTTCGGAGGTGGCTACCGCCTCATCGACTTCGCCCTGAGCAACTGCGTCCACAGCCGGCTGGCGGACGTCTGGGTGCTGGAGCAGTACCTGCCGCACTCGCTCAATGACCACCTGTCCAACGGGCGGCCGTGGGACCTGGACCGCACCTACGGAGGGCTGCGGGTGCTGCCTCCCTTCCAGGCCCGGGAGGAAGGTGGCTTCGCCCAGGGCAACGCGGACGCCCTCTACCGCCAGCGCCACCTGCTGCGCGCCTTCGACCCGGACGTGCTGCTGGTGCTCAGCGCCGACCACGTCTACCGGTTCGACTACCGGGACGTGATTGAGGCGCATCTGGGCTCGGGGGCGGCGGTGACCGCCGTCACCACGGAGGTGCCGCCCGAGCGGGCACATCGCTTCGGCGTGGTGCAGGTGGACGCGGGCGGGCGCATCACCCGCTTCGACTACAAGCCGGAGCACCCGCGCGGAGGCACCGTCACCACGGAGGTCTTCGCGTACGACGCCCGCGTGCTGCTGGACACGCTGGAGACGCTGTGCGCCGAGCTGGGCGACGAGCATGCGGCGCTCGAGGACTTCGGCCACCACCTGCTGCCGCGCCTCGTCTCCGAGGGCCGCGCGCGGGCGTGGCGCATGGATGGCTACTGGCGCGACGTGGGCACGCTGGACAGCTACTGGCAGGGGCACATGGACCTGCTGGGCTCGGAGCCGGTGCTGTCGCTGGAGCGGACCGACGCACCGCTGCTCACCTATGGCGTGCAGCGGCCCGCCGCGCGCGTGCTGGCCGGAGCGCGCGTGGAAGACAGTCTCGTGTCACCGGGCTGCGTGGTGCGCGGCACGGTGGTGCGCTCGGTGCTGGGGCCCGGCGTGCGCGTGGAGGCGGGCGCCGTCATCCGCGACTCCGTGCTGCTGGGCGATGTCGTGGTGGGCGCGGACGCGCGGGTGCACCTGGCCCTGCTGGACGAGGCCGTCCGTGTGGGGGCCGGCGCCCACGTGGGGGATGCGGAGCGGGCCGTCTCCGGACCGCCGCGGCCGCACGTGCGCGCCGAGGAGCTCACCGTCATCGGGCAACAGGTGCGCCTGCGCGACCGCGAGCGGGTGAAGCCCGGCGAGCGCCGGCAGGCCGACGCCAACGTGGACTGGCGCACCCAGGCCCAGCCGCCCACGGTGTCGTGAGCTCCCTCGCGGCGGCCCGGCCGTTCACCTCGGGCCGCCCAGGGTGCGGAGGAAGAACAGGGCGATGTCGTCGAAGTAGTAGCGGTCCGCGGGGGGCACGGGGCCGTGGGGCTGCCCCGGCATGAGGAGCAGCTCGAAGTGCTTGCCCTCGCGGATGAGCGCCTCGGCCATGCGCATCGTCGTGGACAGCGTCGCGTTCACGTCGCTCGTCCCGTGCATCATCTTGAGCGCCCCTTTCAGCTTCCCCGCCAACGCGAGGTTGGACCCGGCCTGATACCCGGCCGGGTTCACTCCCGGCAGGCCGAGGTAGGGCTCGTTGATGATGGCCTCCTCCTCCAGGGCTCCCGGCGCGCCCGCGTAGCCCGCCTTGAAGAACTCCGGAGCCATCAACATCCCACGCAGCGCGAAGTACCCACCCCACGAGTGGCCGTGGATGCCCACCCGCTCCAGGTCCATCCACGGACGCGTCGCGGCGGCCTGCTTCAACCCCGTCACGTAGTCTGGAATCTCCGTCTGCCCGACCCGGCCGTAGTGCGCGTCCTGGAACGCCTTGCTCCGCCCCGGCCCACCCCGAGGGTCCAGCACCACGACCACGAACCCCAGCTCCGCCATCGCGGCGGCATGCAACGACATGCCATTGCCGACAAAGTTCCAGGGCACCACCGTCGTGAACGGCCCCGCATAGATGTACGCAATCACCGGGTAGCGCTTCTCCGCGTCGAAGTCTCGCGGCCGGTAGAGCACCCCATGCAGCGGCGTGACACCGTCGGCCGCGGTCACCGTGAGCGCCTCCGGTGGCCTGTGGCCCAGCGCCTCCAACGCGCTCACGTTCGACGTGGTGAGGCGGACCCGTGTCCTTCCATCCGTGGAGACCAGCTCCCGCAGCCGGGGCTGCGTCCGCGAGGACCACGTGTCCACGGAGTACCTCCCCGACGGAGCCAGCGTCATCCGGTGCATGCCGGCCCCGGAGGACAGCCGCTTCAGCGCACCGCCCTTCAAGCTCCCCCGGTACAGGAGGTGCTCGTACGGCGCGCCGCTGTCAGCGGACGCCACCACGAAGACTCCGTCTCCTCCCGGCTCGACTCCCACCACCTCGTGGACCGGAAACGCCCCCCGGGTGACCTGACGCACGAGCCGCCCCGCCAGGTCATACAGATAGACGTGCCGCCAGCCGTCACGCTCGGACATCCAGAGGAAGCCCTTCCCGTCCGGCAGGAACCGCACCTGCTTCGCCCAGCCGTTCACCGACAGGTCCAGCCCCGCCACGAAGGTCTCCGGCCGCTCCTCGCGGAGCACCCGCCGGCGCTTGCCAGACACCGCCTCCACCGCCGTCAGGTCCAGCCGCTTCGCATCCCGTGACAGGTGCAGGCACAGCGCCTCACTCCCATCCGGACGCCACCCGACGAACCAGTCGTACGTCTCACCGTCCACCGGCGTGATGGCCGTCACGCGCCCCGTCGCCACCTCCACCACGTGCAATTCCGTCCGGGGCAACGGCGTCCCCGTCTTCGCATACGGAACCCATGTCACCCGCTCCAGGGCGCTGGAATAGTCGACGACGGGCACCTTGTGCACCCCGCGCAGGTCCTCGCGCCACACCACCAGGAAGCGGCCATCCGGAGACCAGGGATTCTCCGGGATGCGCCAGCCCAGGTGCTCCGCGCCCTCGCGCGTCACCACCGTGCGCCCCTCCGCGCCGCGCACCGTGAAGCCCCCCTCGCGCTGCTCCGCGATGGCGCCTCCCGCTGGAGCCAGGAAGTGACTCCGCGACAGCGCCAGCGCGGCCCGGTCCTCCGGTGCCAGCCCCGTGAGCTGTCCGTCCTCCAGTCCCAGCCCGAACGGTTTCCCCTCGTAGGAGAAGACGATGCTCCGCTCGTCCGGTGCGATGGCGAAGTCGAAGAACCGGAGCGACTGCACGGGCTTGCCCACCAGGCGCGAGAGTTGGGCTCGCAGGTCGGCGCCAGACACCAGCGGCTTCACCACTCCCGTCCTGGCGTGGGCCAGCATCCAGGTGCCGCCGTCCTTCGTGTCCACCGACCAGAAGACCAGCCGGTCTCCCTCGCGGAGCCACCTCGGAGGAACCGTGCTGTCCTGGATGAGCTCCCAGAGGCGGTTGAACCGGTGGGCGAGGTCCAGCCGCTCCTGGAGCTTCGCGTCCGGCGTCGCGCCCTGCGCGAGCGCTCCCCCGGGCGCACTCGCGAGGCACAGCATCAGGAGGCCCACTGCCCACGAAAGGCATCGCATCCCCCGATGCTAGGGAGCGGCATCATGCATGACCAATATATCTTCGGGCCCGAATCAAGACGGATATCATCTGGATATGGAATTCCGTCAGCTCCAGCTCTTCGTCGCCGTGGCGGAGGAGCTGCACTTCGGCCGGGCCGCCGCCCGGGTGGGAATGGCGCAGCCTCCCTTCAGCCAGCAGATTCGCAGGCTGGAAGCGGAGCTGGGCGTCGAGCTCCTCACGCGGACGAGCCGGCGCGTGGCCCTCACTCCCGCCGGCAGCCACTTGCTGGAGGACGCACGGGCACTGCTGGCGAGACGCACGGACATCATCACCACCGTGCGGCGGGTGGCCCGCGGCGAGACGGGTCGGCTGCGCGTCGGCTTCGCCGCGTCTTCGGCCTTCGGCGTCCTCACGGACCTCGTGCTGCGCTTCCGCAAGCGCTTCCCCGAGGTGAAGGTCGAAATCGACGACCGCGAGGGGCTGCATGCCGGCGTTGCGCTCGCCACCGGCGAGCTGGACCTGGCCATCGTCCGAGGCCCCTTCCAGCACGAGGGCGTGACGGTGGAGCGCCTCCTCATCGAGCGCTTCGTGCTCGCGCTCCCCACCCGCCACCCGCGTGCCCGGCGGAAGGTCATCCCCCTGTCTTCCCTGGCACACGAGCCGTTCGTCCTGTTCCCCCGTCACTCCGCGCCCGGGCTGCACGACACCGTGACGAGCATGTGTCTCGCCGCGGGCTTCTCGCCCCACGTCGTGCAGGAGGCCCACTCGTGGCCCGCGGTCATCGGCATGGTCGAAGCGGGCCTCGGGCTCACCCTTGCTCCCAGCTCCGCCCAGGCGCTCCGGCCCCGGGGCGTCGTCTTCCGCGCGCTGAGTGGCGCTCCCGGGCACGCGGAGCTGGTGCTCGCCTTCGCGGGCCCGCACCCTTCCCCCAGCGCGGCCCACTTCCGTGCCCTGGCCCACGAGGCGGCCTCGCTTCTGCCCGTGAAAACGCCTTCGTCGTAGCCGCGCCAGCGCGTCACCTCGGGGCCCCGGTCTCACGACCGGGGCCCCTTGGCTTCGTGGCGGAGTTACAGCGACAGACGCCAGGGCTCGACGCCGTGGGTGCCGTCATCCGCGGTGAAGAAGACGGCGTTGCCGCTGCGCGTGAAGAGCCCCGGCGTCGAGGTGCCGGGCCCCGGGGCAATGTCCCCCACCATGCGCGTCCCGGCCGCGGTGCCGTCGGACACCCACGGCTCCGAGCCGTGGACCCCATCCGAGGCCCGGAAGAACACCAGGCCCTCCTCCAGCCCGAGGGGAGGCGCGAACTCCATGCCGTCGCCACTCCCCGGGAGGATGTCCTTCACGAGGCGCGTTCCCGCTTCGGTGCCATCCGAGCACCACAGCTCGCGGCCGTGCTGCGCGGTGCGCCCCAGGAAGCAGGCCTCGTCGCCCACGGCGGTCAGCCAGAACAGCTCGCTGAAGGACGTGAGGGTCACCCGCGAGGCCTCCCCAGTGAGGCTGTCGTACTTCCAGAGCTCGGGAGCCACCCAGTCATCGAAGATGAAGAAGAGCGTGTGTCCCACCGCCGTCAGCTCCTGCGCCGCGTAGTACTGCGCCAGGGGCGAGGACACGGTGATGCGCGTGGGCGGCCCACCCGCCGCGTCCAGCTTCCACAGGGCGGGGACGGGCATTCCCGCCTCCTCGGTGTCGGCCGTGAAGTAGAGCGTCCCGTTCATCACCGTCAGGTTGAACGGCCAGGACGAAGCGCCGCCCGGCCTCAGGTCCGCCACGAGCCGCGTGCCCGCTTCCGTGCCGTCGCTCTTCCACAGCTCCAGGCCGTGCAGCGCGTCCTGCGCTCTGAAGTAGAGCGTCCCGCCCACGGCGACGAGCTGCTGGGGCTCGCTGCCCTGGCTTCCCGGCCAGATGTCCTTCACGCGCACGGTGCCGGCTTCCGTCCCGTCACTCTTCCACAGCTCGGTGCCAGACGTGTCCTCCGTGGCGGTGAAGAACAGCGTTCCATCCACGTCCGTGAGGTTCGACACGTTCGGGCTGTAGTACTCGCCGGAGTCGATGTGCTTCACGCGCACGGTGCCGGCCTCCGTCCCATCGCTCTTCCACAGCTGCCGGTCATTGCCGGGCGAGAAGAAGAGCTGGCTCCCCACCTTCCGCGCCGTGTTGAGGTAGTACGAGAAGCCGCCCTTCACGCGCACGGTGCCCGCCCCGGTGCCATCCGTCTTCCAGAGCTCGATGCCGTTGGCGGTGCTGGCGGAGAAGAAGACCGTTCCGCCCACGTCCTCCATGAACTCGGGAGCGCTCCCGCTGCCCGGCGCGTTGAGGTCCGCCACGAGCGCCGTGCCCGGCAGCGTGCCATCCGTCTTCCACAGCTCGAGGCCGTGGATGGCGTCGTTCGCCGTGAAGTAGAGGGTGTCACCCAGGACGAGGGACGAGTAGAGGGAGAGACTCCCATTGAGATGGGGCCAGGCGAAGCTCTGCACCGGGGCGGAACCCGTCCCCCCTACCGACCACAGCTCCCGGGGGCTCAGCCACCACTCGCCATCCACGGCGAAGTACACGCGCGACCCGAGCCGGACGAGCGCATCGGCGACGAGACGCCTGGGCTCCTGGAAGTCGGTGACACGCACGGTGCCCGCCTCGGTGCCGTCCGTCTTCCACAGCTGCTGGCCCGTCGTGTGGTCGTCCGCGATGAAGTAGAGCGCCCCGTCCAGCTCCACGAAGCCGCCCGGAAAGGAGGACGCGCTCCCGGGGGAGATGTCCTTCACCCGCACGGTGCCCGCCTCGGTGCCATCCGTCTTCCACAGCTCGCGTCCGGAGGCGCCGTCCTCCGCTGAGAAGTAGAGCGTCCCTCCCAGCCGCTGGAAGCCATATGGATGGAAGTTCGGGCCTCCGGGAATGCCGCTCTTCACCTTCACGGTCCCCGCGGCCGTCCCATCCGTCTTCCAGAGCTGGGCTTCGGTGCTCTGCGTCCACATCGTGAAGAAGAGGGTCCCCTCCAGCTCCACCACGCTCTGGCTATCAATGGAGGAGCTTTCGGCGCCGGGGGTGAGGTCCACCACCATCACGGTGCCGGCTTCCGTGCCATCGCTCTTCCACAGCTCCGTGCCGTGCGCTTCCTCGTAGCCCAGGAAGTAGAGCGTGCCGTTCACGTTCCGGAGCCCCCATACGTTCGAGTAGCCGCTCGGAGCGAGGTCCTTCACCAGCACGGTGCCCGCGGCCGTCCCGTCCGTCTTCCACAGCCCCACCTCCAGGCTCTCTCCGCCGGAGAAGTAGAGCGCGCCATTGAAGACGACGTGCGGTGTCTCGGGTTCCGTGACCGGCCCTCCTTCCGACACGAGCCGGGTGCCCTCGGGCGTCCCGTCGCTCCGCCAGAGCCGTCGAGACCTGCCGTCATGTGCCGTGAAGTAGAGGATGCCGTCCATCACGGTGAACTGTGCCGGGTCGGAGGCATACGCTCCCAGGTTGATGTCCCGCACCAGCCGGGTGCCCGCCTGCGTCCCATCGCTCACCCACAGCTCCCGGCCGTGGAGGAGGTCCGACGCCGTGAAGAAGAAACGGTTGCCGGCCTGGAAGAAGCCGCCCGGCTCCGAGCCGATATCGGGCGGATTCACCCAAGGCGGGCGGACGTCGTGCACCAGCTCCGCCGTACCCACGGTGAGCCCGCTCCGGGACAGGCCGCTCTCTTCCTGGCTCGCGGGCACGTCATCCGGCGCGTCCGAGCAGCCGGTTCCCGCGAACCAACACACCGCCAGACTGCCCACGGTCTTCTGAATCGATCTGCGTATCACTGGGGTACCCCCTCTTGCTGCCATCCCGCCGGCCAGGGATGTCCAAGGCATACGTAGCGACAGGGTTCTACCGGCAACCCTGACATGGCACACGGCCGCGAAACGGACTGTGTCTGTTCGGGATGGAAAGCTTTGACGGACCAGTTCGGCGGGAAGGAGTGAGCCAATTCCTGCCATGACATGGCGTGCGCTCTTCGGCGGCAGGCAGCGCGTTCTCGCACCCTGCCCCGGGCGAGCGTCCGGGGGACCGCCTTCAATCGGGCTGACGAGGCCGCGCGGCGCCGTCCGCGGTACACTGCGCGGAGGATGCGCCTCTCCCCTGCCCTCCGTCTTCGCGCCGTGCTCCTCTCCAGCCTCGTGGGCCTCGCGCTCGCCGGATGCCAGAGCGAGGAGGAGAAGCGGGCCCGGCGCCTCCAGGAGACCCGCGAGTGCGCGGGCTGCGACCTGCGCGGCCTCTCACTGGAGGGCGCGGACCTGGAGGGCGCGCGGCTCGCGGGGGCCCGGCTGGAAGGTGCGAAGCTCGGCCGCGCCCGCTTGAAGGGCGCCGACCTCTCCGGCGTGGACCTCACGCTCGCGGACCTTCGGGGCGCGGACCTCCGGGGCGCGAAGCTGGACGAGACGTTCCTGGAGCAGGCCCAGCTCCAGGGCGCCAATCTGGAGGGCGTGGACCTCCGGAGCGCGCGCGCCGTGGAGTCCGCCCACTTCGAGGGCGCCATCCTCCGGGGCATCAACCTGGAGGAAGAGTCCTTCTCCGGCCCGGGTGGGCCCCACCGCCGCAGCGAGCGCTCGCATGCCTACTCCGTGCCCGTGGGCGGGGCGCTGCTGTCCGGCGTGGACCTGCGCGGGGCGAAGCTGCGCGGAGCGGTGCTGGAGCGCTGCGACCTGGCGGGCGCGGACCTGCGCGACGCGGACCTGCGCGACGCGGAGCTGAAGAACGCCAACCTCGCCGGGGTGAAGCTGGAGGGCGCCAACCTCTCCGGCGCCACCTGGGAGGACGGGCGCCAGTGCGCCACCGGCTCCGTGGGCGAGTGCCGCCCCGCCCGGAAGTAGCTCGGGCCTCAGCCGCCGCGGCGCTTGCGGGTGTCGAACTGGGCCTTCAGCGGCGTCTTCACGTCGTTCTTCGGGTTGTCGTACAGGTCCTGCCGGCTCACCGAGTGCGACACGCGCATCAGGTAGTCCAGGCTGCCGTACGGCGGCTCTCGCTTGGGCACGTCCACCTGGAGCCCTCCGGCGTCGCGCTCGGAGAAGATGACGGAGTAGCTCTCCAGGGACTTGACCAGGTCGATGGTCAGCTTGAGGCCCGGGGACTTCACCTTTCCGGCCAGCCGCGCCAGGTCCTCGGCCCAGTCCGCGGCCGTGCTCCACTTCTTCACCATCTGGCGCAGCGGCTCGACCTGGGCGAGCAGCGTGAAGAGCAGGTTCCGCAGGTCGCGGGGGTCGCGCGTGGCGGCGAAGTGCTTCTCGATGGCCTCCAGCATCGCCAGGAAGCGGTCGTACTCCTTCTCCTTGTGCTTCTGGTGGTACTCGTCCTCGCGGGTGACATCCACGTGGACGATGCGCGAGGCGAACTTCGTCTTCGCGAGCTGCGCGGCGGGTGAGTTCGACGTGTTGTCGAACTCGTTCATCTGCTCCGCCAGCAGGGCCCCGATGAGCGACCACAGCGGGCCGTCCAGCGTCTTGCGGTCCACGCCGACGAGGCGGACGAGCGGCTTCAGGAAGACGGCGATCTGCAGGTCATCGTAGAGGCCGGTGACGGGGTATTCGCCGGCCTTGCGGCGCGCCTGCAGGGCCTTCTGGGTGGGGACGATGCCGCTCTCCACGCGCTGGATTTCGACGAGGAAGCGCTTCAGCAGGCCGTCACTCAGGAGCTGGTGCTCCGCCGTCATCTTGCCCTTGAGCTCCACCGGCACATGGAGCTTCCGCTTCACGTTGAGCTGGCGCAGGAGGGTCTTCACCTGGACGAACACCTTGCCGAGCTGGGCGAGCGCGGTCAGCGCTTCGTCATAGACGCGCTCCGCCTTCGTCTTGTTCATCAGCAGGTGGAGGTCCACGCCGAACCAGTCATCGTCCTTGTCCACGGGCCGCGCGGACAGGACCGCTTCCTTCAGCTTGTCGAAGTCGAAGCGGATGGCCGCCACCGACTCCATGAGCATCTTGGGGGTCACCAGCGTGGGGTCCGGCTTCTTCGGGTCCTCCCCCATCCCAATCACTTCCGTCAGCGGCATCAGCGAGAAGTCCGCGACGACGCGCTGGGTGAGGTCGTACTTGCAGAAGACGTTGATGATGCGGCAGTCGTCGTGGAAGGCGCCGGTGTTCACCTGGTGCAGCCGGGTGAAGAAGGGCGTGGACAGATAGGTGATGCTGCGAATCTTCCACTTCTTCGGCCACGTCTTGGACGTGGCCGCGCGCTCGGTGAAGGCGTTGATGACGTTGCCTCCATGCGAGTGGCCAATGAGGTGGAAGGACACCTCGCGGTTCAGGAAGGCGCCGTAGTAGGGCGTCTGGCCATCGCCACCGCACAGCCGGTCCGCGAGGTAGGTGCCGGCGATGGTGCGGTTGGTCGGGTTGTTGTCGCCGCTCCACCCGTGCGCCGTGAAGACGTGGAGGTTGGTGTATTCCTTGCGCAGCGCCTCGATGTCCTCCAGGAAGCGGGTGTTCTCCTCCCAGTAGTGGTTGGAGTCGCTGTCCTTCAGGGGCACCTTCGGATTGTGGTAGCTGGCCGAGCGCGCCGTCGGGCTGGTGTTGCCGGGGTCCACCGTGCCACCCACCAGCACGATGATGTTGGGCACGTCGCGGACGATGAGCGTGTTGGCGCTGTTGACGGCGACGCGGGCCTTCAACTTCGGCTTGGAGTCCTTCTGGGGAGTCGCGGTCGTCATGGGCGCTTGGGGAGGCGGAAGGGGTCAGCAGCCGTGCTCGCGCTCCAGGCGGTCGCGAGTCTGGGGGCCCAGGGGCTCGGGCTCCTCGATGCCGCACGTGTGCTGGAAGGCGCGCAGCACGTGCTCGGTGGCGGAGTCAGCTTCGGCGCCGGGCTCGCCGCAGTCGTAGCCCAGGTTGCTGAGGCGGGCGTGCGCGCCGGCGTCGTCATCCAGCGGCGTCAGGTGGCTGAGCTCCAGCGTCCACTCCACCGACTCCTGCTCGGTGAGCCACACCGTGAGCGTGGCCTCCTCGGCGTCGATGGGAACGGGCACCCGCAGCCAGCCCTCGCCGTCGGTGCGGGACTCCTTCGGCTCCTCTCCCTCGATTTCCAGGAGGAAGCGCGCGTTGGCGAGGGGCTTCGCGTCGGGGTCCTCGTCGCGGAGCTGGAGCTTCAGCACCGTCTGGGCGCGCTTCAGCGTGAAGCTGTGCTGCCGGCCGGCGGAGACCTTCACCTCGTTGGGCTTCACCTCGGGGATGTGCAGCTCGTCCCCGGGCAGGAGGATGAAGGGGTTGGGACGCCGCTTCCGGAACTCGGCGTTCTCGGGAGCGTCGTAGATGGCCTTCCAGTCCGGCAGGCCGTACTTCCGGGCGATGCGCATGAGGTGCTCGCCGGCCTTCACGGTGTGCTTGCGCGCCATGGCCCCTTCTGTCGGGAGTCGGACAGCAGTCTAGCGGCCCTCCTCCACGAACGGGAGGGGCCCTCCGGAAGCTCCCCTGCCTGGAGGCAGGGGCTCCTGGCTCCAGGATGTGGGTGTTCCGGGGGCCCCGTGTGCGTCACGCGCCTCCGGGGACGACGACGAAGTTCTGCCCGTTGTTGTTGTTCCACGTGCGGTTGCCGGCCGCGTCGTCCACGTAGATGGCGTACTGGACGGAGGACCAGGAGACATGCGGAGGAATCAGGAAGCTGCCCTTCCAGACCTCGTCCTGGCTGCCGTACGCGTTGGCCGCGTTGTACTGCCACGTGAGCGTGCCCCACTGGGTGGTCTGCCAGTTGTCCCAGGTGTAGACCACGCCCGCGGTGTGCCCCGCCGCGACCGGCCACACCCCGGTGGTCACCCTGAACTCACGGAAGACGTAGCCACCGCCCGCCCCCACCACGGGCACGCTCGCGTCGACGACCCACGTCGTCTCGGCGGCGGCCGTCATCGGCAGCAGGAGGAACAGCGCGGCGGCGAGACTTCCAAGACGCTTCTTCATGACAGGCTCCCTTCAGTGGAAGCGTCCATCATACTTTCCCTGGCGCCATGTGAATCCAGCCGCGCCTTGCGGTGCCAGGACTCCCCGTGCGCGCAGGACCACTCGATGACCGAGCCGCTGACGTTTTGCTACAGAAGGTCCGTGCGCAGTCTCCTCCTGCCCGAGGTGCCCGGACGATGAAGCTCTACTTCAATCCCCGAAGTCGCGCGGTCATCGCGAAGTGGATGCTCGACGAGTGCGGCGCGCAGTACGAGCTGGTGCCCATCGACCTGCAGAAGCGCGAGCACAAGACACCGGAGTTCCTCGCCATCAATCCCGCGGGCAAGCTGCCGGCGCTGGTGGATGGCGAGACCCGGGTGTTCGAGAACGCGGCCATCTGCCTGTACCTCGGCGACAAGTTCCCTGAAGCCAACCTCGCGCCGCGCATCGGCGCGCCGGAGCGCGGGCGCTACCTGTCGCTGGTGGTGTACTCGACGTCGCAGCTCGAGCCCTCCATGGGCGACGTGCGGCTGAACGTGCCGACGCAGCCCCAGCGGGGCTGGACGGAACTTCCGGCCACGCTGAACGCCATCGAGCGCGAGCTGGGCCAGGGGCCCTGGCTCTTCGGCGACTGGTTCACCGCCGCCGACATCATGATTGGCTCCATCTTCATCTACATGCGCCTGCTGAACGTGCGCAGCGACCGGCCCGCCATCGAGGCCTATGTCGACCGGCTCATGGCCCGGCCCAGGTGCATGAAGCTGTAGCAGGACTCCAGGACTAGGTCCGCTCGCGGGAGCGGGTTTCGGAGGGCGTGGCGTCCGTCCCATCGATATCGCTGATGGGTTGCAGGTCTCCGCGCGAGACGTGCTCGAGCGCCTCGGCGATGGCGTCGATTTCGTCGTGGAGCTGCTGCACCGAGCGGAGTGCCTCCGCGTCCGGCGCTGTCGCGGCCTCCGCTCCGGCGGTGCGCAGCCGCACCAGCTGCGCTCCCATCCCGTCGAGCGTCCACATCAGCCGGGTCAGCTCCGCGTCGAGGCGCTCGGCCTTCTCGTGCATCAACCCGCGCTGGCGGCGCTGGTCGTCGATGGCGGCCACCGCCTGGGTGAGCGACTGGCGCACCGACGGGTCCGTGGCCCGGGCGATGCGCTGCTCCAGCTCCGCCTTCTCCTTGTCGAGGAACGCGAGGCTCTCGGGGGCGCACTCCTGGCGCAGCAGGCGCTCCCGCTGGAGCAGCCCCAGGCACGTCTGGCGCAGCCCGCTCGCCGTCTCGGAGGAGACGCCGAGGAACTCGCGCACCTGCTCGGGCGCCTGGCGCAGCTCGGCCTCGACGCGCTCGCACGCGGCGAGCAGGCGCGCCTCGCGCGGGTCCCGCACCGGGGCCGCCTGCGTGGGCTTCGCCTCCGCCCGCGCGCCCATGCCCGAGGACCCGGTGCTCCCCGGCATCATCCGCGTCCCCGCCGGCACGTGGGCGCCCGAGTGGACGGTGGCGCCCGCGCCCACCACGGCCCCCTGCCCCACCGTGGCGCCCTCGTGGACATCCGCGCCCCAGCCGACGACAGCGCCCGCTTCGAGCACCACCCGCGGCCCCACCGTGGCGCCCATGCGCACCACCGCGCCCGACTTCACCACCGCGCCCGCGCGCACCGTGGCGCCCATCTCCACCGTCGCGCCTGGCTCGATGACCGCGTCCCCGGCCACCTCCGCGCCCATGCCGATATGCGGACGCGTCGGGTCCTTCGGCGCGAGCTCCGCGGGCAGGCTGGCGCCCAGGATTTCCCTCACGGCACCGATGCGCAGCGCCGCGCCGAAGAGGATGAGCAGCGCTCCGATGACGGCCACCACCGGTTGGCCGGTGGCGATGCCCACCGCGACCAAGGCGACGCCCAGCGCCACGCCTGCCTTGGGCATGACCGGCGCGCTTGGCGGAGGTGGGGGCGGGGCCACGGGACGCGGAGGCGGCGGGCCGAGCGCCGCGCTCAACCGCTCCAGGCGGCGCTCCAGTGCTTCGGAGTCCTTCGGGGGCCTTCGGGACATCACCGCTCCTCTCGGAGGCTGCTCGTATCGCCTACGGCGCCCAGTAGAAGCCGGTGCCGTCCTGGGCCACGCTCCAGAACTCGTCCGACGACAGCGCCTCGAGGCTCGTGTACCCCTGCGTGCCGAAGCGGAAGTCCGTCCAGCGCGTTCCGTCGAAGCGGACGAGGTCATCCGTGTCGAGGCGCGCGATGGCGGAGCCGCTCCCGAAGGACACCACGTCGAGGATGTCGGGGGCGACGCCGCCGTCCACATAGATGGGATACGCGGGCTTCAAGGTCCAGGCGCCTCCCGCGCGCTCCAGGAACAGCCCCTGGTCACCCGAGGCGTAGGCCAGTCCCGGGCTCACCACGTGCACGGACTGCAGGGCGAGCTGTCCCGGCAGGGAGGGCGGCAGCCGCTCCTCCAGCCACGCGCCGCCATCCGGGTTGGCGCGGTAGGCCACCGGCGTGTCGCCTCCCCTGCCGCCCACGGCGATGAGCGTCCGCGGGTCTCGGCCGTGGATGGAGCGGAGGTCCGCGTCCACATGGGCCACGCGGACCGGGTCCGCCGGGTAGTCCCAGCGGAGGATGTCGCCGGCCTCGCTCACCGCGTAGAGCGTCGTGCCTCCGTCCCCCTCGAACCCCACGATGTCCTGGATGGCCGCGCCTCCTCCATCGAAGGGCGTCCGCGTGCAGGGCTCTCCGGCGGCAAGCGAGCGCGTGGCGAGCCCTCCCATCCAGGAGCCGACGAAGACACGCCCGTCGCTCGGCCGCGCCCAGGCCGTGGACCAGAGGTCCTCGCAGTCCGTGAATTGACGCAGGTCGACGCCGCCGTCGGCCTGCCAGCTGACGTGAGCGAGCACGTTGCCCGTGTCGCTCACGAACCAGGCCCGGCCCCTCGCGTGGGGCGCCACGTCCCGGAAGCTCACCCCGTCGAGGCGGGGCGTCGTCCGCCACTCGATGCCTTCGCAGAGGGGCGCGGGGTCCACGCGGGCGTCGCAGTTGTTGTCGAGGAAGTCGCAGCGCTCCTCCAGGCCAGGCGCGATGGAGGCGGAGCCGTCGTCACAGTCCGTTCCTCCCGAGGCGGTGCTCACGGTTCCATCCCCGTCCTCGTCGCTCGCGCGCAGGGCCAGGGAGACCTCCGCCGTCCCTTCGGCGGGGACGTCCACGCGGGCCGTCGCGGTGGCCACCTCCTGGCCGGCGCACGAGCGCTCGCGGGCGGAGGCCGTCACCACCACGGTGTCGCTCCACCCCGCCCCGCGGATGAAGCCCACCTCGCGGGTGCCCTGGCCGTCCAGCACCACGGGCTCCACCGGCAGCTCCAGCGTCCTCGACGAGGCCTCCGCGTCCGCGAGCCGCAGCGTGACGCAGCCCGGACGGAAGCCCTCGTAGGCCAGCCGCACGCGCACCTGGCAGGGATGGGCCGCGTCGCAGCCGCTCGGGCGCTCCGCTTCGAGTTCCTCGATGTCCGGCACGGTGCAGGTGATGCAGAGCACCCCGAGTCCCAGGGCCACGACGCGCTTCATGGAGACACCTCCGCCCGCGGCGACGCGTCCTTCTCCGACAGGAACCAGGTGATGGCCGCGCTCGCGGCGGCGGTGACGGCCGCGCCCAGCAGGACGTTGGCCGCGAGCGCCTGTCCCCGCGCGCTGTCCAGATGTGCCTTCCGGTCACTGTGGAAGGCGGCGTCGCGCGCGGCGCTCACGTTGCTCCGGGACTTCAGGCCGAAATAGCCGCCCACGCCGCCGAGCACCGCGCCCGTGCCCAGCAACGCGAGCGGGAGCACCGGCGTGGAGCGCGTGGAGCGCACCTCCCCTTGCGCGCCTGGAGGCGGAGTCCGCGCGAGCCTCGCGTCGGGCATCGAGCGCGGCGCATCCGCTGGCGGACGGGAACCGCGGGCCTGCTCGCGCTGCACCTGGCGGCGCATCTCCTCGAAGTCGCTCGAGACCTTGGGGGACACCTTCGCCGGGAGGCTCGCGTCGGGCCGCAGCGTGAGGCCCGCCCGGAAGGCCGACAAGGCCTCCTGGCGCCGCCCCAGGTCCGCGAGCACGAGGCCCCGGTAGATGGCCACCCGGGCCCGGTCTCCGTCGTCGCGCGCCATGACGTTGGCGTCCGCGAGCTGTTCGAGCGCCTGCTCGTATTCGAGGTCTTCGTACGCACGCGTCGCGGCTGACAGGCGGCCTTCGAAGTCCTGGGCAGAGGCCGACTGGCTCCACGCCGGCGACACCAGCATCAGCACGAGGCCGAGCGCGATTCGCGGGTCCATGGGCACGCAGGATACCACCCGGGCTCCAGGCCACGAGCCGTTGCGATATCCGACTGCGATTGCCACCGAGGCTGTAACTCTACTCCCAGGGCAGCGCGAGCTCGGTCAACAACGAGCCGCCGCCCGTCGTGCCCACGCGCAGGTACGTCTCGCGCAGGGGCACGGACGGGGTGCGCTCCTTCGCATGGAGGTGGGCGAAGAGGCGGGCCCAGGAGGGGCCCACCGAATCCGGGGGGCCGGAGTGGACGAGCGTGGCCACCTGCACCTCGGGCAGCTCCTCGACATGGACGCCCTCCGGAGTGGCCCCCGGGGCCAGGGGCACGCACCAGGAGAGGTCCGCGTCGTCCTCGCGGTACTCCGCCTCGTGCAGGAGGCAGAAGGGAGCACCCGCGATGTGGGGGCCACATGTGGCCAGCAGCCGGGGGAAGACCACCGACGCGTCCGAATACCGTCCCCGGGCGCGGTGCAGGGCGACGCGGACCGCTGGGAGCCAGCGCTCCAGGAGCGGGGGTGGCGCGCGCAGGTACGCCTCCGCCTGGGCCTGGTTCCGCAGCAGCGTGTCCAGCGCCAGCACGGAGCGCTGTGCGCTGGCGGCCTCCTCGGCGAGCCGGGCCCGCACGCGCGCCAGTTGCTCCGTGAGCGAGGCGCCCTGGTCCAGTTCCGCGAGCACTCCGCGAATCTCCTCCAGCGACAGCCCCAGGTCGCGCAGCGCTCGCAGGGTGTGGGCCAGGGTGATGTCGCGCTCGGTGTAGTACCGGTAGTGGGTGGACGGGTCCACGCGCGACGGCTCCAGCAGGCCCTTCTCCTGGTAGAGGCGCAGCGCCTTCACGCTCAGGCCGGTGATGCGCGACACCTCGCCAATGGCATACAGCAGTCCACTCACCGCTTCATCTCCGTGAGAAAGGCGCGCAGCGCGGCCGCGAAGGCCTCGGGCTGTTCCTCGAAGGGGAAGTGCCCGCTGCCCTCCAGTTCCACCAGCCGCGCGTGGGGCAGGGCTTCTACCACGCGCGCGGTGGCGGAGCGCGGCTGCAGGTCCTCGGCTCCGTGGATGACGAGCGTGGGCGCGCGCACCCGGCGCAGCCAGTCGCTCCAGTCGTGATGGCGTCCCAGGCTCAGGTAGAGCCCCAGGGAGAGAAAGCCTCCGGCGGCACCGGAGCCGGGCAGCCGCGCCTCGGGGCGCTCCCGCCGCGCGGCCTGGGCGTACAGCGACCCGAAGCCCGCGAAGTGCTCGGCGAGGCGGGCCTCGTCGTCCTTCAGGCGCGCCGGGAAGTCGAAGGTGTGCTTCATCCAGGCCTCCAGGGCGCGCTGGCCTTCGGCGTCCAGCCGTGCCCGCACCTGGGTGAAGAGGTCGCCGTCGCCCGCGGGCATCGTCACCAGTGGGGCGGGCGCCACCAGCACGAGGGCCTCCACCCGCTCCGGCCACTCCGCGGCGTACAGCGCGGCCACCAGGGCGCCGAAGGAGTGTCCCACCAGCGTGAGGCGCTCCTTCCCGAGCAGGCGCCGGATGCGCTCGAGGTCCGCGAGCTGCGCGGCGAGTCCCAACTGGGCCTCCACCGCCTGCATGGCCTGCCACGTGCCACCGGACGGAGCGTGGGTGAAGGGCCGCGAGGAGGCACCGCAGCCTCGCTGGTCGTAGAAGTGCCAGCGCAGGGTGTCGCCCGTGAGGACCGCCGCGCGCCAGGGCTCCGCTGGGGGCAGGCCCGGACCGCCGTGCACGACGACGACGTCCCTCCCCTCCCCCACGGCCACATGGTGGAGCCGCACGTCCGGTGCCACCTGCCAGGACGGGGCATCCGCCCGCTGTCCCGGGGGGACCTCCAGCGTCTCGCCCCGCGCGGCCAGCACCTGCTCCACGGTGCCCGGCTGGAAGAGCGCGCGTCCCATCCACCACCACGCGCCCGCCGCCGCGCCTACCAATAGGACGAGTGCTCCAAGTGCGACCACCATGAGCTTCCTCCGCGACATGTGTCTGGGTGACATGCGCGGAGGGTGGCGGTCTCCCCCTGGGGGAGAGTCAAGCGAAGGCCAACACGGGAGGGAGGAGCCGGCGTGCGGCGCCCTCCCTCCCCTGGGGCTCAGCGCTTCGAGGGCTTCGTGATGAACTCGACGCGGCGGTTCTCACGCTGCTCCTCGGGGGTGCTGTTCCCCCGGACGGGCCGGTCGGGCCCGTAGCCCTTCGCGACCATCCGGGAGCCCGGGACGCCCCGCTCGATGAGGTACTGGCGCACCATGTCCGCGCGCTGCTGGCTCAGCGTGCGGTTGAGCTCCTCCGGCCCCGTGCTGTCCGTGTGGCCCTCGACGCGAACCGAGAGCTCCGGGTGGGCCTTCAGGTAGTTCGCGATGACGTCCAGCTGCCGCTTCTCCGACTCCTCGAGCGAGTACTGCCCCAACGGGAAGAGGACGTGGTGGTCCGTCGGAACCGGGGACGGCTCCGCCGCCGGGGGCGGCTCCTCGCGCTTCGGCTCGGCCGGAGGCGGCTCGGCGGGCTTCTCCTCCTTGACTGGGCAGCCACGATTCTCCGCGGTGCCAGCCTCATCAGGGCAGGCGTCCTCTTCGTCCGGCACGCCGTCACCGTCCTTGTCGGGCGCGGGGCAGCCCTTGTGGCGCTCCGAGCCCCGCTCGTTGGGGCACGCGTCCTGGCGGTCCACCACGCCGTCCCCGTCCGAGTCGCGGTCCGGGCAGCCGCCGTTCTCCACCGCACCGGCCTCGGTCGGGCAGCGGTCCTCTCCGTTGGGCACCGAGTCCCCGTCGTCATCCAGCTCCGGGCACTCGGACGGGGTGTGGCTCCGGCCCGCCTCGCACGGGTCCTCGCGCTCGCGAGAGGGAGGATTGTGCGCCCAGGCGATGCCCGCGTTGATGCGGAGCGAGGGCGTGCCCGGAATGTCCGTGAAGCCATGTCCCGCCAGCGCGAAGGCCTCGAAGCCCTTCCCCACCGGCAGTCGCAGGCCGCCGAGCAGCTCCAGCGCCACGTCCGGCTCCACGAGCGACTCGGCCGCCTGCAGCGCGATTTCGCCGCGCAGCCCCTCGCCGCGCGTGGCCACCACCAGCCCCTGCTCCAGCTCGGTGCCGAAGTCCCGGCCGGGCTCCACCTCCTTCGCGCGAATCCTCACGCCCGCGTTGGCGCCCAGGAACACCGGGCCCACCTCGCGGCCCACGGCCACCCGCGGCGCGACCTGGAATCCCGCCCAGCTGTCCATGCGGCCGAACGCGCTCGCCGTGCCGCCGGGCAGTCCCACGTCCAGGCCCAGGCCGAGGAACACCGGCGCTCCGTCCTCGCGGCGCAGCAGCGCGTAGCGCACGCCCACTTCCGGCGTGCCGAGCCCGAAGGACTTCGGCTCCGCCACCCCGACCAGTTGGTCCGCCCCGTCCCCGCCCTGGGTGATGATGACGGGCAGCCGCGCGGACAACTCCAGGCGGTCCACGGGAGACCACGCACCGGCGAGCCAGCCCGCGAAGCGGTAGTCGATGATGTCGCGCTCCACGCCATCACTGCCCTCCAGGAGCAGGATGCCGCGCTCGTAGCCGGCCATCAGGGACAGCCGGTAGCCGCCCTCGTTGAGCACGTGGCCGGTGTCCACCAGCATCGAGTCCGTCGCTCCGGGAACGAAGCGCAGGCGCTCCAGGTCGATGGGGATGATGGCCCCGGTGCCCTGGGCCCGGGCGGCGGGAGCGAGCAACACGGCCAGGAGCGCGACCAGCGCCCCGGACTGGACGCGGGTACGAGAGCGGCGGCGCACCCCGGCCCACGAGGCCATCGCCAGCAGGAGCGCCAGCGCCGAGGCCGTTCCCTCCCCCGTGCTCTGGCAGCCGCCTCCGGCGATGGACACCACCCTCGCCCGCGCGGAGACGTTGAAGGTGCACTGCGCGGAGTTGCCCGCCGCGTCCGTGGCGGTGACGGTGACGCGCGTGGTGCCGGGAGGGAAGGTGCTGCCCGAGGGGGGCGAGGCCGTCACCGTCGGCGAGGAGACCGCGTCCGTGGCCGGGGGGAGGTCGTACGTCACGGTCGTCCCCGAGGCACTCTGCGAGGCCACCTCGATGTCCGCCGGGCACGTCACCGTCGGGGCCGTGGTGTCCCGGACCGTGACGTCGAACGTGCACGACACCGAGACACCCGAGGCATCCGTCGCGGTGGCGGTGATGGTGGTGGTTCCCAGGGGGAGCGTGGTCCCCTCGGGCGGTGAATAGGTGATGGTGGGGGGCGGCTGCGTGCCGGTGGCCGTGGCGGGCGGCCAGCTGCCCGGGGCGCCGTTGGGACCCGTGGCCTCAATCACGGTATTCGCGGGGCAGGTGATGACGGGCGCCGGCGCGTCCGAGACGTCGACGTCCACGGTGGCGACGTTGCTGTCCTGACCGCAGTCGCGGACCTGGAAGGTGAAGCTGTCTGCGCCCGTGTAGCCCGGGTTCGGTGTGTACGTGAGGTTCGGCGGCGTGCCGCTCAGCGTGCCGTGCTGGGGCGGGGTGACAATCGTCCAGGTCAGCGTCTGCCCCGCATCCGGGTCGGTCGCGGCGAGGGTGACGGCCACGGGAGCCCCGGTCGTCGTGACGAGGGTCTGGGCCTGCGCCGTGGGCGCGGTGTTGGGGACCACCGTCACCATGCGCCCGCCGGGAATGGCGTTGGCGAAGACGGACAGCGCATACGGCCCGGGCGGGACGTCGGCCGGGACGGTCACCGTGGCGTTCGTGGCGGACATGGCGGTGGCCGGCAGTGTCCAGAGCCGCCCACCCTCCGCGCTCCGCAGCCGCACCAGGGGGAAGTCCGTGGGAGAGTCCGCCGCGTTGCCGCCGCTGCCGCCCGAGATGCCCCGGAAGCGCTGACCCTGGAGGGTCACCGGACAGGTCTGCGTGAGGACCTCCGGCTGGCTCACCACCGGACGCCACGCGGGCTGTGAGCCAGTGTCCTCGTACCGCTCGGCGCTCGTCGCCGCGGTGCCTCCCGCGAGGAGCACCTCGCCCGAAGGCAGGGCCGCCGCGACGATGCCCCCGCTCACGGACGGGGCACTCACCACCGTCCAGTCATTGATGCTGGTGTCATAGACCTCCGCCGTGGTGGCGGGGGTGGCCGGCGCGCTCAGGCCTCCCGCGACCAGGACCTTGCCCGAGGGCGCGAGCGTCGCGGTGTGGTACCCGTGGGCCTGGGAGAGCGCGGGCCCGGCGGTCCACGTGTTGGTGCTGGCGTCGTAGAGCTCCGTGGACGCGAGCCCCGCGGCGCCCGAGAGTCCGCCGGCGGCCAGGGCGCGCCCGGAGGGCAGCAGCGTCAGCGTGAGGCCCTCGCGGCCCTGGGCCAGGCTGGCGGCCGGGGCCCAGGTGTTGCTGGCCGGGTCGTACACCTCGCCCGATGCGAGTGCCGCGCCACCGCCGTCGCGGCCTCCGGCGACGAGCACCCGGCCGTCGGGCAGCAGCACGGCGGCATGCCCGGACCGGGGCGTGGCGAGGCCGGCCACGGGAGTCCACGTGTTGGCCACGGCGTCATGGAGCTCCACCGTCCCGAGCACCGTGGCGTCGCGCTGCCCGCCCACGACGAGGACCCGGCCATCCGCCAGGAGCGTGGCGCTGTGCTGGTGCCGGGCCCCGGCGAGTGACGCGGCCGGGCTCCAGGTGTTGGTGGTCGCGTCGTAGCGCTCGGTCGTGGCCACCGAGGCACCACCGCTCTGGCCGCCGATGACGAGCACCACGCCCGAGCGCAGCACCGTCGCGGTGGCGCGCTCGCGGGGCGCGGAGAGGGATGCCGCGGGCGTCCAGGTGTTGGCCGGCACGTCGTAGAGCCGCGCGGATGCGAGCGCCACGCCGCCGCCGTTGCGGCCTCCGGCGACGAGCACCCGGCCCGTGGGCAGCAGGGCCACCACGGCCTCCGTCGGCGCGTCACTGAATGTCCCCGCCGGGGCCCACGCATTGACGCCCGGGTCATACAGCTCCGTCGTCGCGGAGAAGGAATTCGTGCCCTGGTTGGCGCCGCCCACCGCCAGCACCTTGCCGGAGGGCAGCAGCGTCGCGGTGTGGTTGTCCCGGCCGGAGAGCATCGTCCCCGCGGGCGACCAGAGCCCGGTGGCGGGGTCATAGACTTCCGAGACCTGCTGCGGCGCCTGGTTCGCGAGGGAGCCACCGGTGACCAGCACCCGGCCGTCGGGCAGCAGCGTGGCCGCGTGGCCAAAGCGCGCGAAGGCCAGGCCGCCCGTGGCGGTCCACGTGTTGGCCGCCGGGTCGTACAGCTCCGCATGGGCGGTGACGCCGCTGTCGGTGAAGCCACCGGCCACCAGCACGCGGCCATCGGGGAGCAGCGTGCTGGTGGAGTAGTGCCGCGGGACGAGGGGCGGCGCGGCGGCGCTCCAGGTGCCGGTCGCCGGGTTATAGAGGTCAGCGCCGGCCACCTCTCCGCTGCCGCTGAATCCGCTCACCGCGAGCACCCGTCCGTCCCGGAGCCGGGTGGCCGAGTGCGAGCCCCGGGCCCCTGTCATCGACCCGGTGGGGGTGAAGGTGTTGGTGGCGGGGTCGTAGAGCTCGGCGGTGGCGAGCCAGCTCCCCGAGCTCGCGCCACCGGCGACCAGCACCCGCCCGGACTCCAGGAGGGTGACGCTGGGGATGCCGCGTGGGCCCGACATGGCGCCCGTGTCCGTCCAGGCCCCCGTAACGGGGTCATGGACGCGCCCCGTCGCGGAGCCGTCCACCAACGCGAGCACCCGGCCATCCGGGAGCAGCACGGCATGCGTGACGGTGCCCTGGATGCCGCTCGCTCCCGCGGAGGTCCAGGTATTGGTGGCCGGGTCATGGAGTTCCGCGGTGGCGATGGAGCCCGCGCTGTTGACGCCGCCGATGACCAGCAGCTTGCCGGAGCCGAGGAGCACGGCGGCATGTCGCGCGCGCGCGCTGGCCATGGGGGCCGTCCCGGTCCAGCCGGGGGCCACGGCCAGGGTGGCGCGGATGGAGGCCACGGCGTCGCCACCGGACGTGGCGGGGTCCTCCTTCGCGCAGGACAGCAGGAGCGCGCCTCCCACCAACACCAGGAGGCGACTCCAGACATTGCGATGTAACAGCATCACAGGGACTCCGGTTTCGAGGGCCTGTGCGCTTATACACGCGCCGGACGGCGCGGTGTGCGATGCCCGGTGCGGCTGGATTGTTACACCCCGGCGGTCAGGTCGAGATGCGGAGCGCCGTTCGCGCCACCCAGCGATACAGGCCGCCCACCGCGAGGATGCCGAGCACCAGGGCGATGAGCATCGCGGGCAGCTCGCCCAGCTCGATGGGCAGGGCCAGCGGCTCGCCCTTCCCCGTCGAGACAATCAACCCGGCCAGCGCGACGTTGAACAGGCTCTCACCCACGATGAAGCCGGACATGACGAGCACGGCGAGGCGCTTGGCGGGCTCGCCCCAGGCGTGCTTGCTCACGGCGCGCTCGAAGGCCCAGCCCGCCAGCGCGCCCACGACCACCGGCGCCGTGACGGCGCTGGGCAGGTAGATGGCGAGCCCCACGCCCAGGGGCGGCAGGCTGTAGCGCTCCTTGCTGACCTTCTTCACCACGAAGTTGATGACGACCAGCGCCAGGCCGAGCGCGGCGCCCCAGAGCACGAGGTCCCACCGCAGGTCTCCACCAATCACGCCCTTGGCCAGGGTCGAGATGAGGGTCGCCTGCGGCGCGGCCAGCGGCTGCGCCGAGATGGCATTGGCGTTGGGCGCGCCCGCGAAGCCGTAGGCCCGGTTCAGCAGCGCCAGCACGGGCGGGACGACCGCGGAGCCGGCGACCACGCCGATGAGCAGCGCCACCTGCTGCTTCCAGGGCGTCGCGTCCACCAGTTGGCCCGTCTTGAGGTCCTGCAGGTTGTCGTTGCCGATGACCGCCACGGCCAGCACCACCGTGGTGACGAACAGCGCGAACGCCACCAGCGCGGGAGCCACCTCCGGCCCCGTCACCTGCCGGCCGACGACGCCGACGCTCAGCGCGGCGCCCAGGATGGTCAGGATGGCGATGCCCGAGACGGGCGAGTTCGACGACCCGATGAGGCCGGCCATGTAGCCGCAGACGGCGGCGGCGCAGATGCCCGCCAGCAGGACGTAGCCGATGCCCACGGCGACCAGCGGCGCGCTCAGGTCCGCCAGCACGGTGCCCTGGAGGAAGTTCGCCAGGAGCCAGCCCGCCGGGACGAGCGAGACGAGCGTCACCAACCCCACCGTGGTGATGGGCAGGTCCTGCTCCGTGCGCTCGAGCACCTGCCCCTGGGCCTTGGCGCGCCGCGCCGCCTCCAGCGCGGACCGCAGGCCACCGATGACCGGCCTGGCCAGCCCCGCCAGGGTCACGATGGCCGCCGCGCCGATGGCGCCGGCGCCGAGCATTCGCACCTGCGTGCTCCAGATGCGCAGCGCGTGCCCCGACGCGTCGGCCTCCGGCATCGGGTTCATGGTGGTGAGGAGCGGAACCAGGATGCCCCACGCAATCACGAGGCCCGCCAGCATGGCGATGCCGACCGTGGCGCCCATCAGGTGCCCCGCGCCGATGAGCGCCAGCGAGCTGGCGGCACCGATGCCGGTGGCGCCGCTGCCCACCCTGAAGTACCCGGCCACCTCCCCCGCCATCAGCCGGGCGGCGGCCGCCGCCGCGAACAGGGCCGAGGCGATGCTGCCCCAGACGACGGACATCAGGCCGGCCTTGCCCTCGGTGGCGCCGGAGCGCGAGGAGGTGCCGACCTTGAGCACCTCGGCGGCGGCCACGCCCTCGGGATACGGAAGGTCGGAGGTGGAGACCAGCGCGCGCCGCAGCGGCACGGTGTACATCACTCCGAGCACGCCGCCGATGGCGCACGCGCCGAACGTCGGCCAGAACGGCACGTCCTTCCACCAGCCGGTCATCAACAGGCCGGGCAGGACGAAGATGACGGAGGCCAGCGTGCCCGCCGCCGAGGCCAGCGTCTGGACGATGTTGTTCTCCTGGATGGTGGCGTTCTTGAAGGCGCTCAGGAGCGCCATCGAGATGACCGCCGCGGGGATGGAGGTCGCGAAGGTGAGGCCGACCTTCAGGCCCAGGTAGACCTGCGCCGCGGTGAACACCAGCGTGATGAGGACACCGAGGACGACCCCGCGCAGGGTGATCTCCTTCGGCTGGGAAGAGGTGACGGCGTTCAAGTGGAGCGCTCCTTCACGGGGAAGCCCTGGGGTCCGTGGAAAAATGCACCGAGGATACAGGCGTCCCAGGCGGAAGCGTATTTGTTGGCCGTCCGTGCGAGGCGGCCTCGGGGGCCGGAGGGCGCGGTGTCTCCCCGGGCCGCGACGCCCACGACCGCCCGGTTCCAGACACTCAATGACAGGTGCGGACGCCGTGGCGGCAACGGCGATGGAATTTTGGCACGGCGCCAGAGATTGGCGCGCAGTGGGGCCGGAAGAAATGGCCTGATAAGAAATGTGGGTATCACGTATTGAAGGGATGTTTGTCTTTTGTTTCCTTGTCCGTGCGCTCCGAGAGTGAGCACGAGGAAAGGAGAGACGGCAATGAACTACCTGCACTGATATCGCAACGTTGCAAGGACTTGGGTCCGGCGCCTTTGCCGGACCCGGTTCCCTCCAGCCAATGTCTGACATGTCGCCTGGACGTCCCGCGAGGAGCCTCCGTGCCCACCGTCGTCGAGTTCGAGCCCCTGCACCCCGAGACGCTGCGAGACCCCTACCCCGTCTATGCCCGGATGCGGGCGGCGGCGCCGGTGATGTGGCATGAGCGGCTCAACTCCTGGCTGCTCACCCGGCACGCGGAGTGTCTCCAGGTGCTGAAGGATTCACGCCGCTTCGCCGCCGACTGGCGAAGGATTGGCACGGCGGTGCCCGAGCACGGCGTGAGCATCCAATCCATGGACCCGCCCGAGCACGGCGCGCTGCGCGGCCTGCTCGTGAGCGCCTACCGCGCGCAGGACATGGCGGCGGTGGAGCGCGGGGCCTACCTGCACGCCAATCACCTGCTCGCCGGGCTTCGCGCGGAGGGCGGGGGCGAGCTGATGACGCGCTTCGCGGCGCCGCTCGCGCTCCATGCCGTCTGTGATTTCCTCGGTGTCCCCGCGCCGGACCCCGCCACCTTCGGGGAGATGTCGGACGCCATCATCCGCGGCATGGACGCGGGCCTCGCGCCGGAGCGAGCGGCCCCCGGCGCCGCCGCCAGGGCGGGCCTGAGCGCGATGATTGCGAGCTGGTTCGAGCCCCCTCCGACAGTGGGGATGCTCGGGGCCCTGGCGCGCTCCGAGTCCGCCGCCGGGATTCCGCGGGCCGTGCTGATGAACAGCATGCGCGTCGTGTTCCACGCCGGCTACACCTCCGTATACAGCGCGGTGGGCAGCGCCATCATCTCCCTGCTGCGCCACGGCGTGGAGCTGTCCCGGCTGGGAGACCCGGCGCTCCTGGAGACGGCGGTGGAGGAGCTGTTCCGGTATGACGGCCCGGTGCAGGCCACCGGCCGCGTGTGCACCGAGGACGTGGAGCTTGGCGGCGTCCGCATCGCGCGGGGACAGGCGCTGGTGCTGCTGCTGGGCTCGGCCAACCGGGACCCGGAGGCGTTCTCCCAGCCGGAGTCGCTCGTCCTGGACCGGCAGCCCAACTCCCACCTGGCCTTCGGCTGGGGCATCCACGCCTGCGTGGGCGGACTGCTGGCCAAGGCGGTGGTGCGGCTGGCCCTGTCCAGTCTCAGGGAGAACTCACCGCGCCTGCGCCTGAGCGGTGACGTCGTCCACAAGCCCCAGGCCACCCAGCGGTGCCCGGACCGCATTCCTGTCACATTCGGCGCGTGAGCGCGCCAGGTGCCCCGTGAGCTTCGACTACACCGACGATGCAGCCCTCTATGATGTCGTTTGCTCGAACTACCGGGAGGACGTCGCCTTCTACGTGGAGGAATCCCGGCGCGCGGACGGCCCCTGCCTGGAGCTGGGCTGTGGCACCGGGCGGCTCCTGATTCCGGCGGTGGAGGCCGGCGCGCGCGTCACGGGGCTGGACCGCTCGGCGGCGATGCTTGCCCGGGCCCGGGAGCGGGTCCAGGCCCTGCCTCCGCCGGTGCGGGAGCGCGTCGACCTGCGCGAGGGCGACATGGTGTCGTTCTCGCTCGACGCGCGCTTCGCGCTCATCACCGTGCCCTTCCGCACCTTCCTCCACCTGCTCACCGTGGAGGAGCAGCTCGCGGCGCTCGCCAACATCCGCCGGCACCTGCTGCCGGGCGGGCGGCTGGTGCTCAACTTCTTCGAGCCGTCACGGCTGCTGGCCGAGCTGGTCGGCAATGACGGCCCGTCCCGGGGGCTGCTGAAGCAGACGGGGGTCGTCGTCTCGCATCCGGTGACGGGCAATCAACTCGTCGAGTGGGCCAGCGTGACGGGAGACCCCGTGAGCCAGTGCTTCACCCGCTGTCTCGTGTACGACGAGCTGGAGCCCTCCGGGCGGGTGGTGGGCCGGATGTACCGGCGAATCACCAGCCGCTTCATCTTCCGCTCGGAGTTCGAGCACCTCCTGCACCGGTCCGGCTTCCAGGTGGAGGCGCTCCAGGGGTCCTTCGACGGCGGCCCGGTCCGCCCGGGCGGCGAGCTCATCTGGCGGGCCCGCGCCGCGCCGTGAGGGCTACGCCGCCTCCTGCGTCTCCTTCCGGTGCTGCTCCATTGCCCGGTGCCGGCCGAGGTAGCGGGCGAAGGCGTCGAGCAGCGCGTCCGGGTCCTTGACCTTGTTCAGGCAGATGGAGCGGGTGCCATTGAAGAGGCCACCGCCCTGGACCTTCAGGTCCAGGTACTTCTTGAACATGCGCTCCTCCCGGGACGCGGTCTTCACGTCCTCCAGGCTCACCGGCGCCTCCCACTCCGTGCTGTTCACCTGGGCGTAGGTCAGCTCGACCACCGGCCCGTCCTCCTTCCCCTCGAAGGTGAGGGGCGGGAAGTACTTCTCCACGTGCTCGCGCTCGGCGTCGTTGGACGGGACGTAGCGGTAGGCGAGCGCCACGTCATGCGCCTGGGCGAAGCGGGACTCGTAGTCGCCCCACATCCGCGCCTCGATGGCGTCCGCCTCCAGGATGGCGCTCACCCACGAGTCCCGCGTGGGTTCCAGGAGCATGTGCACCACGTCATCCGGCCCGAGCTTCTCGCCCACGTTCTCCAGGCGCGCGCCGAGCGGCGGGTGCGAGTCGAACGGGTGCGGCGTCGTCGTGCCGTACAGGTCGCCGTGCAAGGTCTCGGAGCGGGCGTAATCCGTGAAGCCCATGGCCACCCGCTGCGCGATGGCCACGGAGGCGTGCTGCTGGCTCTGGGAGAAGAGGGCCTCCTCCACGCGGCCACGGAAGCTGGCGTACGCGCCCACCTTCACCAGCGAGCGGGCGATGTCGCGCCCCGAGGTGATGCTGGCGGCGAGCCGGTCCGCGGCGAGCTCGCTCGCGCGCCGGCTGCGTCCGAGCGACAGCTCGAAGAGCCCGCGGTAGGCGAGCATGAAGTGGAAGATGGGCCGGGTGAGGCCGCCCTCGTGCAGGGCCCCGAGGTAATTCCCGAAGCGCGCCAGCATGGGCGCCAGCCGCTTGCCATGGCCGGTGTCTCCACCGAGCAGGTGTCCCATCTCGTGCGCCAGCACCGCGTCCGCCTCGGAGCGCTCCAGCAGACGCAGCAGGGACAGGCTCACGAAGAGCGTGCGGCCCGAGAGGGTGCGGTCCCCGACGCGCACGTCGTGCTCGGTGACGAAGAAGTTGGTGTCGATGCCGACGAGGATGTGGTCCGGCGGCGGCGTCTTCAGCCGCTCACACAGCCCGCGCACGTGGGCCCAGAGCTCGGGCGCCTTCTCGGGCTCCAGCACCTCCGCCTCCACCTCGAAGTCCATGGGCACGCGGCGGAAGATGGCCGCCACCACGATGAAGAGGGCCACGGCCGCCAGCAGGCCGACGATGCCGATGAGCTTCGGGTAGTAGCGCTCGAACCACAGCGCCGTCATCCAGTAGGACAGCCACACGGCGAGCCCGCCCTGCGCGAGCGCCTGCAGCGCGCCGGTGACGCGGAGCACGTTCCACCCCACCACGAAGCTGCCGTACTGGAAGGGCCGCGAGATGAACGCCGCCAGGGCGCACGCGAGGGCAATCAGCGCGGAGACGATGCCCAGCACGATGGACGCGAGCGCGACGAGGCGCATCCCGTCGAACTGCCGCATGTCCGAGCAGGCCTCGCCGAGATTCTCCCTGAAGCCGGCCAGCTCCTCGCCCTCGGAGAGGCAGGCCGCGGAAGCCGGGACGGCGCGGAAGAACTCCAGCAGCTCCTGCCGGCGCGAGGCGTCGAGCTCGCTGTCGCGGGCGATGCCGGCTTCGACGCTGGCGAGCACGTCACGGTCGAAGCGGCCGATGGCGTGGCCGGCGAACCACAGCCCGAACACCGGGAGGGCGAAGAGCCAGAGAGCTGGGAGCGCGTAGACGCGCAGGAAGCCGGTAACGGAGGCGGTGGAGTTCATGGGAACAGGACACACGCTAACGCGCGGAGCAAGTCGGAGGGGAGACCCGGGGGCCACCTCACTTTCTCATGCGCTGGCGCATCCCCGGGCCCGAGCGGAACTCAGTGGCCGTCGTTGCTCGCGACCTGCTTCGGTCCGCGGACCTCGCCCTGGCCCTGGTCGTCGGTCAGCACCCAGAACAACACGTACGGGTCGGTGCTGAGTTCCACGCCCTCGTGCGGGCGCACGGAGACGGTGAGCATCCGTCCGGTCTCCACCGCCGGAGGCCTGGGGCCGCAGAGCCGCAGCTCTGTGAGCACGTAGCGCTTCGTCCGCGCGCGGCCCGGGTTGTCGCGCGTGCCCCGCTCCACGTCGAGAACCTCGATGGAGTCGAGCTGACGGGCGCTCGAACCGGTGGGCCAGACCTCACGCTCGCGAAGCGCGGGCTCGTCGAGCGAGTCGTGCGCCTCCACCGCGAAGTCGTAGGCGCGGTTGAGCCTGTCGACCCGGGCCAGCTCCTCGGGGCCGAAGTCGAAGACATCCTCGGACTGGAGCTTGCGGAAGCAGATGCGGCCTTCCGGGGCGCTGTCGAACCTCAACAGGGGCCCTCCGGCGGTGGCGTACGGACGGGCCTCACCCTTGAAGCGCTCGTCGCCCTCGGTGAACAAAGCCAGGTCGCGGGGGATGCGGCCCGGGTACCTCCGGGCACCCTCGCCCTCGTCGAGCATGCCCTGGATTTGATTGTAGAATGGCCCGTTGCCGCTGCGCTTGATGGCTCGGGCAACCATGTAGGCCTCGCCGAGGCAGCCGGGAAGCAGCGCGAGGCTCATGGCCAGAAGGACAACGCGGACCCGGAGCCCCCGCGGAGAACTCCCCTCACTTCGCGAAATCGTGGTCATGCGGAGAAGGGCCCGAGGGCTCGAAAAGTCGCATGGATATTTTCGTCGCCTGTGATTCCAGGCACTTGTGCGCCGACGGCGAGGGCCCGAGGCGGCTGTCACAGGTGAAAAGGGCCGCGCGTCTTCGTGGCGAACCCTTCAGGAGGTCGACACATGCAGCCCTCGCGAAGCGACACGCCCCACCCCCGCCCCCGCCCCGTCCCCTCTCCTATCCACATCTTACGCTCACCACCAATCAGAACGTGGAGACCTC
>NZ_JABBJJ010000329.1 GCF_012933655.1 Pyxidicoccus fallax | reverse complement strand
CCCCCGCAATGCAGGAGGGCCGGCCCCCCGCCCTCTTCGCGGGAGCACCGGCCCTCATGTCTCAACGGCGGTGGGTTACCACCGCCCCGGCATCACGACTGCCGGAACTCGGCGTCCACCACGTCGTCCTTCTTGCCCGTGGCCTGCGAGCCCGGCGCGGCGGAGGGGCCGCCGGCGCCCGGAGCGCCCGGAGCACCCTCGGCGCCAGGGACGCCGCCGGTGGCGCGGTACATCTCCTCGGCGGCCTTGTAGCTGGCGGCCTGGAGCTTATCGAGCGCGGACTTGATGGCGTCCTTGTCCTGGCCCTCGCGGACCTGGTTGAGCTCCGCCACCGCCTCCTCGATGCCCTTCGCCGTGTCCGCGGAGAGCTTGTCCTTGTTCTCCTTGATGAGCTTCTCCGCGGCGTACGCCTGGCTCTCCGCCTGGTTCTTCACCTCCACCAGCTCGCGGCGCGCCTTGTCGGCGGCCTCGTTGCTGCGGGCGTCGGCGACCATCTTCTCGACCTCGTCCTTCGCGAGACCGGACGAGTGGGTGATGGTGACCTTCTGCTCCTTGCTGGTGGCCTTGTCCTTGGCGCTGACGTTGAGGATGCCGTTCGCGTCGATGTCGAACGTCACCTCGATCTGCGGCATGCCGCGCGGCGCGGGAGGCAGGCCCGTCAGGTGGAAGCGGCCGAGGCTGCGGTTGTCGCCCGCCATCTCGCGCTCACCCTGCAGCACGTGGATCTCCACCTGCGTCTGGCCGTCCGCGGCCGTGGAGAAGACCTCCGACTTGCGCGTGGGAATGGTGGTGTTGCGCTCGATGAGCTTCGTCATCACCCCGCCCAGCGTCTCCACGCCCAGGCTCAGCGGCGTCACGTCCAGCAGGAGGATGTCCTTCACCTCGCCGGAGAGCACGCCCGCCTGCACCGCGGCGCCCACCGCCACCACCTCGTCCGGGTTCACCGAGCGGTTCGGCTCCTTGCCGAACAGCCGCTTCACCGCCTCCTGCACCTTCGGGATGCGGGTGGTGCCGCCCACCAGCACGACCTCGTTCAGGTCCTTCGGGTCCACGCCCGAGTCCTTGAGGCACTTGCGGCACGGCTCCAGCGAGCGCTCGATGAGGTCATCGATCATCGCCTCGAACTTGGCGCGCGTGAGCTTCACGTTGAGGTGCTTCGGGCCGGACGCGTCCGCCGTGAGGAACGGCAGGTTGATGTCCGTCTCCATCGCGCTCGACAGCTCGATCTTCGCCTTCTCCGCCGCCTCCTTCAGGCGCTGGAGCACCATCTTGTCCTTGCTGACGTCGAGCCCGGTGTCCTTCTTGAACTCGGCGATCAGCCAGTCCATGATCCGCTGGTCGATGTTGTCGCCGCCCAGGTGCGTGTCACCGTTGGTCGCGAGCACGTCGACCACGCTCTCGCCCACCTCCAGGATGGAGATGTCGAACGTGCCGCCGCCGAAGTCATAGACGGCGATCTTCTCGTCCTTCTTCTTGTCCAGACCGTACGCGAGCGCCGCCGCCGTCGGCTCGTTCACGATGCGCCGCACGGTGAGGCCGGCAATCTCGCCAGCGTCCTTGGTGGCCTGACGCTGGGCGTCGTTGAAGTACGCCGGAACGGTGATGACCGCCTCGGTCACCTTCTCGCCCAGATAGTTCTCCGCCGCCCGCTTCAGCTTCAGCAGCACCTGCGCGCTGATCTCCGGCGCGCTGAACTGCTTCCCGTCGATGTCCACGCGCGCGTCGCCGTTGGGGCCACGGGCCACCTTGTAGGGGACCAGCTTGGCTTCCTCGCCCACCTCGTCGTGGCGACGGCCCATGAAGCGCTTGATGGAGTACACCGTCCGCTCGGGGTTGGTGATGGACTGGCGCTTCGCCACCTGACCGACCAGGCGCTCCCCATCCTTCGTGAACGCGACCACCGAGGGCGTGATGCGGCTGCCTTCCTCGTTGACGATCACCTTGGGCTCGCGACCCTCCATGATCGCGACCACGCTGTTCGTGGTGCCCAGGTCGATCCCGATAATCTTGCCCACGGTTCCTATCCTCCGGAAAAGACTGCGTTTTTCTGCGAACTCCTGATGTACGCCCAACGTAACCACCCACCCCCGCCTGTCAAACCAGGGTGGGGACTTCCGTCGCGTCCTGGAGAAGGTGGTGCTCCCAGGTGCGTAGCGCAGTGCGCAGGCAGCCATGCGCCGCGTCACGCCCGTGCCACCAACCGGGCACGGGTGCGTAACGCGCTCTACACCTCTGTCACCCGCAGGTAGCAACCGGGCGACCTGGAGATCAGCAGCCGACGCTGCAACCCCTTGGAATGACATGCTTGCCCGCCTGCTGACGCAGGGCGTTAGGCTTTGGCAATGAAAGTGCACAGTGTGCCGGCGTCGCCATCGGGTGTCCCCCTACCCGTGCCTACCTAGGAGCCAGCCGCATGCTCGTCCAGCCCCTCCGCTCTCCGGACCTCCGCCGTGCCCCCGCGTCGGACACCACCGCCGAGCCGAAGGTCGCGGTGCTGCTGAACGCCAATGCCCGCAAGGTGGACGCCCGGGTGGTGAAGTCGCTGTCGCACGTGGTGCCGGAGCAGGACCTGTTCCTCTCCCGCTCGCAGCTGGACGCGCGGCGCATCATCCAGACGGTGCTGGAGCGGGGCTACCCCATGGTCTTCACCGGGGGCGGTGACGGCACCTTCATGGGCTTCGTGAACGAGGTGCTGCACCAGGTGGGGCCGCGCGGCCGCTTCGCGGGCCAGCAGGCGCCCCGCTTCGGCATCCTCAAGCTGGGCACCGGCAACGGCATCGCCAACCACGTCAACGCCTCCGGCACGCGCGGGGACGGCATCCTCAACGACGTGCTGCGCGCCCGCACGGGTGAGATTCCGGGCTACCGCCCCATGGACCTGCTGATGGTGGACGGGCAGCGCGCGCCGTTCGCCGGGCTGGGCGTGGATGGCAAGGTGCTCAACGACTACATCTGGGTGAAGGAGAACCTGGGCAAGGGTCTCCTCAAGAGCGTCCTCACGGGCAGCGGCGGCTACTTCTCGGCGGTGGCCTGCAAGACGGTACCCCACTACCTCACGAACTCCACCTGGGTGGAGTGCGAGGTCATCAACGGCCAGGCCGGCGAGGCGTACCGGCTGGGCGCGGACGGGCGCGCGGTGGGTGAGGCGCTGGCCCCGGGCGCCACGCTGTTCCGCGGCCGGCTGATGATGGCGGCGGCGGGCACCATGCCCTTCTACGGCTACGGCTTCCGCATGTTCCCCTTCGCCAGTGAGCGGCGCGGCTTCATGCAGCTGCGGCTGGGCCAGGTGAAGCCCACCCAGGTGCTCGCGAACCTGCCGCAGCTGTGGAACGGCCGCTGGTTCCCCGAGGGCCTCCACGACTTCCACGCCCGCGAGGTCACCATCCGCTTCGCCCGCCCCATGCCCTTCCAGGTCGGCGGCGACGCGGCCGGCTACCGCGACCAGGTGACGCTGTCCGTGGCCCCGGAGTCCATCGAGCTGGTGGACTTCAACGGCGCCATGAACTGAAGGCGCGGGCCGGGCCTCGCGCCCTGCCCTTCACGCCCGTGAATCCCCGGGCGGAAGCCTCCCGCCCGGCACCCACCCGAAGGCTACCCGCGGTCCCTCGACGCCGGAGGCTTCTCCCCCGGCTCCTTGCGGCGGCCCACGACGAAGGCGTAGCTGACGCTGGCCTTGCCGTTGCTCTCGCGGTGCAGGGACACCTCCTCGCGCAGCCCCGCCGCGCGCGGCTCGGCGGGCGCGGACGCCAGGTGCGCCTCGATGTCCCGGTAGAGCACGTCCAGCTCCGAGTCATGGAGCGTCTCCGCGGACTCGGGCTCGTAGCCGGCGGCCTCCAGCACCTGGAGCAGCTCGCGCGGCAGCAGCAGCGGCCCGCCGATGCGCTTCTCCCAGAAGTCGAGCGCGGCCTTGGGCGCGAAGCGCCCCACCTTCGCGGGGAACGTCAGGCCCAGGCGGCCGCGCTTCGCCAGCAGCGCGCGCATGCCCGCCAGCGTGGGCCGCAGCGGGTACAGCACATGCCCCTGAATGAGGATGCCGTTGAAGCCGCCCTCCGGCAGGCCGAGCGAGTCCAGCGCCACGCGCCGCACCTCGAGCCGGTCCGCGAGCCCCTGGGCCTTCACCCGCTCGCGCAGGGGGGCGAGCACCGCCTCGTCGGTATCCGCGGCGACGACCGAGCAGCCCAGCTCCTTGGCCAGCAGCAGCGCGGCGGCGCCGTCCGGGCCGCAGCCGAGCACCAGCACCCGCGAGCCCGGCTCGAGCTGCGCCACCTTGGCGAACCGCCGTGTGGAGTCGTCCGAGCCGAAGGCGCGCCGGACCTGCGCGGGGTGAAACAAGGGAAAGGGCTCTGCCGGGCTCATGGATTCCTCATATACCCGCGCCCCGCTCGGACTTCCAGCCACGCACCCCTCGCGGCTGTCGCGAGGGGCACGGGGGCGTGGACCCGGCCTCACAGGTAGTAGATGACGCGCTCGTCCCGGTGGAGCTCGGCGTAGATGGAGCGCCGGTGCTCCTCGGACAGCAGGTACACCGACACGCTCAGCGACACGTACTTGCCCTTGCTGCTGGGCTGCTCGCGGATGGAGTCCGGGGAGATCTCCGAGCCCATCAGCTTGCGGAACAGGTCGCGCACGTGCTCGAGGAAGCCGTGTTCCTGCTTGCCCATCACCTTGAAGGTGTAGACGGCGGGGTACTCGATGAGGGGCTTCTTCTCCTCGTCTCCGGCGGTGGGCGTGTTGTCGGGGCCGTCCTTCTTCATGGCACGTCTCTCGAGTCTGGCGCAGGCCTAGAGCAGGTTGGCGGCCAGCTCGGCCAGGGCGCTGCGCTCTCCCTTGGCCATGGTGATGTGGGCCGCGATCTTCTCGCTCTTGAAGCGATTGACCACGTGGACCAGCCCGTTGTTGGTCGAGTCCACGTACGGGTTGTCGATCTGGAACGGGTCTCCCGTGAGGATGATCTTCGTGTTGTCCCCCACGCGGGTGATGATGGTCTTCACCTCGTGGGGTGTGAGGTTCTGCGCCTCGTCCACGATGATGAACTGGTTGGGCAGGCTGCGGCCGCGGATGTACGTGAGCGGCTCGATTTCCATCAGGCCCAGGTCGAGCAGTTCGTGATAGCCGCGGCCGGCTTTTTTGTCCGCGCGGCTCAGGTTCATGAGGAACTCGACGTTGTCGAAGATGGGCTGCATCCAGGGGTTGAGCTTCTCCTCGACGCTGCCCGGCAGGTAGCCGATGTCGCGCCCCAGCGGGAAGATGGGCCGGCTGACCAGCAGCTTCTGGTAGAGCCCCTCCTCCGTCACCTTCTGCAGGCCCGCGGCGATGGCCAGCAGCGTCTTGCCCGTGCCCGCCTTGCCGACGATGGTGACGAGCTTGATGTCGTCGTTGAGCAGCAGGTCCAGGCAGAAGGTCTGCTCCATGTTGCGCGGGCGGACGCCCCAGGTGCCTTCCTTGATCTGCCGCAGCAGGGGCACCAGCTTGCCCTTGGTGCCGTGGAAGCGCGCCATGGCCGTGTGGGACGGGTTCGTCTCGTCCTTGAGGAGGACGGCCTGGTTCGGGGCGAGCGTGTCCGCGTCGGGCAGCTCCACCTCGGCGCCCTGCTTGTACATCTGGTCCACCAGCTCGCGCGGGACGAGCCGCTCGGTGAAGCCGGTGTACAGCTCGGTGATTTCGACCCGCTCGGCGTCGTAGTCCTCGGCGATGAGGCCGAGCGCGTCCGCGCGGATGCGGAGGTTGGTGTCCTTGGTGATGAAGACGGCCTGCGTCTCCGGCTCCTTCTCCATCAGGTCGATGGCCACCGCGAGGATGCGGTTGTCCATCAGGTTGCTGTCCGCCATGGACAGCGGCAGCTCGCGGTCGGTGAAGTTGACGCGGAGCATGCCTCCGTGCGGCAGGGGCACGCCCTCCTTCAGCGAACCCTCCGCGCGGAACGAGTCGAGGTAGCGGGCCACCAGACGCGCGTTGCGCCCCAGCTCGGAGAGATCGCGCTTGAACTGATCGATCTCCTCGATGACGTAGATGGGGATGATGACGTTGTTGTCCTTGAACCCGTAGATGCTGCGCGGGTCGTGGAGGAGGACGTTGGTGTCGAGGATGAAGTTCTTTCGCATCGTGGGTTGCGCGACCTGAAGGTTCGGGTGCGACCGCTGCGGACCGTGCGACTGGGGGGCTTCTCGTGGCCCGGCTGGGGGCCCTTTCGCCACCCAATATAGACACCGCCCCTGGGGGAAACAGCCAGTGAATCGCCTGGAAGGCCGGCTGTCCGATACCCCACGCCGCACGCCCGAGCCAGCACGCCGTGACATCGCGTCGCGGTCTCAGGCCCTGGGATTGGAACGTCTGGAGCCCACGTTCCCAGTCCCGCGCGCCACACCCCTGTAGCGTTCTGTTGCTAGTGCGCCACGACGGGAGCGAGCGGGTCGTACCCGAGCAGTTCCACCACCCGCTCGGGCGGCGGTCCGGGCGGCATGCGCTCCCAGGGGAAGCGCTGCTGGAGGGCCTCCTCGTCGAGCGTGAGCAGCCGCCGGGCGGCCACCTGGAGCGCGTCGTCCCACGTGCGCGCGTCGAAGTGGTGGATCAGCCGGCTGCTCAGCGGGGAGAGCATAGGGGTGGGCAGGAAGGGCGCGGGCCGGCCCTCGGCGTCCTTCATGCAGCCCAGCTCCACGGCCCAGGCGACGAGCCAGCGCGGGCGTCCCTGCCCTGCCCCCTTCAGCGCGAGGAAGCGGCCCTGGGCCTCTCCGTCCACGAACAGGAAGCGGCGCTCGTAGACGCCCGCGGCGGCGAAGGTGGAGGGCACGAGCGCCAGGGCCTCGGCGCCGATGCGGCGGGTCATGAGGAGCAGCAGGTCGAGGATCTGCCCGGAGAGGGAGAGTCCAGGGTGGCTCTGTCCAGGCAGCGGGGGCCGGTTCCAGTCGAAGTGCCGGGCGGGGTTCTGGAGGAGCAGCGAGTCCACGTAGAGGAGCGGCGCCTGGGCGAGCGCGTCGGTCAGGCCCACCTCGGCGCCCACCGTCTTGCGCAGGCACACGTCGGCGACGGGGGCGTAGAAGCGACGGCTCCAGACGACGATGCGGGGGCGGTACGGGTCCTGGAACTGGACGCGGACCTCCACGGGGCCCACGCGCTCCTCGACGCGCTCGAGGAGCCCGTAGGCGCGCAGGGCGCGCTCCAGGCCCTGGGGGCTGTAGGTGCCGAAGACGAGGTCCACGCGGGCGTTCTGCGTGTCGTCGAGGCCGAGCTCCTCGAGGGTGAGGTCCTGGTTCTCGGAGGCAGCCAGGTCCAGCCCGCTCAGATGCTGGAAGATGCGGCGGTAGCGGGTGCTGATGGGCTGCGTCCGAGGCATGACGGCGTCCTATTCGTAGCGGATGTCGACCACGGTGAGCTCGATGTCGCCGCGGGGGCGGTGCACCTCGACGGAGTCGCCCACGGCCTTGCGCAGGAGGGCGCGGCCGATGGGGGACTCCACGCTGATGCGGCCTCCGGCGGCGTCGATCTCATCGGAGCCGACTATCTGGTACGTGGTCCTGTTTCCGTCCTCGTCCTCCAGGGTGACGGTGGCGCCGAAGTAGATTCGCTCACGGTCTGTCTGTTCAGCGGGCGTGACGATGGTGGCGGTGTCCAGGCGCTTCTGTAGGAAGCGCAGGCGCCGGTCGATTTCGCGCAGGCGCTTCTTGCCGTAGATGTACTCGGCGTTCTCGGAGCGGTCGCCCTGGGCGGCGGCGGCGGAGACCTCGGCGGTGACCTTGGGGCGCTCCTCGTTGAGGAGGTGGACCAGCTCGCGGTGCATGCGCTCGGCGCCTGCCCGGGTGAGGTAGCGGCGGAACGGGGCGCGCTCCTCGTCGTCGTCCTCGATGTCGTCCTTATCGGGGTGTACGTCCTGGGACATGCTCCTTGTATACAGCCGGACGGTGACCGAGGAGTGGAGACGGTGGGCCGGGCGTTCACCGGAAGTCGGCGGGGCGGTGTCAGGAAGGCGGGGGTATGCTCGCCAGTGGAAAGCGCGGGGCAGTGCTGGTAGGAAGCGCCTGCTCCCGGGTTCCCTCCGGGGGTGGATGTCGGTTTCGAAAAAAGAATAGTGCGAGTCGCTAGCTCAGCTGGTAGAGCACCGGCCTTTTAAGCCGAGGGTCGGGGGTTCGAGCCCCCCGCGACTCATGTAGTAGAGAGGAAGAGCCGTCCCCGTCGTCTAGAGGCCCAGGACGCTGGCCTTTCAAGCCGGTAACACGGGTTCGAATCCCGTCGGGGACACTTAGAAGCAGAGGAAAATCACGGGGTTGGACGGGTCAACCGTCCAGCCCCGTTCGTTTTCGTCCACCCGAGCGCTGTTAGAACGCTGTTAGCGCGGGCCCTGACAGCGCGCCTGCCGCAAGTCCGCGCCGCGAGCTGCCCGGCAGCCTCGAAGGCCACGGTGGCGGCGCAGTGCGATAGGCGGGGCGCCCATGAGCCGGCCGGCCCCCACGAGGTTGCAAGGGGCCAGCACCGGGCCGGCGCTCGCATGGACCCTATCCGCAAAGATGCCTTGCGCGCCCAATGCACGCAGGCGGCCTCCGGACGCGGCAGGAGCGTTCGGCTGGGCGAGGACGAAGCCCTGCAGAAGCGACTGCGGCGGCTGCAAGGCACTCGCTCGGGACGGGCGAAGCTGCGCGAGCGGGTGCCCGTCGAGCACCCACTCGCCCATCTCGGCCAGCGTCAGGGGCCGAGGGCCCGCTACCGCGGCACGCGGAAGAACACCTTCGACCTTCGCCGGCTCTGCGCGCTCCAGAACCTGGAAACCATCCACCGCCGCATCGCCGAAGAGCAGCGCCTCGCGGCATGAGGTTCCACTAACCTGTTCGGCGCTCTAGCATCGCCTCCGCCCGCGCAGAGTCTCCCTTCCCTACGGCTGGGGAGCTGCCCCCATCCCCCGGCACGGAGGGGTCAAGGTGCTGCGCGACCGCCGATCTCCGGGAAGCGCTCATAAGCCCGCAGGAGCGCGTCCAGGTGGGCAGGGTTGTCAAGGTCGAGCGGCGCGTCCGTGAGCTGCACGACCCACCCGCCCGATGCCGTGCGGTGCGTCCGTGAAAGAAGCTCTGCGTCCCGAGCCAGGTCCGGGAACCCGATGGCGCGTGCGGCAGCGGCAGACCAATAATTGAGCCACCCGAGGTAATGCGGAATTTCAGGCGCGCGGATGTAGTCCGGGAACCTAAGCACTGGGAGCCCGCGTGGTGCGACACCCGGCTTACGCACCGGATCGATCGTCTGCCGCGAAATCTCGACGGCCGCGTTGAACGGCGTCGCGCGCCCCCAGAAAGCGCGAGCGCCTTCCCCTATGGCTGCCAGCACACCCGCTGCCGCCGCGATACCGGCTGTGTCCAGGTGCAGCGACCCGTGAACCTCCAAGTGCGGCGGGCTCCCTGCCGCAAGCCCGTTAGGATTCTCCCAGCCGGTAATCGTCACCGGGCGGCTTTTGTCATCGTTGCAAAGGAACGGAAACCCGTTGTCCGTCCTCTCTGAAACGACCCATTCGTCGCGGTGAGGCAACGCAAGAAGATCTTCCTTTTCAGAGAGCGTCCACGCTAGCCGTAGACCAGGAAGCGCGCCTTCCATCCCGTGAACGATAGCGAGAGGTCGCCTGTCGTCACCCACGAGCGCAGGCGCATAGACAATGATGCCGAGTTCATCAGGAAAGACCGCCATATCAACACCAATCCATGACAACAACCGTGAGAGTATTATCCAATCGCTCAAGTGCGACTTTGTGCGCAGCGCTTCGCACGCCAACAACAAACTTATATCCACATGCTTCTGCGAGCCTTTTCTCGCGTTGCAATTCCGGCAGCTTCACGCGGGCAAAAAACTGCTGGGAGTGCAGGTTGTGTTTGCCGAAATTATCAGTTTTGACGTCCCACAGGGTCCGCGTAACAAGCACCAACGCGTCGAATTGCTTGCCATTAACAAGCACGTCCCAGCCGGGGAAGCTGTTCTGCGGAAGGAGGTCGGCGCAATCGTCGTGCGGGTCATTTCCGCCTCGGTGCGGCACTGGGACGGGCCTGCACTCCGGGCGGCGCTCGCGCTCCACTGGATCGGTCGGCGCCGGGGGGAACCAATCCTGCCCTGTTGGCTCCGGCTTGGGCTTTCGATTCTCTGAGGATTCCTGCGAGGCGGGCTTCGTCCGGGGCGCGGGTTCTACCTCGTCCGAACTACTCCCTCTCAGCTCATACGCATCTAGCGCTTCCTTGATGACGACTCCCACCACCACAACGCCAAGGACAATCACCGCGCCTGCAACGATCTCGGGAGCAGCCAAGACACAGAGGCCGATGCCCAAGGCAGCCGCACCCGCCGAGGCAACGGCACACCTTCCCGTCCGGTCGTTGAACTGGACCCGGTCATGGTCGAGGGCTGCAAAGCACCGCTCCGCTAGCACGGGCCAAGGCTGGGACGCCTCACGGACGACGCACCGTCCCCCGTCCGTCCACGGTAGCTTCGCTGCTCGTTGGAGGTTGGCGATCCTCGGATTCCGGGACGTGTGCTCTCTTGGGCTCGGTGCCGACGTGGCGCAAGCCGAGAGGAAGACCAGTAGTGCGGCGCAGGCGCGGAGTCGCATTGCTTCGTCCTTTCCGTCGAGCCAGCGAGCTCGGGGCAAGGCTGGCCGCATGTGGAGTATGCCAGCAGCCGCGAATAGCGGGGATACCCGGAACCTGCCGAGACGCGGCAGCATGGCCCGGAGCGCACCAGCGGCACGATGAATTTCGGGCGCGGTGGGACACGGCACGGGGCGGCGCGGCTTCACAGGAGACAGAGCGATCGACTCGGAGCGCTCCAGCATGGACGCGGCGCAATTCGCGGGGCAGCGGCACCGGGGAACCAGAAGCGACCCCATCGAAGAGCAGGCACCGCGACGGGGACGGCTATTGAAGTGGTCCCCGTTTTTTTGGACCACCCCCATTTTTGCGCTTTGAGCCGACTCCCACGTAATCGAGGCACTCGAAGAGGCCCTGCGCCACCATGGGCCTCCGGGCATCTTCAACACCGACCAGGGGGCGCAGTTCACGGACAAGGACTGGCTCGCAGTGCTCAAGGAGCAGGACGTGCGCATCAGCATGGACGGCAAGGGCCGGTGCGTGGACAACATCTTCGTCGAGCGGCTCTGGCGCAGCCTCAAGTACGAGGAGGTCTACCTCAACGCCTACGGCGACGTGCGCCAGGCCTGGGCGGGCGTTGGCCGCTGGCTGCGCTTCTACAACCTCGAACGTCCGCACCAGGCGCTCGGGTACCGCACGCCCATGCACGTCTACCGCACCGGCATCATCGAGCAGGCGGCGTGACTCCACAGGCCTCCACAGCTTTCCACAGGTTACGAGTCTCCCCCCGCGCCCCCTCGACACGACCACGACGACGACGTATCAACACACTCTCACCGTCGGCTCAGGCGCAAAGATGGATCGCCCCAAAGTGGTCCAGCCGATGGGGTCCACCTCACACCGCCCCCCGTCCCGGACACCATCGTTACGGAGCTGGCCGAGCAGTTGGGGCAGGACCGCAGGACCATCTGGGCTTGGTGGGCAGGGGTGTCGCCTCAGCCCCTGTTCGCGTTCCTACTCCTTCGACTCTGCGTAGAGTACGAACCCGTCAATGGGCAGGGGTGCGTGGGGGATTAGCGTCTGCACCATGCAGAGGTTGTCGCAGTGCTCGGCGTTCGGACCGCCGAAAACAGTCTTGAAGGCCGGTTCCACACACCAATCCGGATCAAGGAATAGGCCGGTGTCGTCTGCCTCCGCGAACTTGCGGATGACGTGTGCGGGATGAAACGTCCACACGTCATAGTGGCCGGACCGACCTTCCGTGGGGTCAACCTCGGCGCCAATATCGCGGAGCCACCGCATCAGCTCGGGGTCCTCCGTCTGGAGGTTCCCCTTGGAGGAATCCATCACTTTCACCCGTGCCTTTGGCATGGTTGCCTCGGCCCATGCAGCCACATCCGAGGGATCGATGATGCGGAAGCGCGGCTCTACGCGATCTATCGGAGGGTCTCCGTTCCAGTATTCTCTCGGCTCGTGCGAAACGTACCCTGAAAGCTCCACGCGCCCATGCGCGTCCGCCTCCATCAATAATCCCGAGCTGCTGTCGTGGATGTTGTACTGGAAAGCAGGGGCGCCCACCTGTTCGGCGAGGCGTGCGAGAAGCGGCGGGCTTCCCTGCATCAACAATTCAAAGGGGGCGGTGCGGATGGCAGTCCATCCCGGGGCGCCACGGAAACCGGCGATCCCCCAACGGCGAACCTCCTCACCCTTTCCGATTTGCATAGGATCTCGATGGTCAGTCTTGCGCTGTCTCGGGATCACAAGTTGCCGCCCCATTTCCACCACAAGGCGGGCAAGTTCTCTCTCAACCCGGTTCACATCCCCACATTGAATAAAGGCCGCGTTCATCCAAGTACCCATGAGGCAGGAACCTACTCCAGAGCTCGCCCGGGTGTCTCGGCGGTGTTAGATTGGCTCGAGTCTCACTCTTGTCATGAGTAAGAAGACCCCCACGCTGGTCACGATCAACAAGGCGCAGACGGCGACTTGGTTTCGCCTCCAGTATTGGCCCGATATCCAGTGCATCCAAATTACCACTGGAGAGCGTCCGCCCGAGTTCGTGGAACGAAATGACGCGGCTTGGGTCTCCATGAGGGACGCGAACGTGTACGCAGACCTGGGTACTTGCAGCAAAGTCAAGTAGCCTCCCTTGAGAGACGGCAAGGTGCTCACGACGCCGGTCCCAACTCCCTCAAGCGAGGATAGCTATTCAGCCCCTGAGGCATCCCCTCATATGACACCGAAGGCTTCGCGGAAAACGGGGCGCTCTCGGACGAGTTGGCTGAAGAGTTCCATCAGAGGTCGCAACCGTTCCTCGGGCAGCATGGGCAGAGCCTGATAGTAGAAGCATCCCTGGCTGAAGCGGGAGCAGGAGCGTTTCTTGCCCCGGCCTCTCCCAGCAACGTCAGCAGCGCCAGCGCCAGCGCACACACCAGCAGCAACCGGTCGCGCCGCTCCGGCTCGGCAATGCTCATGGCGGACAAGCCAGAATCGTCATCTTCACCGCGGGGGCGATGAACTCACGCAGGCGCAAGAGGACGGAGTCCTTCACTTCATTGCGCAGCCCCTTGAGGTCGGACTTCTGCACCGTCAACCACACCAGGGGCTTCCAGCGGCCATGTCGCGTCTTGAGCGCGGCCACCAGCGTCGTCTGGTCGTCGGCCTCGAAGTCCGTCCAGTCCAGTCCAGCGACACCACAGCCTCGGTACGCTGCCCCAGCACGTAGGGCATCCACAGGGCGAACAGGTGCCAGACGTCGATGCCCGTGTTGGACAGCAGCTGGTCGACCTGCTTCACCCCGTGCTTGCCCTGGGTACCACGGGCCAGCGCCAGCGCCCGGCCGATTGCGTACACCGGCAGACTGGCCGCATGGACCACGCCCAGCGTCGCCAGCGACAGCGACAAGACCCGCTTGGCATGCAGGTCTTCTCCGAAGAGTCCGTCGAGGAAGGCGTGCACCTTGTTTTCGTTGATGGGAGGTGTTCTCACCCAGTACGTAGTGTCGAAGCGGCCCTACACAATGAGGCGATGCCTCAGCCCCCCCCTCCACGGGTTCGAATCCCGTCGGGGACACTTCAATCGGGGCCGGAAGCCGCTGGAATCTCAGCGGTTTCCGGCCCCGGTGATTTCAGGCTGCTTCTCGTCTCCAGAAAGGCGTTCGCATGCAGGTGCGTATTTGCGTGCAGGGAGAATCCCTCCAGGAACGCCGGGCGTGCAGGCGCCCACACGCTTCGTCATGGGCGGAGCGTGCGCTTCAGTGCTAGTCCATGCTGCCATGTCCGGCGACTCACCCGCCCCCACCTCCGA
>NZ_JABBJJ010000328.1 GCF_012933655.1 Pyxidicoccus fallax | reverse complement strand
AGACAGCGGCCCCACGAGCCCCCTCCGAAAGCAATCCGACGGGAGGGCCACTGTCTGTGTCTCCGCCGCCGCCAACCCCGGGAGTGATTCACCTTCGGTGGTGGAGGAAGACTCATGCGGTTTCGGGACCGAGCGGATGCGGGCCGTCACCTGGCGGCGCGCCTGTTGACCTTCCGGGGTGTGAATGCGCGCGTGCTGGGGCTGGCGCGCGGAGGGCTGCGCGTGGCCTACGAGGTGGCCCGGGCCCTGGAAGCACCCCTGGACATCTGGGGCGCCCGCCGGTTGAGCGTGCCCGGCCGGCTGACCACCCTGGGAGCCGTCTCCGAGGGCGGCGGCCTCTACCTGGACCGCGACACCCTGCGGATGTCCCCCATCCCCGAGGTGGAACTCCTCAGCATGGCGCGCGACGAGGCCTCCGACGTGGAGACCCAGATCCAACGGCTGCGCGGTGGCCCCACGCCGGACCTCGGCGGCTGCGTGCTGCTCGTGGTGGACGACGGCGTCATCTCCGGCGCCACCGCCGTCGCCGCGCTCCAGGCGCTGCGGCGGCAGCGGCCCGGCCGGCTGATTCTGTCCACCCCGGTGGCCACGCCCCGCGGGCTGGAGGTGGTGCGCGCGCACGCGGACGCGGTGCACTGCCTCGACATCATGCCGGGCCTGCGCACCGTGTCCGAGGCCTACGACGACTTCCGCCCCCTGCCCGACGTGGAGGTGTGGCAGCTGCTGGCCCGCGCGCGCCAGCCGGGGCTGCCGCGCGAGGTGCTCGAGTCCACGGACACGGGGGGCTTCTGGATGTGAGACGACGAGGAGGTACGGCCACATGAGGAAAGGCAGGCACACGGACCCGGACGTGCGTGAGGTGAAGGTGACGGCGGGAGGCGTGGAACTGGGCGGCAGCCTGGGAGTCCCCCCGGGCGCGCACGGGCTGGTCATCTTCGCGCATGGCAGCGGCAGCAGTCGCTTCAGTCCCCGCAACCGCGCCGTCGCCCGCGCGCTGCGCGAGGCGGGACTGGGCACGCTCCTCTTCGACCTCCTCAGCGAGGAGGAGGAGGCCCAGGACGCCGTCACCGGCGACTTGCGCTTCGACATCGCCTTCCTCGCACGCCGGCTGGCGGCGGTGACGGAGTGGGCGCACGCGCAGCCGGAGCTGGCCTCGCTGCGCTTCGGCTACTTCGGCTCCAGCACGGGCGCGGCGGCGGCGCTGGTGGCCGCGGCGCTGCACCCGGACCTCATCCATGCGGTGGTGTCTCGCGGCGGCAGGCCGGACCTCGCGGGCCCGGTGCTGTCGCGCGTGCAGGCCCCCACGCGGCTGCTCGTCGGCGGCCATGACTTCGGCGTGCTGGAGCTGAACGAGGACGCGCTCGCGCGGCTGGAGGGGCTCAAGGACATCAAAATCATCCCCGGCGCCACGCACCTCTTCGAGGAGCCCGGCGCGCTGGAGGAGGTGGCGCGGCTGGCGGCGGAGTGGTTCGTGCACTACCTCGGCGCGGCCCGGCCGGAGGCACGCGCATGAGCCTGGGCACCCAGGGCGGCACGGACAGGCAACGCAGCACGCAAGGAGGAGCCATGGACGCAGGACTCGCACCCGGAACGGGCACCCCGTCTCCCCGCTGGGAGCACCTCGACCGAGGCACGGAGCGGGTGGTGCGCGGCAGCGGCCGCACGGTGGAGGAGGCCCTGGAGCAGGCCGCGGTGGCGCTGTGCGCGCTGGTGGCGGACCCGTCCACGGTGGAGGTACGCGAGGAGGTGACGGTGGAGTGCGACGCGCGCGACTTCGACCACCTGCTGGCGAACTGGCTGCGCGCCGTCATCCACAACATGGCCGCCCGGCGCCTGCGCTTCCGCTGCTTCGCGGTGCGCCTGGATGGCTGGCGCCTGTTCGCCAGCGCCTTCGGCGAGCACCTGGACCCGGCGCGGCATCAGGGCGCCGTGGACCCGCGCGGCTTCTCGCTCGCCGGGCCCTCGGTGCGGCGGGACGCGGACGGACGCTGGACGGCGGAGTGCGAGGTGGACGTCTGACTCCACCCGGGGAGGCGCCATGGGGACGCGGGCGGTGGAGCTGCGGGGGCCGAACGGCGTGCCGGTGACGGCGAAGCTGGAGCTGCCCCCGGGCCGGCCCGCGGCCAGCGCGGTGCTGGTGTCGTGCTTCGCCTGTCTCGGCGAGTCCCACGGCACGGCGCGGCTGTGCCACGCGCTGGTGTCCCGGGGCTTCGCGGTGCTGCGGCTGGACTTCACCGCGTCTCCCACCCACGACGGCACGCCGCGGCGGCCGGACACGGTGCCCTCGGTGGACGCGGTGGTGGAGGCGGCGGCGTGGCTGCGCGGGCATTACCCGCCTGCCCGGCTGCTGGTGGGACACAGCCTGGGAGGCACGGCCGCGGCGGCGGCGCTGCCCCGGTTGCCCGAGGTGGCGGCGCTGGCGGTGGTGAACGCGCCGTCCGGGCCGGAGCCGGTGCTGGAGCGGCTGCCCTCCCACGAGCGCGAGCTGCGCGAGGGTGACATCTCCCTGGGCCCGGGCCGCCTGCGCCTCACCCGGGGCTTCGTCCGCGACATCGACCCCGCGCGCGTGGCCGCGGCGCTGGGGGGCTTCCCGGGCGCGGTGCTGGCGCTGCACGCGCCGGAGGACCGGTACGTCAGCCTGGAGCACCCGCGGCGGCTGGTGGCGGCGGCGCGGCGGCCGGCCAGCCTGGTGATGCTGGACGGGGCGGACCACTTCCTCTCGCGCGAGGTGGACGCGGGCTTCGCGGCGGACGTGCTGGGCCCGTGGGCCGCGCGGCACGTGACGCCGGTGGCGGAGCGCGAAGCACCGCTGCCCCCGGGCGTGGTGGAGGTCCACGAGGCGGGTGAGGGCCGCTTCGCGCAGGACGTGCGCGTGGGCCGGCACCGCCTGCGCGTGGACGAGCCCCTGGGCCTGGGCGGCGAGGACACCGGCCCCACGCCCTATGGCCTGCTGTCGGCCGCACTGGGCGCGTGCACGGCCATGACGCTGCGCCTGTACGCGGCGCGGAAGGGCTGGCCGCTGGAGCACGTCCACGTGCGGCTGAGCCACGACAAGGTGCACGCCCAGGACTGCGCGAACTGCGAGTCGAAGGTGGGCAGGGTGGACCGGCTCGCGCGCACGCTGAAGCTCACGGGGCCGCTGACGGAGGAGCAGCGCGCGAAGCTGATGGACATCGCGGACCGCTGCCCGGTGCACCGGACGCTGGAGTCCGAAGTGGACGTACGGACGGAGCTGGAGGAATGAGCGCCCCGCGCGGCCCCGGGACTGGTAGGGTCCGCCCCCCACTTCAACTCGGACCTACGAAATGATTTCGCGTGAACAGCGCTTCGTCTGGCTGGACCTCGAGATGACCGGGTTGGACCCGGAGTCGTGCGCCATCATCGAGATTGGCGTCATCATCACCGGGCCCGACCTGAGGCCCCTCGCGGAGATGGACCGCGTCATCTGGCAGCCCGAGGAGGTGCTCCTGCGCATGGAGCCCGTGGTGCGCGAGATGCACACGCGCAATGGGCTGTTGGACAAGGTGCGCGCCTCCAACACGTCCCTGCGCGTCGCCGAGCGCGACGTGACGGCGCTGGTGGCCGAGCACTGCGCGCTGGGCGAGGGCGTGCTCGCCGGCAACTCCATCCACACCGACCGGCGCTTCCTCTTCCGCTACATGCCCATGCTGGAGCGCTACCTGCACTACCGCATGGTGGACGTGACGAGCCTCAAGGTGCTGGCGCGCTCCTGGTACCCGAACCTCGTGGAGCCCCGCAAGCCGCCCAGCGGGCACACCGCGCTGGCGGACGTGCGCGCCAGCATCTCCGAGCTGCAGTACTACCGGGACGTCCTCTTCCGTCCCACGCCCGGCTGAGGCGCCCGGGAGACTCCCCGGGCCCTCCGTGCCTCAGGGCGAGCCGTTCTCGCCCTCCGTCCGGGACGCACCCGAGGCGAGCAGCTCGGCGATGGTGTCGAGCAGCTCGTCCAGCTCGAAGGGCTTGGCGAGGAAGCGCGCGCTGAAGCGGCGCTCCTCGTCGGAGATGCGGCCGGCGCTCATCACCACCACGGGGATGTCGCGCAGCGCGGTGTCGTCTCGCATCCGGCGCAGCATCTCGCGGCCATCCATGACGGGCATCATCAAGTCCAGCAGCACGAGGTCCGGCTTCGAGGCCGCCATGCGCTGCAGGCCCTCCGCCCCGTTGAAGGCGGTGGCGATGTCATAGCCCTCCACGGACAGGATGTCCTGGAGTGCCTCGACGATGGCCAGCTCGTCGTCGACGATGAGAAGGCGCTTCATGAGCCGCCCCTCCTGCGCCGCAAGAGTCCCTTGCGCTTGACGGGCTTCTCCCCCTTCTTCTTCATGTTCGGGGGCAGGGGTCGGGCCTGTCCGGTGAGGATGGCCTCGGCGCTCTCGAAGGTCTCCGCCACGTCGATGCCGTGCGAGGAGATGGAGAACAGGCGCAGGGCCGGGTCATTGTCGCTCTCGCGCATCTTCAGCACGGACAGCATGCGGTAGAGCTGCGAGCGCAGCTCCACGAAGCGCAGGAGGATGATGTTGTCGATGATGGCTTCCACGCCCTCCAGCGGCGCCTGGAGCTCCGGGCCGAAGAGGGTGCTGGTCTGCTGCGTCGCCAGGGTGGTGACGCCCAGGCCGCGCAGCGTGTTGTTGAGGGCCGTGAGGAAGCGCGGGGCGCGGCCCTTGTCCGTGGACTCCTGGATGAAGGGCTCCAGCCCGTCCAGCACCAGGCGCTTGATGCCGTGCTTCTTCACCAGCTCGAACAGCTCCTGCACCAGCGCGTCCGGCAGCGTCTCCACCGCCACGCGCGACTCCAGGTGCACCAGACCCGCCTTCACGTACTTGCGCAGGTCCAGGCCCACCAGCTCCGCCTTGTTGAGCAGGCGCTCCCGCGTCTCCACGAAGCCGAAGTACAGGCCCGGCTCGCCCTTGCGCGCGCCCTCGGCCAGGAAGTGCAGGCACAGCAGCGTCTTGCCGCTGCCGGGCGAGCCGAAGACGAGCGTGGACGAGTAGCGCACGAGGCCGCCGTGGAGCATCTCGTCGAAACGGGGGATGCCGAAGCGCAGCCGGTCATCCAGGTCCGGCACCCGTGACGTCTGCCCCGAGTAGAGGGCCTCGGTGCGCGGGTAGATGGTGAGCCCGGTGGCGCTGATGTCGAAGCTGTGCTTGCCGGCAATCTGCGCGCCGCCGCGGAACTTCCCCACCTCGATGCTGCGCACCACCTTCACCCCGAGCGGGTCCATGCTCAGCGTGACGACGCCGTCCACCATGGCGAACTGCGGGTCCGCCGCGTCGTTGCGCTGGCCGGTGAGCAGCAGCGTGGTGCAGCCCGCCAGCGCGTTGTGGACGCACAGGCCGTGGAGGAACTCGCGGAAGGCCAGCCGTGACTCGGCGCGCTCCTCCACCGCGGACAGCCCGTCCAGCACCAGCGCGCTGGCGCCGTGCTCGCGAACCGCGCGGAAGATGAGCCGGCTCAGCCCCTGGAGGCCGTCCGCCTTGAGGGGGGCGTAGCCGCTCTCGTAGTTCAGCGAGCGGCCCACCTCCTCCTTGTGGAAGAAGTTCATGCCTTGCAGGTGCAACACCATGCGCGCGTGCGACTCGGCCAGCACCGTGAGGTAGATGGCCTTCCCGCCACGGGCGACCATGGAGAAACAGAACTGGTTGCCGAGGATGGTCTTCCCCGTCCCCGGGACGCCGGTGATGATGTAGGTGCCTCCCCGCAGCCAACCACCGCCGAGGAGAGTGTCCAAACCCGGCACGCCGCTGGGAACCCGGGGGTCGTCGGGCTCGCCTTGCAGCTCAGAGGTGTCCGTCACAGATGCTCCTTCCGCCCTCGGCGCGAAGGTAGGCCACGGACGGATGCCGGCCACGGATTTGATGGGGGTGTGTTCGGAATCCGGCGCCGGGTGGGAACACGCTCCCGGCAAACGCGCAGCGCGTCACATTCCGAACCCGATATGGGGCTGGCAGTTAAATCGTTATGATCGCGCTTTACCCATCTCGACCCGGGAGCACGCATGCGGAATTGGATGAAGCAGCTCGGCGCGGTTCTCAGCCTTTTCTTCGCGGTGGGTGCTCCGTCGACGGCGCTCGCATATCCGCCGCAGTGCATGGACGTGTGTTCGTGTGAGGACCTCTGCACCTCGCCCTGCTACGAGGGGACCTACCGCACCACCTGCTCGGAGTACGTCTGCAGGGATCACTGCCGGAGCAGCGATACGCAGGCCTCGCTCACCGAGGAGTCAGGGAAGCAGCGGGAGTCCGTGCAGCAGGCCGACGAGGCCGTCTGCTCCGAGCAGGCCGTGTCCGCGGAGAGCTGAGCTCCCCTGTCAGCACCCTTCAGGGCCCCACGTTCCTCGGGAACCCGGGGCCCTGTTTGTTTGTATCAGCGCGCCTTGTCCCCCGGCCCCACCAGCCTGTCGCGCAGCAGGTGCTTCTGCACCTTGCCGAGCGCGTTGCGAGGCAGCGCATCCACGAAGACGACGCGGCGGGGCTTCTTGAAGCTGGCGAGCCGGTCCTTGCACCAGTCCACCAGGACTTGCGCATCCGGCGCGGGCGCTCCGGCGGGCGGCACCACCACGGCCACCACCTGCTCGCCGAAGTCCGCGTCCGGCAGGCCCAGCACGGCCACCTCCGCGACACCCGGGTGCGTGGCGAGCACCTCCTCCACCTCGCGCGGGTACACGTTGAAGCCGCCGCTGATGATGAGCTCGCGCGCGCGGCCCGTAATCCTCAGGTAGCCATCCGCGTCGTACTCACCCAGGTCGCCCGTGCGGAACCAACCCTCCGGGTCGAAGGACTCGGCGGTGGCGTCCGGCCGGCGCCAGTAGCCCGCGAAGACGTGGGGCCCGCGCACTTCAATCTCTCCCGTCTCGCCCCGGTCCAGCGGCTTGCGCGTGCGCACGTCCACCACGCGCGCCTCCTGGCCGGGATAGGGAAAGCCCACCGTGCCCGGGCGGCGCTCGCCGTCGTACGGGTTGGTGGTGTTCATGATGGTCTCCGTCATCCCGTACCGCTCCAGGATGCGAGCGCCGAACTCCGCCTCGATGTCGCCGAGGAGCTGCGGGCTCAGCGGCGCCGAGCCGGACACCCACAGCCGCAGGCGGCGCGGCTTCACGCCCGTGCGCCGCGTCTCCTCCAGCAGCCGCCCGTACATGGTGGGCACGCCGAAGAACATCGTCAGCGACGCGTCGTCGCGCAGCGCCTCCAGCGCCTCCTGGGCGACGAACTTGCGGCGCAGGTCCACGCTGGCGCCCGTGTACAGCGTGCCGTGCAGGCCCACCATGAGCCCGTGGGTGTGGAAGAGCGGCAGCGCGAGCAGCAGCCGGTCCGCCTCCGTCCACCGCCACGCCTCCGTCACCGCCCGCACGTTGGCCAGCAGGTTGCGGTGCAGCAGCATGGCGCCCTTGGAGCGGCCCGTCGTGCCGGAGGTGTAGCCCAGCACCGCCAGCTCCTCGGGACGTGGAAGCTCCAATGGGGAGGAGTCGGCGGCCCCCCGCGCGAGCAGGTCCTGGAACGGCACCACGGTGAGCGACGCCGGGAGCGCGGCGGTGGGCGGCTCCACGGTGATGAGCCACTGGAGCGAGGGAAGCTGTTCACGAAGCGGCGCCAGCTCCGCCGCCCCCGAGGCGCCGGTGACGCAGGCCCGTACCTCCGAGTCACTGAGGATGTGGGCCAGCTCCACCTGGCGGTAGGCCGTGTTGACGAGCACCACCACGCCGCCGGCCTGCTGCACGCCGAGGTAGGCGATGGCGAACGAGGCGCTGTTCTCCAGGAAGAGGGCGACACGCTCGCCCCGCTGGAGACCGAGCTGCCTCAGGCCTCGGGCGAAGTCCGCGACGCGTCCGGCGAGCGCGCCATAGGTGTACGCCTCGCCCTCGAAAGTGAGCAGGGGCCGCTCCGGCGTGCGGCGGGCGTGGTCCAGGAAGGCTTCGAGCAGGGAAGACGGCATGGCGGGAGCAGCCTACTCCCAGCCGGCCGTCACACGGGGCACCTTCGCCACTCCCTCCGGGTGGAGCGAGGGAGGCTCCTGGCATGCGTGTGCAAAAACCCAGGGTGAAGCACGAGAACGACTACAGCTACACCAACAAGTTCACCAAGAAGCAGCTGCGCTTTTCCCCGCGCGAGGACGAGGTGGTCGCCACCTTCCAGCCCCAGGCCTCCACGGAGTCCGTGCGAGGGCTGATGAAGGACACCGCCATGTCGGTGAGCCAGGGCATGGATGCCGGCCGCGGCTTCGCCGTCCTCAAGGTGCCGAGGACGCGCGACCGGGGCACCGCCGAGCGCTCCCTGGAATCCCGTCCCGAGGTCGCCAACGTGCTGCCCGTCCTCGTCGATGACGAGGGGCTGACGCGCTACTTCCTCCCGGACGAGCTCACCGTGCAGTTCCGCGAGGGCGTGTCGAAGGACCGCATCGAGCAGCTCCTCGACGAGAGGAAGACGCCCATCGTCGCCGAGCAGCGCACGCCCGGGTACTACACGCTGGCCGTGCCGGAGGAGCGGGGCCTGTTCGAGACGCTGCGCGAGCTGTCGGCGCTGGAGGAGGTGGCCTTCGCCGAGCCGAGCGAGGCGGGCTTCAACGACGCGCTCTACCTGCCCGACGACCCGAACTTCCCCGTGCTGTGGGGGCTGCACAACACCGGGCAGGCGGTGAACGGGACGACGGGAAGCGTGGACAGCGACACGGACGCGGTGGAGGCGTGGGACATCACCCGCGGCCATCCGGATGTCGTCATCTCCGTCATCGACACGGGCATGGACCTGGACCACCCGGACCTGGTGGGCAACCTGCTGGCGCGCGGGAGCGAGGACTGGGACTTCGCCGACGCGGCCGACCCCAGCCCCGACGACACGGATGGCCACGGCACGCACGTGTCCGGCACCGCGGCGGCGGTGGACAACGGGACGGGCGTCATCGGCATGGCCCCCGGCTGCCGCCTCATGCCCCTGCGCATCAACCTGACGGCGGGCATGAACCAGAACCGCGCGGACGCCATCAACTACGTCGCCGCGCAGGCGGTGGCGAACCCGTCGCGCCGCTACGTCATCAACTGCAGCTGGAAGATGAGCGGCGACCACGCGGGCGTGCACAACGCCATCATCAACGCGGTGAGTAGGAACGTCGTGGTGGTGTTCGCGGCGGGCAACGCCAACCAGGACATCGAGTCGCCACCGTTCTATCCGGCGTACTACCCCGAGGTCCTCTCGGTGGCGGCCACGAACCAGCAGGACGTGCGGGCCAGCTTCTCCAACTACGGCGCGCGCGTGGACGTGTCGGCGCCGGGCGTGAACATCTACTCGTCCTATCCCGACAACAGCTACGCCTACCTGGACGGCACCTCCATGGCGTCGCCGCACGTGGCCGGCCTGGCGGCGCTCATCCTGTCACGCAACCGGACGCTGACCACCGCGCAGGTGCGGAGCATCATCGAGAGCACCTGCGACAACATCGACGCGAAGAACCCGGGCTTCGTCGGCAAGCTGGGCAAGGGCCGCATCAACGCGTACCGGGCGGTGCACGCCACGCCGCTGCCGCCGGTGGGCTTCACGCTGCTGCGGAGGTTCCCCTTCCCGCAGGCGAACAGCGGCTCCAGCAGCGCGCTGGCGTACGCGCGGAGGATTCTCATCGCGGGGAGCATCGTGCCCCGGTCCGCGCTGCTGTTCCTCACGCAGCAGCCCTTCTCGGAGCGCATCTACTTCCTCAACCCGACGACGGGCGCGGTGATGGGCTCCATCGACCCGGTGGACAACGACACCATTGGCGGCATGGAGTGGGACGGCTCGCGCATCCGGGTGGCCAACGTGACGACGGGGGCGGGCTTCATCAACTCCATCCACCCCGGCACGGGGGCCCAGGTGGGGTCGATACCGGCGCCCGTGGGACGCGGCGAGGGCATGGCCTGGGACGGGACGCACCTCTACTACTCGACCATCAACCGCATCCACATCCTCAATCCCACGACGGGCGCGGTGGTGGGCTCGTTCCCCGCTCCGGGCGGCACGTGCCGCGCGCTGGCGGCGGGCTTGGGCTACCTCTTCTGCGGCAACCCGCTGACGGGCGTCATCTCCGTGGTGGAGCTGTCCACGCGGCTGGTGCGCGACACCTTCGTGGCCCCGGGCGGAGGCGGCGCCGAGCGGGTGGACGGCCTCGCCTTCAACCCCGTGACGCGGGAGCTGTTCATCGCCAACCAGGGCGAGAACACCCTCTACGTGGGGCGCGTGACGCTGTAGGGACGAGCACGGCCATCCAAGCTTTAATTGGATAGCCTGGATATCGGGCTCCTGGCTAGGGTGGGGCATTCCTCCTCTACCGGGAGCCTTCTCATGACCTCGGAGTTGCGTCGCTGGAGCCTGACGGTGGGGCTGCTGCTCACAGCAGTCCTGGTGCCGTCGTTGGCGTTGGCGAACCTGCCGTACCCCACGCGAAGCGCGTATCGCATCAAGGGCATCCAGCCGGACTTCTGGCACAGCTACGACGAGCTCGTGGGGAACAACACGGGCGGCGTGGCCATGAACCTCGTCTGGGCGAACTGGGAGCCGTCGCCGCAGGCGCCGCCGTGCGCGGCGGGACGGGTGGAGTATGGCGGGCGCTGCTTCGTGGTGGACGCGGCGGTGGACGCGGCCATCCGCGAGTGGACGGCGCGCGGCGTGGTGGTGACGGCGGTGGTGTACGGCGTGCCCGCCTGGGCTCGGGCCGGGCGCGTGTGCACTCCGGCGGCGCCGGGCTTCGAAATCTTCTGTGCGCCCAACAACGCGGCGGACTACGGGCGCTTCGCCGGCCTGTTGTCGTGGCTCTACAACGGGCAGAACGGGCGCGGCCGCATCGCGGACTTCGTCATCCACAACGAGGTCAACTCCAACGACTGGTTCGACATCGGCTGCGGACAGGGCGCGGGGGCGTGCAACGTCACGGCGTGGCTGGACACGTACGCGGCCAACTACAACGCGGCCTATGACCAGGTCACCGCGTGGCAGCCCGCGGCGAAGGTGCTCATCTCGCTGACGCACCACTTCGGCACGCAGTACGACCAGCCCTCGGCGAACAGCCCGCTCTTGTCCGGCATCACCGTCATCAACGGCATCGCGGCGCGGGCGGGCGCTCGTGCATGGCGCGTGGCGTACCACCCGTACGCGCCGGACCTGTTCCGGCCCCAGTTCTCCGCCGACGACTACCCGCTCGTGACGTACGGCAACCTGGGCGCGCTGGCCGGCTGGCTGCGCAAGACGTTCCCCAACCGGCCGCACGCGTGGGAAATCCAGCTCACGGAGAGCGGCATCCACTCCGGAAGTCCGCAGTCCTCCGAGGCCGCGCAGCAGACCGCGGTGTGTGACACGTTCCGCAACGTGCTGGGGACACCGGGCATCGAGAGCTACATCTACCACCGGATGCAGGACAACGCGGCGGAGGGCGGGCTGGCGCTCGGGCTGCGGCGCACGGACGGGAGCGCGAAGCCGGCGTGGAGCACGTGGGCACTGGCCAACCGCAATGACCTGAACCCGCCGCGGCTGTCGTGCGGTTTCGAGGACCTGCCGTACACGCGCCTGCGCCGGGCGTACCACTCCACGCGGGGACACTGGGCGTCGTCGCGCCTGCCGCCGCCGGGCTTCCGGGTGGAGTCCTCGTGGCGGCTGCTGCGCGACGCGGCCCCGGGCACGCGGATGCTGTACGAGTGCCGCGTGGGCAACCACAACCTGCTCTCGCCGGATGTGAACTGCGAGGGGCAACTGCCGATGGGGCCGGTGGGCCACATCTACACCTCGCAGGTGGCGGGCACGGTGCCGCTCTATCGGTGCCGCATCGGCCAGGGGCAGGACCACTTCGTCTCCGGCGCCTCCAACTGCGAGGGCCACGTGACGGAGCAGCTCCTCGGCTACGCCGTCCCGTAGCGAGGGGGCCTCGTCGCCACCACATGCGATGGAGCCGCTCCCGGCTTCATCGCTCTCGTGGCGAGCCCGCGCGCCAGTCCTCCTTGGCCGGTTGGAGCGCTGAAGGTCGGCTTGCTTCAGGGCTCGTGGTCAGCCGGCCACCGCCCTGGACGCCTGTGCCTGTGGAATCGGCGTCGCGGCATGGCGCCGGAAGTCGGTGGGGCAGTGGGCGCAGAACACGCTCACCTCGTGGGAGTGGTTGCGCACCAGCTCCCGCAGACGGGCCTGGTTCGACAGGCGCGCCACGTTGTCCACCGAGCGCAGCCGCTGGAACAGCGCGACCCCGAGCGGGCTGCGAGGTGCCACGGGGTTGACCTCGTGATGGCTGAAGTACGCGTCGCCCGCGTGGAGCAGCCAGCGCCCCTCGCTCCGCACCGCGACGCCGCAGTGCCCTTCCGAGTGACCCACGAGCGGCACGAGCAGCACCTCGTCACCGAGGCCGGGAATCGGACGTACCGCCTCGAAGCCGAACCAGCGCTCTCCGTCCAGCGCGTGAGGCTGCCACCGGGGCCCGTGCGCCCACTGCCGGGGCCGGTAGCCGATTCTCCCGCTGCGTCCCGTGGGGTGCATCGCCGCCTCGTATTCGGCGCGGAACACGTGCACCTCGGCGGTGGGGAAGTCCGACAGGCCGCCGGCGTGGTCGAGGTCCAGGTGCGTGGGGAGCACGTGGCGCACGTCCTCGCGCTTGAAGCCGAGCCGCTCCACCTGCGCCACCGCCGTCTCACTCGGGTCGAGCCGGGGCGCGTTGCGCTTGATGAACCTCCGTCCCATCCGGCTCGGGTCCTGGATGTCCCGCAGCCCGAGCCCCGTGTCGACGAGGGCGAGCCCCTGCCGCGTCTCCAGCAGCAGGCAATGGCAGACGAGTTGCGCTCGTGTGAAGAGGCTCCCCTCGCCGAGGATGAAGCGCGCGCTGCCGGGGCACAGGGTTCCACAGTTGAGGTGATGCACTCGCATGGTCAGCTCCCGAGGTGTGGGGTCTCCATGCGCTCTGAAGTAGAGGAGCCCGCCCCGGCCCGATTGGAGAAATCGGCCATCCCGCGCGCGCCTGGGGCTCCACGGGTTGAAGCCGGTATGGGCGCGTCGCATGATTGGGACGTGACTGCTCCGGCCCTCCAGCTCGAACCGAAGCGCGAGCTGTCCCGCTTCGTGGAGTCGTACCGGGTCGTCCCGGACGGGGCCGCCGTGGACGCATACGTCCGGCTGCCGGACGGCCACATGGACCTGGTGGTCCGCTTCACGTCCACCTTCAGCGGGGTCTACGCCGTCGGTACACGTCTGAGCGCGCTGCGAAAGCCCTCCGAGCAGGTGCCGCCGCGGACGCTCATCGTGCGCTTCAAGCCCGGGGGCGCCTACCCGTTCTTCGGTGTGCCGCTGTCCGAGCTCACCAATCGCGTGGTGTCCCTCGACACGCTCTGGGGCCCCGATGGCGGGCGCCTGCGTGAGCGGCTCGCGGAGGCACCCTCGGTCACGGTGAGGAGGCACCTCGTCGAGGAGGCACTCCTGGAGCGGCTCCGCGGCAGCGATGTGTTCGAGCCTCCGAGCGCGTACCTCGTGCGGCGCGCGGTCCGGCTCGTTTCGGAGGCACGCGAGTTGCCGCGCGTGGAGGGGCTCGCGCGCGGGCTGGGCATCAGCACGCGGCAGCTTCGCCGGGCTTTCGAGGACGTGGTCGGCGTCGGCCCCAAGGAGTTCACGCGCCTCGTCCGGTTCCAGCGCGCGGTGCGTGCGTGGCGGCACGCCACCGAGCCGGACTGGGGCGCCATCGCGGCGGCGACGGGCTACTACGACCAGTCCCACCTCATCACCGACTTCAAGGCACTGACGGGCGCCACCCCGCGAGAGTTCCTGGGCCGGCGGTCTCGCAGCGTGCGGCCTCGTGGCGCGGCCTGATTCAGACCCACCAGCCCCCAAGCCCTGTTCGCAACGGGAACTCGATCCGAACGCTGGCCTCCCGCCC
>NZ_JABBJJ010000327.1 GCF_012933655.1 Pyxidicoccus fallax | reverse complement strand
GTCCCCCGCTTCCTCATCGCCGCCGGAGAGGACGTCCCCACCCTGCGCCGCGCCCTCCTCTCCGCCGCCGCCGAGAGCGCCCGCGAGTCCGGCTGCTCCTCCGTCCACGTCCTCTACCCCACCGACGACGAGGCCGACTTCCTCGAGGCCCAGGGGCTCGCCCGCCGCATCACCCTCCAGTTCCACTGGAAGAACCCCGGCTACCGCAACTACGACGACTACCTGGCCCGCTTCGACTCCAAGCGCCGCAACCAGCTCAAGCGCGAGCGCGGCGCCGCCGCCACCCAGGGCATCTCCCTGCGCACCGTGCGCGGCGCCGAGCTCACCCCCGCCCACGCCCAGCGCGCCTACGGCTTCTACACCTCCACCTGCGAGCGCCACGCCTGGGGGCAAATCCAGCTCACCCCCGACTTCTTCGCCCGCGTCTTCCGTACGCTGCCGGACAGCGTGGAGATGGTGGAGGCCGTGAAGGGCCCGCGCGTCATCGCCGGTGCCTTCAACCTCGCCACCCCGGAGCGCCTCTACGGCCGCTACTGGGGCGCCTTCGAGGAGCACCCCTTCCTCCACTTCCACGTCTGCCTCTACCACTCCGTGGAGGACTGCATCCGCGCCGGCCGCAAGGTGTTCGAGCCCGGGGCCGGCGGCGAGCACAAGGTGTCCCGCGGCTTCGAGCCCACCGCCGTGCACAGCGCCCACCTCATCTTCAACCCCACCCTCGACGGCGCCATCCGGAGCTTCCTGCGCCGGGAGCACTCGCGGCTCGCCCCCGCGGTGGAGGAGGCCGAGCGCATCTGCGGCCTCAAGCCCTGGCCCCTGGCCGGCAGCCCCACCGCCGGGGGGGCCACCGGCACCTGAAACCGCCCTCCGGGGCCACGGGAGGGCACCGGACTGTCCGCCCGAAGGGCTTCGGCTGCTTTGGGAAGTTGTGAAACAGGGGCGAGCCCGTAGAGTGTCCCCGTTATGAAAGCCCCGGAGACGGACGAAGACTTCATCCAGTGGTACGAAGACTGCTGGGCGGACCGCGACGAGGTCGAGTACCCCAAGATGTTCGGCGCCATCGACGAAGGCGTCTTCACGCTCGACCAGACGGACGCCATCCAGGCGTGGATGGAGAGTGAGCTGGCGCAGGTGCAGGAGCCGGACCCGAACTGGGGGCCCATGGGCGTGCGCGTGGCCCCGCCGAGCCCGGACTACCCGTACTGGACCTATGTCACCAGCGGCCTGTCCAACCCCTTCACGGTGACGCCCGGTGAGGAGTTCCCCGACGACGCGCCCAGCGGCCTCGGCTACGAGATGGTCATCCACACGCCGGAGGAGGCCAAGTGGCCCGTGTTCCGGCTGCTGGACATGATGGCCTACAACCTCGTGTGCATGCGCGCCTTCGCCATGGGCCACCGCTACCCGGTGGAGGGCTCGCTGGACGGCGGCGACTCCAAGCTGGCCGGCTTCCTCTTCGTGAGGGACCCGTCCCGCCCGGACCACTTCGTGCTCCCCAGCGGCAAGGTGCAGCTGCTCACCCTGGTGGGGGCCACGAAGAACGAGATGGCCTTCGCCCGCTCCAACGGCATGGACAAGCTGATGGCGAAGCTCGTCGCGGCCGGCACCGGCTACATCACCCACCCGGACCGCGAGGAAGTGAAGCTGTAGTCACTCCCCTTCCGCCTCGCGCGCCGGTGGCCTCACCGCCCCGGCGCGCGGAGGCGCTCCCTCCACCAGCGCGCGCAGGGTGCCCGGCTCGAAGGGCTTCTCGATGCGCGGCAGCGGCACGGACTGGAGGAAGGCGCGAGCGCGCTCGGTGAAGCCGCCGCCCGTCATGAAGACGAAGCGCGACAGCAGCTCCGGCTGACACCGGGCCAGCGCGTCGTGCACGTCCATGCCCGTCAAATCCCCCATCATCAGGTCGCAGAAGACGAGGTCGAAGGCGTCGTCGCGCGCCAGCAACTCCAGCGCCTCGCGCCCGCTGTGCACGCTCACCACCTCGTGGCGGCGGCCCAGCACGCGGCGCAGCACCGAGGTGAGCTGCGGCTCGTCGTCCACCACCAGCACCCGCTTGCGCGTGGCCGAGTCCTCCACCGCCTCGGGCGAGGCGGGCAGCGCGGCGGCGTCCGTGGTGGGCAGCCGCACGCGGAAGGTGCTGCCCCCGCCGGGCGTGCTCGTCGCCGTCAGCTCGCCGCGCATGCTGCGCACCAGCCCCAGCGCGGTGGACAGTCCCAGCCCGGTGCCCTCGCCCACGGCGCGGGTGGTGAAGAACGGCTCGAAGGCGCGCTCCAGCACCTCCGGCGTCATGCCGTGGCCGGAGTCCGTCACCTCCACCACCACCCACGGCCCCTCCGTCCGCGTGGAGAGGACGACGCGGTGGCGCGCGGCGTCTCCCTCCGGAATGGCGAACGCGGCGTTGACGAGCAGCTGGAGGAACACCTGCCCCAGCTTCGCCTCGTGCGCCATGACGGTGGGCACGCCGCCGTAGTGCCGCTCCACCTGCGCGCGGTAGCGCAGGTGGGGCATGGCCATGGACAGGCCGAACTCCAGCGCCGCGTGCACGTCCACGGGGGTGAGGTGCGGCTCGTCCGCGCGGGCGAACGTCTGCAAGTCCCTCACGGTGACGCGGATGCGCTCGGCGCCCTCGCGGGCCTCGCGCAGGGCCTCCAGCGCCTCGCGCAGCGCCTCGCCGTCACCGGGGTGGGCCGCGAGGTGCTCCAGCTGCTCCAGCGCGAACTGGAGGTTGCCGGTGACATAGGACAGCGGGTTGTTGATTTCGTGACCCACGCCCGCCGCGAGCTGCCCGGCCATGGCCAGCTTCTCCGACTGCACCAGCCGCTCGCGCGCGGCCACCAGCTCCTGGGTGCGCTCGGCCACCAGGGCCTCCGCCTCCAGGCGGCCGGAGTGCTCGCGCTCCAGCAGCACGTCGCGCTCGGCCTCGGCGCGCTTCTTGTCGGTGATGTCGCTGGCGAAGACGGACAGGTTGCCGTTGCTGCACCAGGCGTGCACCTCGTGCCAGCGGGCCTGGGAGGTGCGAATCTCGAACGTGGAGGCCACGCCCTCGGAGGCCACGCGGCGCATCTCGCGCTCCATGAGGGTGCCCTGCAGCTCCGGGCACGCCTCCCACAGCACGCGGCGGAAGAGCTTCTCCTGCGGGCGCCCGCTGATGGCGATGGCCTGGTGGTTGACGTAGGTGACGCGCCACTCCACGTCCAGCGTCATGAAGGCGTCCGGGGTGCCCTCCAGCACGTCGCGCACCCAGTCCAGCGTGTCGCGGACGCCCTCCTCCACGCGCAGCGCGCTGGTGACGTCGCGCAGGCGCACGAGCACCCCGTCGCGCAGCGGCACCGCCGTGCCCTGCAGCCACGCGTCCCCTTCCGCGAAGTTGTCCGCCGTGGGACGCCCCGTCTCCACCACCTGCCGCAGCACGCCCACGCGGCCGCCCAGGCCCTTCTCCGCGGAGACCTCCTTCAGCCGCCGGCCGCGCAGGCCCTCGGGAGTGCGGCCCAGCGTGCGCGCCGCGGCGGGGTTGGCCCACACCCACTCGAAGTCGGTGATGGCGCCATTCGCTTCGCGCACGGCGCGCAGCACCATGCAGCCCTCGGGCTGCTGGCGCTCCACTTCCTCCAGCGTCGTCAGCAGCACGTCCGCGCCGGGAGCCGCGAGCCTCGACTGGGGGGATGTATCCGTCTCCGACATACGCCGCCCACTCCTGACCTGCGCGGCGCACGGAAAGGGGCCGCGTCCGGAATCAGCCGGAGTGCCCCTATGTCGCCACGAACGGACACCTTTCTCAAGCCAGGGGTGCGGCGGGAACCCCGGGCATGACCTGTCAGGTGCGTGGGACACCCGGCCACAACGTGCGTGCGGGGTGTCCCCACTTCCCGGAGAGCGGACTAGGGTGCGGCCACCGACATGACGCCCACCCTCATCACCGCCCTCGCGTTCGAGCCGCTGCACCTGCCCCTCACCGAGCCCTTCGCCATCGCCACCGGCGCGCAGCACGCCGCGGAGAACGTGCTGGTGCGCCTGACGCTGGCGGACGGCACCGTGGGCCTGGGCGAGGCGGCGCCCTTCACCGCCGTCAGCGGCGAGACGCAGCACGGCACCCTCGCCGCGCTGGAGTCGGTACGCGCGGGGCTGATGGGCAAGGACGTGCGCGCGTGGCGTCCGCTCTCGGAGTGGCTGGGAGACTCGCTGGCGCTGGCGCCCTCCGCGCGGGCCGGAGTGGAGATGGCGATGCTGGACGCGCTGGCCCGGCACCACCGCGTGCCGCTGTACGTGCTGCTGGGCGGCGCGGGCACGACGCTCGAAATCGACATGACGGTGACGGCGGGAGACGTGGCGCACGCGCGCGAGTCCGCGAAGGCCATCCTCGCGCGGGGCATCTCCACGCTGAAGGTGAAGGTGGGGGCGCTGACGCCGGACCAGGACGCGGCGCGGATGGTGGCCATCCACGAGGTGGCCCCGCGGGCGCGGCTCTTCGCGGACGCCAACGGCGGCTATGACGTCGCGGAGGCGCTGGCCTTCCTGAAGGAGCTGGAGCGGGCGGACGTGCCGCTCTCCCTCTTCGAGCAGCCGGTGAAGGCCACGGACCTCGCGGGCATGGCGGAGGTGTCGCGGCGCTCGAAGGTGCCGGTGTGCGCGGACGAGTCGGCGCGCTCGGCGAAGGACGTGCTGCGGCTCATCAAGGAGAACGCCGCGCACGGCATCAACATCAAGACGATGAAGTGCGGCGTGGTGGAGGCGCTGACGATGTGGAGCCTCGCGCGGGCGGCGGGCCTGGAGCTGATGGTGGGCGGCATGGTGGAGAGCGTGCTGGCGATGAGCGCCTCCGCGCACCTGGCCGCGGGCCTGGGCGGCTTCACGTACGCGGACCTGGACACGCCGCTGTTCATCGCGAGCCACCCCTTCCAGGGCGGCGCCCGCTACGACGGCGCGCGGCTCGACTTCGACCCGGACGCGCCGGGCCACGGCGTCACGCTGGCCTGAAGCCGAGGCACGGCGTCACGAGGGCCTCATGCCCGGCTTCACGCAGCAGGACACCAGGTGGGTGGAGAGGAAGTCGCGCAGCAGCGCGACCCGCTTCGGCAGGTGCCGGGACGAGTGCACGAGCGAGCGCAGCGCCCGGGCCGAGGTGTACTTCGGCAGGACGGGCTCCAGGGGCACGCCCGGCGTGGCACCCGGCCACATGCAGAACTCGGGCAAGAGCCCGATGCCGTGGCCACCGGCGACCGCGTCGAGGACGAACTCGATGTTGTCGCCACTGAGCGGCCCCTGGACCTTGACCGTCTCGGGACCGCGCGGCCCGACGAGCTCCCACGTCGCCTGCCCGGCGGTGCCGCGGTACAGCACCGCATCATGGCGCGCCAGGTCCGCGACGGTGCGGGGGCGCCCGCGCCGCTCCAGGTAGGAGGCCGCGGCGAACAGCCGGTGCTCGCTCGTGCCCAGCTTGCGGACCATGTGCTCCGAGTCCGCGAGCTGGCCGTGCACGATGGCGATGTCGACCTCGGCGCCAACGAGCTCCGCGCCGCGCGCCGTCGTCATCACGTCGACGTGAATCTTCGGGTAGAGCCGGACGAACTCCCCGAGCGTGACGGCGAGCTTGCCCACCAGCTCGGGAGGCGCGGCGACGTGCACGACGCCGCTCGGCTCGCGCGCGGCCTCGCCCGCCAGCGCCGTGGCCTCGTCCAGGCCGGCGACGGCCTCGCGGGCGCGCTCGTAGTAGGCGCGGCCGGCGTCGGTGAGGGAGATGCGCCGCGTCGTGCGCTCCAACAGCACGAGGCCAAGCTCCTGCTCGAGCTTCGCGACGCTGCGGCTGACGGACGACGTGGGGAGCTGGAGGCGCGTCGCCGCGGCCGTGAAGGAGCCGGCCTCGACGACGCGGATGAAGGTGGCGACGCGGTTCAGGTCCATTGCCCTGGAAGCAATAATACGTTGCCCGAGGACTGACTAGTGCCGCCATGGGCAGGCCGTTAGCTTGGTTTCAGCAACCTTCCCCGGAGCACTTACATGTCTGTCTTCGCCAAGTGGGGCCCACGCGTCGCTCGCGTGGTGCTCGGTCTGCCGTTCTTCGTCATCGGCCTCAGTCACTTCATCCCGTTCCTGCCGCCGCAGCCGCCGCCTCCCCCGGAGGCCCTGCCCTTCGTCACGGGGCTCGGGGCCAGCGGCTACATCATGCCCATGGTCAAGGGCATCGAGGTCGTCGCCGGGCTCGCGCTGCTGACCAACCGGTTCGTGCCGCTCGCGCTGACGCTGCTGGCCCCCATCATCATCAACATCGCGGGGTTCCACTTCGCGCTGGCGCCGTCGTACCCGCTGCCCATCACGTTCATCGTGCTCAGCCTGTACCTCGCGTGGAGCTACCGCGCGGCGTTCGCGCCCATGCTGCGCGCTCGCGTGGAGCCGACGGCTTCGGCCAGTGAGACGTCCGTGCCGCGGCAGGCGGTGCCGGCGCGCTGAGTCGCGGTGGGTTCCCGCTGTCGCTCCGCATCCGCGTGATGCACCACCGTGCCCGCGCGGACTCCCCCTTCGGCGGCAGGCCGTGAAATCACCTACGCTTCCCGGGTGCGCATCCACCGACGTCCCGGGCACGAGGCCCGCGCCCATGAGTGAGCCAACGCGCTTCGGCGGTCACGGAATGCGCGGGCGCACGTTGTTCGTCATGTCCTGGGTGGCGCTGTCGCTGCCCAACGTGCTGGCCCTGATGGACGCGGGACCGGTCCCCACCGCGATGGGAGCGGCGCTGGCGCTCGCGGCGGGCGTGGGCCTGGGGAGGGTGGCGTCCCAGGGAGACGAGGGCATCGGGTGCCTCTTCGCCCTGCTCGCCGGGGGCGGCGTGTGGCTGGGGTGGACGCTGGGCGAAGCCTGGGCCGGAGCCCCGGTGGGTCGACACCTGGGAGCGCTCGGAGTCGGCGCGCTGCTTCCCGTGCTGCTCGTGGGCGTGCGCGCGTTCCTCCGTCGCCGCGAGGAGCGCACCGAAGCGGAATAGGCGCTCCCGCACGGCCACGGCCACACGGAGCCTCGCGGGCCCGCGGAGCGTCCCGACCGTTCGCCCGGCGACACGTCCCCGCGCGACGCACCTCGCCATCCAAGCTCCGCGCTGCACCATTCCGCTACTGCTGTGTCAATAGAAGGGCGGGGCCTTGATGCTCCCTCCGGGATGGCCCCAGGCTTCCTGCTCGTGCCCGTTTCTCCCGACGACACTCCAGCCTCCCTCCTCCATCCCGAGCGACGCGAGCCCGCGCGCCGGCGCCGGCTGGCCGTGCTGGCCGCCTGCGCCGCGCCCCAGCCGTTGTCCCTGAGCGTGCTGGCCGACGCGCTCGGTGACGCGCTCCTCGACGGTGCCCACCTCGCCTGCGACGCGGGCCTGTGCCGGAAGCTGCCCGGCGGCACGCTCGCGCCCGCGGGGTCCGCCACGCTCGACATGGCGGTGAACCTGCTGGAGGTGCCCGAGGTGCGGGCCACCTGCGCACGACTGGCCCCCCTGGCCTCCGCGCCGGACGAGGCCCTGCTGCTGATGCTGGCGGCGGACCCGCTCGGCGAGGGACGCCGCCGCCTGGAGTCCGCGACGGGGCGCGCGGCGTCCATGGTGGAGGGCCTGCGCCACGCGCTGGACGCCCCTTCCGCGCGCACACGGCCCACCCCCTGGGACTTCGAGCCCTGGGGCGCGCAGGCCCGCTGGGCGAGCGCGCTGCTGGCGACGACCGCGCACGTGCTCGTGCGCATGGGCCACCCGGAGTCCGGCCACGCGCTGGTGGCCTGGGCGCTCGGCCCGAAGGGACTCACGGGGCGCGTGGCGGGAGCGCACGGCTTCCTCGCGCCCACGCACTTCCAGTTCCTGCTGGACGCGGGCCGGCGCGAGGAGGGCGTCGCCTTCGCGCGAGAGGCCCGCGAGGCCCTGGACGACGCCACCCCCGAGAGCACCTATTCGCGGCTGATGCTGACGGTGCTGGAGGGGCGCGTGGCCATGGACGCTGGCGACGAGAAGCTCGCGCGCCGGCTCTTCACCTCGGTGGAGACACAGGCGCGCGCCGCCGGGCTGGGCGACATGGTGGGGCTGGCCAAGGTGGCCTTCGCCACGCTCGCGCGCCGCGCGGAGCAGAACACCGCCGCCATCCAGCTCGGGCTCGCCGCCCTGGAGTTGCTGTGCGGCGAGGTGCCCTTCGAGTCCGTGGCGCTGCTGGGCCTCGGGCACGCCTACTCGCGCGAGGGCCGCCACCTGGAGGCCCAGGCCGCCCTCACCCGCGCGCTGCCGGGCCTGGACATCCCCTTCCAGCAGCTCCGCGCGTACCCGCAGGCCATCGCCACCGACTGCTTCCTCGGGGACACGGCGGAGGCGGAGCGCAAGCTGGCCGCCCTCGTCGCGCTCGCGGCCGACACGCCCGAGGGCCGCCTGTCCATCGGCCTGGGCCGTGCCCACCTCCAGTGCGCGCGCGGAGAGTGGGAGGCCGCGCTGGCGACGCTGGACGGCCTCGGCCCGCTCGACGCGGCGCCCATCGGTTGGCTGCGCGTGGAGGCACTGCTCGCCCTGGGGCGCGCGAGAGAGGCTGCGCGGGTGCTGGACGCACTGGCCCAGGGCCTCTACCTGCGCGAGGGCGCCACCCAGCCCGCGCGCCTGCACCTCCTGGACGCGCGAGTGGCCCTCGCCAACGGAGACGCCTCGCGGGCACGCCGGGCGCTGCGCCGCGCGAGTGCCCGCCCCGACCGCCTGCGCGCGCAGGACCTCGCCCTGCGGGCCCAGGTGCTCACCCTCCAGCTCGCGGAAGACGGAGGCACGGACGCGCAGCGCCTGAGCGCCCGTCAAGCCGCGCTCGCCGAGTGGCGCCGCCTCACCGAGCCGCTGTCCCCCGAGGCCCGCGCCCGCTTCCGCCGCGTGTATGACCGGCCCCAGCTCCTCGCGCTGCTGGGCGAGGCGCCGGCGGAGGAGGTCTCCGCGCCCGCCTACCTGCGAGGGGGCTCGGCGGCCTTCCGCGCGGCCATGGCGCAGCTGCGCCGGGTGGCCTCCTCGGACACCAGCGTGCTGCTGTTCGGTGAGACGGGCGTGGGCAAGGAGCTGGCCGCGCGCGCCATCCATGATGTGTCCCGCCGCGCCGCCGGCCCCTTCGTGGCCGTCAACTGCGCCGCCATCAACGACGAGCTGCTCCTGTCCGACCTCTTCGGCCACGAGCGTGGCTCCTTCACCGGCGCCGTGGCCCGTCAGCGGGGACGCTTCGAGCAGGCCCACGGAGGCACCCTCTTCCTGGACGAGGTCGCGGACATCAGCCCGCGCGGACAGGCGGCCCTGCTTCGCGCGTTGCAGGAGCGCGCCTTCCAGCGGGTGGGCGGCACCGAGGAGGTGCGCGTGGACGTGCGCGTCGTCGCCGCGTCCAACCGCAACCTGGCCAAGGCCGTGCGCGCGGGGGAGTTCCGGCAGGACCTCTTCTTCCGCCTCAACGGCATCCACGTGGAGCTGCCTCCCCTGCGCGAGCGCGGCGAGGACGTGCTGCTCCTGGCCACGCACTTCCTCCAGGAGGCCGCCCAGGAGCGCGGTGGCCCGCCGAAGTCCTTCTCCCCCGAGGCCGAGCGCCTGCTGCGCGCCCACCCGTGGCCCGGCAACGTGCGCGAGCTGCACAACACCGTGCGCGCGGCGGACGTGCTGTCGGACACGCGCGCCATCGGCGCGGCGGTGCTCGCGCCGCTGCTGCAGCGGGCCCTGGAGTGCGCGGAGCCCCGGCCCGCCCTGGCGGGCATGACGGACGTGTCCGCCCTCTTCCGCCAGCACGGCGGCTCGCTGCGCGACTTCCTGGCGGAGGTGCAGCGCCAGTGCATCGCGCAGAGCCTGGTGGAGAACGGCGGCAACGTCGTGGCCACCGCCGCCGCGCTGCGCATCTCCCGCTCGCGCCTCACCCAGGTGGTGCTGGGCAACGCGGAGCTGCGCCGCATGTCCGGCAGGGAGCAGGACGCGCCTCCCGCCCCGGCCCGGCGGGCCCGCGCGCGCCGCGCATGAGCCACTCCCAGGCCGGAGCACCCACGGCTACTTCACGCCACCGCGCAGGGCGGACGTGTCGGTGACGGGCTTCTCCACGAAGTCACCGAGCACGCCGGGCACCTCGCCGTCCTCCAGGCGCTGGAACCCCGCGCTCATGGGCTGGAGCCCCACGGCCTGCGACAGCCAGCGCGAGGCGAACTCCGGGTCGTCCAGGTAGGACTCGCGCACGACGAGCGCGGTGGTGACCTCGGCGAGGATGTGGTCATCGACGCGCAGGAACTCCGCGACGGCGCGCTCCGCCTTGCGCTCGCCGAGCACCACGTCCGCCGTCTTCTCGTCGAGCACGTGGATGAAGGTGCGGAAGCGGCCGGGCTTCGTCGTGGGGCCCGGGCCCACGATGGACTCCTTGGGCTCGATTCGCGCCAGCGGGAGCGCGGGCCCCGGGCAGCCGGCTTCCACCGTCGGCGTCTTCGCGCCGAAGCGCGCCGCGGCCCAGTCGGGGTGGGCGTCGAGGGCCTTCAGGCTCGCGTCGAGCCGCTCGGTGACACGGCCGCCGCCGCGCAGGCCGGGAGCCTCGCGGACGCACAGCCGCAGCGCATCGCGGTTCGTGGTCAGCAGCGCGCTCTTGTCGTCGAAGTGGACGTCGCCTTCCGGGATGTTGGCGGGTGCCTCGCCGCCGCAGTGGACCGCCGCGAAGACGATGCCGGACATCGCGGCCACGTGGAGCAGCTCACGCAGGGGGAAACGCTTCATGGGGAAATTCCTCATGGCAGAAGGGGTGGGCACGGCTCAGTTGGCGCGGTTGGCGATGGAGCGGACGGACACGAAGTCGGACGTGGTGGGGTGCCACACGGTGGCGGTGCAGCCCAGGTGGGCATACAGGTCATTGGTCATGACGCTGTACATGCACTCGGCGCCGGAGACCGGATCGCGCAGGCCCAGCACGTGCCCCGTCTCGTGGTTGATGAACTTGCGGGCGCGGTGCGTGGTCGCGAGCGCGGCCAACTGCTCCCGCTTCAGGTGCACGTTCATGTACTTGTAGTGCTGGTGCGCGCGGGTGGCGTCGGTGATGGGGCTCACGGACGTGACGCAGGCGTAGATGTCGCCGCCGCACACGGAGGCCCAGGTCTCCCGGATGCGGTACTCGATCTCGATGTTGTTCCGGTCGGCCGTCGAGTACTCGTTGCAGGCCTTCGGTGCGCGCCACAGGTCCACCCGCCAGTCCGCGGAGCCGTCCCAAACGATGTCGAAGGACAGCTGCGTCAGCGTCTGCTGGATGAAGGGGCCAATCGTGGAGACGGGCATGGCCGAGGTCTCGGACATGACGCAGTACTCCTCGTCGTACGTGCCCGGGCCACTGCCGCCTCCCGCGGGCCCGTTGTTGTCGTGGATGGTGGCGATGTGCTTCTGGTCCCAGCCGTTGTGCGAGTACGACGCGTGGGCCGTGGGCACGAAGCGGACGCCGGCGAACGCGGCGGTGGCCATCCAGCCGGCCAGCAGCCAGCGCGAGAAGCGCGGGCGGGGTGCGCGGGAGGTTCCAACCATGTGAGCTCTCCTGAGGGGGTTGCGCTGCGGGAATGAGACGGGGAGAGGCATTGCAGCGCGTGTGCCGCGAACGCGTCTCGTCGCGCCTCCTTCAGAGCGGGCGTGATGGACGCGAAGCACGCGCGTCGCCGGAACCGGTCACCTGACGCATGGAATGACCGGAAAGTGGTCAGCGCTCGCGGGCCGTCCCTCGGCAGGAGAAGGGGCATGGGCCGTGCAGCGGGGCGCGGCGCGGTCTTCCCCCTCAGGAGGTCTTCATGTCCGCGTCACCCCACCGTTTCCACCGTTTGCTGCTCGCGTCCTCCGCGCTGCTGTTCACCCTCGCCTGTGGTGAGGGAATGCCACCCGAGGAGGTGGCGGTGGAGCCGGAGGCCGACGAGGTCGGCACCACCGAGTCCCCCCTGCTGTTCGGCATCCTCGCCGGGTCGCGCGTGCGGGCGGTGGAGAACGTCTATCTGCGCACGGGCCCCTCGACATCGAACACGGCCATCCGGCTCGTCTCCATCGGCGAGCAGGCCACGGTGGTGAGCGAGTCGCCGAGCGGCGGCTTCTACCGGCTCAACGTGAATGGCACCGTGGGCTGGTCCCACGGCGACTACTGGGACCAGGTGCCCACGTTGAGGGTGAACGGGTACCTGCTGAGCAAGGACCAGGAGAAGTGGCTGCGCTGGGTGGCGGCGAAGGTGGTGCCGCGGCTCGAGGGCACGCGGGACCAGCGCCTGGACGTGGCGGCGCGCGTCTCCTGGTGGGCGATGAAGGAGGGCATCTGGGATTTGGGCCGCAACCGTCCCGACCCCATGTCCAGCCCGCTGACATTCTCCCTGTGCAACACGTCCACGGGTGACCGGGCCATCTGGCCGCTGGACGTCTGCTACAACAACGGCGGCCCCTGGCAGGTGGGACTGGCCGGGGTGCAGGTGCACTACGTCACCTTGGCGGACGTGGAGGCCGTCGCGCGGCGGCTCTATGCGCGCGAGGGGTGGACGGTGGCCCAGATTCTGGACCACACCGCGCGCACCGCGGGCTTCCCGGCGGGCAGCGTCGAGCACGGCACCATCGTCAACACGACGAACACGGCGCTGCGCAAGTCGTGGCTGCTGCGCAACCACGGCGTCGGCTTCACCTTCGAGCACGCCGCTGTCTACGACCAGTGCATCGTTCAGGGGCTGGGCTGGTGCTACGGCAGCTCCCAGACGTGGGACCCGGCGTACAAGTTCGCCTCGAATGGGTCGGCGATGAACACGTCCATCGCGCACATCCGGCAGCACCTGAGCAGCCTCGCGCCGTGAGGTCCGAGGGGAATGCGCGCAGCCGGGACGTTCCGGTTCGCGGTAGGCTGCGCGCATGACCCTGGCAGTCTGCGTCCGGTGTGGCGAGTCGAAGGTCGGTGCCTTCACCCCCTGCGCCCGCTGTGGGCTCGACCCCGCGGCCCATGGCACCGACCGTGATTTGCAGGCCAAGAGCCTGCTGCTCACGGAGCGGTTCCACCCGGGAGGCGAGCTGGAGGCCATCGGCCGGAAGATTCGCGCCGGTGAGCCGGTGTCCTACGACGCCGCCCAGCTCGCCCAGCTCGTGGAGGAGCTGAAGACGCAGAAGCTGCCCATCGTGTCGAAGGCATCGCCCGGTTGCTCCATCATCGGCTGGGCGCTGATGGGCGGAGCGGTGGCGCTCGTCGTCGGCCTGCTGTGGCTGTGGCGCTTCCGGGGCGGCTGATTCAGGACACCGCAAGGCACTGCACGGAGCAGGACGCCGCCTGGCGAAGCTCGGCCCGGAGCGGCGCACGGGGCAGGGGAAGCAAGCACGCGCCCGCGCCAGAGCGCGTGTCCCGCACCGGAAGGAGCCGTCACCTCGACGCACTCCCGTCGCTCCGAGCGCTGCTGTCCCGGAATCGCGGGCAGTGGAAGCGTCCCCAGGCACCTGACCGAAAGCGGAGTCCCCATGCTCCAGGCAGCCCGCACCCGAGGCTTCCGTTCCGAACGCATCCAGCGTCGCGGCACCTGGATGCGACATGCCCACGTCCCCGGGCTCCGAGCCTCCCGTCGCAGCCCGCTCCAGGGGAGGAGTACCCGCGCCTCCCGCTTCGGCGTCTTCCGTGACAGGGCCCTCAAGGGAAGGACTCCCCGCGCCCTCCGCCTCAGTGCCTCTGGTGCCAGCCCCCTCTAGGGGAAGAGTACCCGCGCCTTCCGCCTCGGTGCCTCCGGTGCCTGCGCCCTCCGGCGGGGCCGTTCGCCCGCCTCCGGCACCGGAGTCCTCCTCCACCGCCAGCGCCTTCCAGAGCACCCGCCCCATGGGACGGACGTTCTCCAGCGCGACCCGCTCGTCCCCCCGCGCCACCGCCCGCACCAGCTCCGCCAGTGCTCCCCAGATGAGCCCCTCGCCCACCTGCACGCTTCCTGGTGCCAGCGCTCCCTCGCGCTCACCATTTGCCAGCACTTCCCGCACCAGCTCCCGTGCCTGAGTGCCGA
>NZ_JABBJJ010000326.1 GCF_012933655.1 Pyxidicoccus fallax | reverse complement strand
CAGCGGGGGCAGGGCTTGCGGGGGCGCGGCCGGCTTCCCCTCCACCTCTAGCTCCGCGAGCACGCGCTCCCCGCGCCCGAAGCGGTCCACCACCTGCACGCGCCCGCCCCGCAGCTGCGGCGGGACGGTGAGCAGGAGGTCGGCGCGGTTGCCCGGCGCCAGCGTGAGCCCCTCCGCGGGGAGCGGGCGGTCGGTCACGAGCGCATCGAAGGCGATGAGCTGCGCATCCACGCCGCGCAAGGCCGGAGAGAAGACGCGGCCGTTGGCCACGTTGACGAGCCGCAGCCGCAGCCGCTCCCCGGGTCGCACGCGCACGGTGGGCTGGAAGGCGCCGTTGACGGTGAGCACCTGCCCCCAGCGCCCGTCGTGCGCGAGGTCGCCGCGCGTGTTGAAGCGCGGGTCGATCTGCCCGCGCTCGTCCAGCCGCCAGTCGTCGAGCACCCAGACCAGCTCGCGGCTGTGCGCGGGGGGCGAGGGCTCCTCCACGATGAGCAGGCCGAAGAGCCCGCGCTCCACCTGCTCGCTGCCGCGCAGGTGCGGGTGGAACCAGAAGGTGCCGGCGTCCTTCACCTGGAACTCGTAGGTGAAGCTCGCTCCCGGCTCGATGGGGGGCTGCGTCACGCCGGGCACGCCGTCCATCCCGTTGGGCAGGCGGATGCCGTGCCAGTGGATGGTGGTGGGCTGCGGCAGCCGGTTCGTGAGGCGCACGCGCACCGTGTCGCCCACGGTGGCGCGCAGCGTGGGGCCGGGCACCTGGCCGTTGTACGCCCACACTTCGAGCCCTCGGCCATCCAGCAGGGGAAGGGTGGTGGGGGCCGCCTCGAGCACGAAGTCATGCACCCGGCCCGTGGTGGGGACGGTGTCGGGCAGCGGCGCGCGGGCGGGGATGGTGCGCGCCGCGCTCCAGCGCGAGACGCCGAGCGCGCCCGCGGTAATGAGCCCGAGCACCAGCAGCGCGAGGACTGCGCGCGACAGCGCGCCGAGAGACGAGGATGAGACTTCAGGGGCGTGCGGCGCCGGGCCGCGCACCGGTGGGGGATGGGACATCGGGGTGGGCACTCCAGCAGCGGGCGAAGTCCGCCGGCGGGCCTCCCTTGAGTGGGGCTCCCGGCGCGGACGAACACCGGGCGGCGCGTGCCTCGCGAGGAGGCTGCCGCCCGGGACTCAACGGACCCGGGTGGAGCTCAGAGCAGGTAGCTGCAGTGCCGCTGGTAGAGCGGCGGAGCCGCTGCATGGTGCACCCCGCGGCTCCGCCGCCACGTGGGCGGCAGCTGCTCCTCGGCGAGCGGCACCTGGGTAGCAGGCGCGGGCGGCAGGGCCACGGCCCACGCGGCCTGCGCGGAAGACGGGGCCGTCGTCGCCGGAGCTGACATTGGCGCCGCGGCCTCGAGCAGGTCGCAGCAGCCCTCGCGCCCCGCATCTGCGCGGGCCGAAGGCCCGACGGGTGCAGCAGGCGGCTCCCGCTCGTGGCAGCAGCAGTCCACGCGCAGCTGCAGACGGCCCTTGCATACGTGCGCCAGCGCGTCGGCCGCGTCCGCCACGGCGGGCAGCCCGAGCATCAGCAGCACTGGAAGGACACGCAGGAGCATGGAAGGACGTCACCTCTAACGCAGGGTCAAACACCACCACAACCTGGCCGTAGCGCCGCTTCTTGCGCCGCCGATGAGAAGTGGTGATGCGGTCGTGCCGACGGGCTTCGAGCCTGCGCGGATCTGTAACCCGCGCAGTCACGTTCGCCGGAGGGCCGCGCTACGGGTGGCTCGCGAAGACGTGCGTGCCGCCCGCCTTCTGGATGCCGAGCACCTGGTAGGGGTCCGAGCGAGGACCCTCCATGCCGGGCGAGCCCATGGACATACCAGGCACGGCGATGCCGACGAGAGAGGGCCGCTCGGCGAGCAGCCGCTTCAGGTCCGCGCCTCCAACCCCGGCTTCCATAGGCTCGGAAGCATCAATGCCGCGGAGCAGCGCAGCTCGGGACGCAAAAGGGACGTAATTTCTCGGCCACCTCTGCACGGCGGTGACCAGTTCGCCCCGACCGCACCGGCTTCCCAACACCGGTTTTATAGAGGGAAACGAGTGGCGGTAGGGCACGGGAATCGAACTCGCCAGGGACAGCTCTCACTGCCCCTCACCGGTTTTGAAGCCCCGCCACCCCGATCCGCGAGGTGCCCGGGAGGATTGAGGGTCGGCCGGTTTCCCTCTGGAGTGGGGCGGGTGGGGCGTCCATGGCTGTCCACCCGCGTCCGTTCATCTTGGGTACGGCTTGGGTACGAGGGTGGGGACGGCAGGGGTCAGGAGCCATTGGCTGCACCGGGGCCGGTGACGTCCGTGAACTTCACGCCGGTGATGCCCGCGCGCTCCAGGGCCTCCTTGATCTCCTCGGACACGATCAGGGCCACGGTCCAGCCCCAGGTGCGGAGCACCTTGGCGCCTTCCACCTTCGCCGGGTCGATGCGCATCCCGGACACCGAGGAGTACGTACCCACCTTCTCGGGCATCCCGTCCTCCGGGGTCCAGTAACGCACCTCCTCGCACGCAGCGTCGGCGATGCACTTCACCAGCCGGGTGGCGTTGAGGATGAAGTGCTGAGCGGGCTGGGCGCCGATCTCCACCGGGATGAGCTGCACGTCGTCGGGCGCCACCTCGGTGAAGAGGGAGGCCACCCGGGCGTGGACGACGGGGATGCTGAATGCCGCGTGGGAATAGTCGAGCGGTCTGCCGGAGATCTTGATGGGGATCCTGATGCGCTCGTCCGAGTGAGCCCGCTGACCGATCCTGAACTGCCATGGGTCATCGAGCTTGCGGCCCTCGTGATCGAGAGGATGCCCCAACTCCCACCGTCCGGAGCGGTACACATCATCGGTCAACTTGAAGAACTGCTTCGGCATGAGGTCATCCTTCCGGCCTCGGCTCGGACTCGGCCCGGGACATCCCGGCGATGACGTCCCCCTCGTGTCAGTTCGCACGGGCGAGGCTGGGCAGGAAGAGGTAGTCGGTTTGCACCGTGAGCCCGCGACGCGCCGCCAGACGCAGCAGCGCCAGGCCCTCCACGAAGATGAATGGCTCCGTCTCCGCCTCTTCATCCTTGGGCGTGAAGGACTTCGCCTGCGCGTGGAAGTGGCGATCTCGTTCATCCAGGAGCGCCTGGAGGGCGGCGTCGAAGCCCTCTTGTTCTCGCGCCAGGAGGGTTCGGCACATGGCGAGCCGGGGGAAGTCCTGACCGTTCATGACCCTCTCCAGGGCGTCCAGCAGCGGCTCCGCGCGACCGGGGACCGAGTCGTCTCCGGTGGCCATGAGGCCCAGCAGGCGCGCGTAGAGGAAGTCCTCCTCGAACTCGTGGCCCTTCACGGGCGTGTCCACCGACAGGCGGGCAATGTCGTGGGCCAGCGTGTCCGCCCCGGCGGCCAGCGCGTCGCAGAGCGGCCCGTAGTGGCCCGTCGCGGTGAAGCGGTTGAAGGGCCGCCGTGCGCCCGCCGCCCACTGGAGCAACCGGCGTCGAGCCTCGCCGGAGCGCACCAACCGCTCGCGGAACGTGGCCCTATCCGCGTACGCGAGCAACCGGGCGATGGCGGCGGCGCGCGTGTACCGCGACAGGTGGAAGAGGATGCGCTCAACCTCCTCCGGCGGACGTTGCCCCTGCTCCAGTTCCTCCTCCAGCAATGCGGCCTTGGCGCTCGCGGATGCCTCGACGGCACGCATGTTCGGGGCAGTCATTCTGGGTCACCCCATTCGAGCCCGTACTCGTCCATCTCCTGGAAGATCATTCCGTCACATCCCGCGCGCAGAATGTCCTTCCCGAGGTCTTCCCGGACGATGATGAGATCCGTCTGCTCCTTGAGTCGGAAGATCTTGGTTTCCGCCGGGACCTTGGAGTCGTTCAGGCACAGTCTGTAGAACGTGAAGACCTGATCGGGCCGGATGGCCGAAGTACGGAACTTCGAGTTCTCTCGATCCAGGCACTCAACGGTCCCCAGGACGTTGGCGATGAAATAGGGTTCCTGGATGTTGTGGCCCCGTTGGTCGCGAATGCGCACCGGCAGGAACTCAATCGCAGCACCCGACTTTTCCTCCAATACTCCTTTCAGCTTCTCCGAAACGATAAGCAGGTGCAGGGTGTTGGGGATGAAGTCCGTCAGCTTGATTCCATGGTGGTCCGCCAGCGTGAACACGGTGTCCGTCGGGAACCAGTGCTTCACCGCGACCCCTTCATGAAGCAAATAGGAGTCCATGCAGTGCATGAGGAAGTCCGAGTCCTTCGTGATCCATGCGAAGGCATCGTCTTCATCGTCATTGACCCAGGGATAGAACTTCACGCCCGTCCTCCATATGGTTGGCTCGCAGATGAGCTGCGACAAGACTTCTAGGAACTGAGCTTGCCCTTTGGAGGCTTGATCTTGATGAGCGCGTTGATGCTCGCCCCGGCCCCCAGCGGTCGGCTCTCACCGAACCTCACGACGTAGCCCCAATACTTATCTTGGAGGCCGAGCAATTCCTCCGGGATGGACTCAGGGGGCTTCCAGTCCTCGCACACCATGCCGAGTTGGCTGCGCAATAATTGCTTCAGGCGCGCACAGTCCGCCTTCACTTTGTCGGTGTAGTCGTGGTGGAAGTCGTAGTGGCAGGGCAGCCGGTGCACGTTGCAGTATCTCTGCGCCTTCTTCTGCCACGCTTCCTTGTGCTGCCGCTGCGCGTCCTCGCCGAGTCCCTTCCACAGCTCGGAGCCGGACGTGTTCCCACGCCCGAGCAGGTACACCTCCACCGCGTGCGAGAAGCCCGGCAGGAAGATGATGTTCTTGCCGTTGTTCACGTCGTAGTCCACGCGCTTGAGGATTTCCAACTCCTCCTCGGTGAACACCTCGTTCGGGATGAACACCTCGCACGGCAGCAGGTGGTGAGCGATGTTGGAGTAGGGCTTCTGCCCGGTGATGAAGTGCTCGAAGTGGTAGAGGGCCGCGTGCGCCGGGGAGTGCTTGGGCACGCCCTTGTCGCGTGGGTCCACGTCGTAGAACTCCAGGTACTCGATGATCTTCGCGTTGTTGTCGTAGACGCGCTTCCGCCGCCCAGCGTTGGCTTTCAGCTCGGTCCGGCCGTTGTCCCGGTACGTGTTCGGGTTGCGTCCCAGCACCGCGATGACGGGCATGCTGTTGAGGATGTGGGAACCGTCAGCCATGACATGAACCTCCGGAACTTCACTCGCTGCCCAGGCGGATCGCGGCCACCCTACCGGACTCCGAAAGGGAGAGGACCAGCGCCTGGCCCTCGGGGTTGTGGCCCCAGACGAAGGAGCCCACCGCCACGCCCACGGCCAGAGGGCCGCTCGCCGCGCCCGTCTCGCCCAGGCTCTCGGCGGGCACCGTGATGCGGCAGCGCTCGAAGTCCAGGTGCTCGCGCGTGAGGTACATCTGCGCGTGCCCCCACGCCTGGGCCCGCCACGCCTCGCCGTTGAGATCCAGGAGAACGTTGCCCACGAAGGGGCGCCGCTCCGGGAGCACGCGCCGGACGACCTCGGCCAGGGCGCGACCGACTTCTTCGGGGGCTGCTGGTTCTTCTTTCTCCCACGCCTCCGACATGGCCACCGCGAGCACCCGGCCGCCCCGCGCCGCGCGCCGTGCGCGCGCCATGGTGTCGGATTCCACCAGGACGGCTGCGCCTGCCTCGCCCGGCATCGTCCCCATCGGGCCGAGCGCGCCTTTCAGCCGTCCCTGGCCGCACAGCCACGCGAGGCTCTCCGCGTCCAGGTACGAGTCAGCGGCCAGCAACACCACCCGGTCCACACGGCGCGTGGCCACATCCTCCCCGGCGCGCTGTAGGGCTTCGGCCAGGGCACAGTGCCCCAGCCCCAACAGCCGAACGTGTCCCGGTGCCCACGGGACGCGCAGAGCATTCACCACGGGGCGGGCATACAGCCGCTCCCAGGCGTCGGGCGCTTCGTCCAGCAGTTCGGGGAATCGCTCCGCGTCGGCGGCGGGCCCCAGCAGCGCCAGTCCCGTGCGGCCCCAGAAGTTCTCGTCCGTGACCGGGGGCAGCTCCGCGCCGTGCATGAGGTCCGCGAAGGCGCCCAGGGCCAGCCGCACCCACGCGCCCGGTCCGGTGAAGCCCTCCGCGAAGCCCGTCACGGGGTGGCCCACCACGGCCGCTTCTCCACCCTCGCCATCCACCATCCGGAACCTGGGGTGGGGGTGTGGGCGGCTCAGGTCCGCGCGCAGGGCGGCCACGGTGCCCACCGCGCCGTAGCCTACCGCCGTCATCATTCCCAACCCCGTCACCGTGAGCATGGGGCGCGTGCCTCCTACTGCTTCTTCTTGCAGCACAGGCAGGCCACCTTCTCGGGGGGCACGCCCACGGCCACCACAGGCGGCTGCATGAGGGGGAAGGGCGGGGTGTTCTTGTCGTTATGGGTCATCAGGTCCAGGGCCCGCGCCACGCCCTTGCCCTCCACCTTCACGTCGAAGGACCAGGTAACGAACTCGGCCTTGCCCTTCGTCTTGCCCGAGAAGACACCGCCTCCGGCCGTGCCTGCCTCGTCGCCGGTGCTGGTGGAGAAGGTGGAGTCCTTCACACAGAGGGGGTTGCCCTCCACCTCCACCGTCTTCGCCGTCTGGGCCGCGTCCGAGGACTTCGCCACGTTCGGGTACGGAATGGGCACTGGCCCCGCCGGGCTCGGAGTCTTGCACACGTCCGGAAAGGCCACCGTGGTTCCGCCTGAGTCCTGGTGCACCACGCTGCGCCCATTGGCACCAACGTTGTTGCTCATGCCCTGCTCCCTTCGTGGGCTGCTGGTACTTCAGCGACGAATTCAGGTGGTGAGGGGACGCATCCGTACGTGGGCGACCTGTCCATGGGCTGCCTGGAGCTGGATGCGCTGCACGGCGGTCCAGGTGCGCGCCTCCACGCTGAGCAGCCCGCCGGTGCGCAGGGCCAGCTCCAGTTCCAGCGGTCCGCGTCCGCGCATGGGCCTCACCTCCAGCGCCTCCACCAGCCGCGCCGCCGTGAATGGCTGGCCCGCGAGGTAGCGCGTGCTCGCATTGAAGTTCTTGCGCCGCTCGGCCCACCAGCGCTCCACCTCGGCGACTACCGGCACGGGCAGGTCGTGGCCCGGGCCCGGCCACGTCGGTGTGCGCTCGTCCTCGGGCTGCGTTTCGTTCTCCTCTTCGTCCTCGCGCTCGCGCGCGGTGCGGCCCTCCAACTTGAGCCCCGTCACCGTCGAGAAGGCTTCGGCCGCCAGCGGCCCCAGCGAGGCGTCGTCCAGCCACGGCATGCAAGCCTCGGCCGCCGCCACGTGGCCGGAGAACCCGAGCGCCCAGAGCGTGTCCGCGCGCAAGGCTGGCTGGGCGAGCAGGGGCGTCAGCTCCTCCACGCCGGACGCTTCGCCTCCTATTGCCAGGAGGAGCCGGGCGGTGCGCCCGGCCACGTCCGGCGCCTCCAGTGCGTCGTGGCACGCGCGCCACATCGTGCGCGGGTCCTGGACGAGTCCGGCCGCCAGTGCCGCCGCGCGCAGCTCCGGTGCCACCGAGTCCAAGCCGCGTGTGACTCCCGCTGCGTCCGCCTCGTAGGGGAAGCGCCGCGCCGCGCGCAACGCCGCCAACCTCACCTCTGGTGTTGGGTGGGCCAGGGCGCGTGCCAGTGCCTCCGCGCCGGGCGACTCGCCGCGAACCGTCAGCACGTGGAGCACCGCCGCCGCCACGTCCGGCGCCGCTTCGTGCTCCACCATGGGTCGCAGGTGCGTGACGAGCCCGGGGCGCTCGCTCAGCTCCAGCGCACGGACCACGGCCCTGCGCGGCGCTTCCTCCCCTCGTTGCAGGACCTCCAGCACGGCCGCCACGTCCTTGTCCGTGCCCCGGGCCAGCAGGAGCAATGAGGCCACCCATACCTTCTCCGAGTCGTGCTCCTGGATGAACGGATGGGCCATTCGCGCCAGTACCTCGGGACCGCCCGTCTCCAGCACACCGAGGTGCGCGCGCAACCGCCGCTCAGGCCCGTGCATCACCTCCGCCAGCGTGTAGCGGGGCGAAAGGAGGGCCCGTTCCCATTGCAGCACCAGGAAACAGGCGTCCGAGAACGCGTCCTCCAGCACCTCGTGGTGCAAGCGCGCGTCCGGCCGACCCAGCAGGAGAGCCCTTCTGTGCGGCATCATGGCTACCCCCCATGCATCTGGCGCCCTCACCAGGGTGCAAGAGAAACCACACAAAGAAATCGTGATAGAATAGCGAATCCAGCGTGGAGGAGGGGCGGCAGCACGGTGGGGAGTTGCGGCAATGTCACGCTGGAGACGATCGCGCTCCGGGCGCCCTCCTTGTTTCACGACGAGATCGGATGGAAGGCATGCGAATCCTTACAGATGCTCCGGGAATGGAGCGGGCACTCAAAAGCGTAGAGAAGATTCTCAGGTCCTGTGGTCCGGTTCAGGAAAGGCACTGGAGTTTTCCCGATGGCTCCTCCGCGTACTTTCCGACCTGGCTCTGGACGGGCGGAAACCTCGCGGTTGGATTCAGCACCGAGCATCTAATGAAGTCTGGTCGGCCGATTGTTCTGAGCCTGGAAAAGCCCACCTCGACATATTCACCGAACGTTGAAGTCAATATTCCCCTTGAGGCAAACACCGCAGTCCAGGGCTGTTTCGCGATCGACAAGGACGGCGTTGCATGGCTTTGTCACCGAGGCAGTCGCTTGACGGTGCAGGCCTTTCATCGCAAGCGTCTCAAGAAGTGGATGATTCATGATTATTTTCGGAAATGGCTTTACACTGCGGTGGAATGCAACGGCGCCAACCGAGAGACCGTGTGTAGGGTCATTCGCGTCACGCCACTTTCAAAGCCACCTTTCCATCAGAATCTGGAGCGCTTCGCGTCCAGCGTGAAGAAGCTGAAGAACGCGTGGATCACATATGAAGGCAGTGACGAAAAGATGAGCGAATTTATCTCGCGGAACTATGCCAGGCTTGGGTCTTGGAAATAAGTGGCGGTAGAGCATGAGAATCGAACTCACCAGGGACGCCTCTCAGCGCCCCTCCCGGTTTTGAACCCCGCCACCCCGATCCGCGAGGTGCGCAGAGGGATTGAGGGTCGGCCACTTTCTCTCTTGGATGGGGCGGGTGGCGTCCATGGAGGTCCACCCGCGTCCGTTCATCTTGGGTACGGCTTGGGTATGGATCGGTTGCCGATGAATCATCACCCCACGATCCGCTGCTTGAGGCGGGATAGATGCTTTTCGCTGCGGGCTCATACCCGGGCCAAGTCATGGGGGCGGCCCTCCGAGTACTGCGCAGAGGGAGTCTTCGGCTTGGAGCCACGATCTCGGGGTAGGTCAGAACCGGGTTGTGAACCCCGGCCATGGTAAAGTCACCTACATGGACGAGATCGTTGGCACTGCTGCGAAAGTTGCGGAGGAGCAGTTCTTCAATCAGCACGTCGTACCGTTGATTGCTGAAAAGGGGGCCGAGGGCTCCGAGGAGGCAGAGGTTTTCGGCTCGGGTACGCTGATCCGTATCGGTCCCAAGCGGCTAATTGTGACTGCTGGGCACGTTATCTCTGCGATGGATCGTGCAACCCGGATGGGTATGCTCCTCGGGTTTCCGCAGGAGCGCACAGGGATCCGCAACAATACGAGCGATATCATTTCGCTTGATGGTCTTCTGCATGGCGTTCTGGACGAGGAACTTGATGTTGGATTCTTCGACCTATCCGACAAGGTGATCGAACAGATCGATGAACGGCGTTTTCTCGATCTAAACTCAATTTCAACTCGGGCACCCAGGGTGGATGACCGCTACGTAGTTTTCGGGTTCCCATCGCAGCGCGGCCAGTACAAGGCGGGTATTCTACGTTACAAGAAGGCTTTCATCCACGAAGATGGCCCGTATGCCGGTCCTGAGCCGGTGCTGGGGGTTACGGCGGTTAAGCCGATCCCAGAACTTCACATCCGGGTTGCCTGGAACGGCAGCGAGGCGCTTGAGGGCATCAGTGGAGCATCTATTTGGGTCCGGGAGCGAGCGGTCGGCAATTTCTGGGATCCATCCCGTGAATTCAAGATCGTTGCGGTAGAGACTGATACGCTCACTGGTCATTGGATCCGGGGAACTCAGTGGCGCGTTGTTGCCAGGGCGATCGTGCAACAATTCCCCGATCTCAAAGAGGAGTTCACTCGGTATCTGAAATCGTAGAGACCTGGACGCCCAGGTCGAACGCGGAATAAGCAATTTGTAAGTGGGTGTGTAGGTGCAGCAACTTGGCGGGCTACCCCTACGGGAATGTCACCCCGGAGACGATCACGCTTCGGGTTCCATCCTCGTTCCATAGCTTGAGTCTGAAGCTGCCCTGGGTCTCCCGCTCCGTCGCCTCTGCCTCGATCACAACCCGGCCATCAATCACGCTGGGGTCAATGGGTTCACTCTGCCAGGGAGGCAGCGCGCGCAGCGTGCGGCGGCCAGGGCCCACCAGCTCTGCTCCGGCCGCAGTCCACGGTAACGCCCCGGCGGGTGCCTCCAGCGACACCTCCACCGCCACGAGCCCGCTGGCGCGGTAGCTGATGGCGCTCCGCAGACTGAGGGCACTCGCTGGATGCAGACTGACGCCCTGCATGATGTTCTTGGCCACAACCCCGTTCTTGTCCATGCGCATCGCGGCCAGGAGTCCCGTCAAGCCACGTGGCCCGCCACACTCCGAGCGGAGTCGTACCGTCTCCTCGCGGCACTGCTGAAGCTGGAGTTCCTTCTCCTTCTCCGCCTGCTGGTAGGACGCCAAGGTGCGTTTCTGGCGAAAGACCTCCACCTGGCGCGTGGCACGGGCCGGATGCACTACCAGTACGAAGCTGATGCTCGCGGGGGACTCTCCGTCCGCGAAGCGGGCCGTCAGTTTCAGCCTTTCACCAGGAACCACGTTCTCGGAGGGCAGAAGCGAGATGCTGCGCTTTCCTGCCTCCACCACCGTGAATCGGTCGGCTCCCTCCAGCGTCAGGCTCTCGCGCTTCAACTCGGCCGAGAAGAAGACAATCAAAGTCGCCAAGCCCGGGCTGATGCAGACTTCGTACACCCTGCCTTCGGGCTCGTCCGGGAGCGTGATCTGTTCCTGGGTCGAGTCGCAGGCTGGGAGTCGTGACGGCTCATCGGCGTGGGCCGTCCAGCCAAGGAGGGCCACCAGGACCAGCAGGGCGATGGGTGCTGACGCGGACACGAGACAAGTCCTCCGAAGTGGGCGCGAACATATAGGCCCAAGGCGCCGCCCCTACCACGCCCCGAGCGAACCACGCGTGCGCCCGGGTGCGCTTACTCGAAGCGATCCACTGCCCGGACGTACCCGGTGTCCCAGACCTTCACGTTGCCCTCCGTGGAGCCGGGTTCTCGTTCCAGACCACGCTTGCCGGACCCGTCCCGCAGCTCCATGCACACGCGTACGGTGCCACCTCCCTTGGGCAGCCGGGCCTCGGTGAAGCGGCCGTAGACGCGATCTCCGAAAATGAGCTTCCCGGACAGAATGGTATCCGGGTGCATTCCGATTTCGTGGCTGCCTGAGAAGACGCGGATGCTGGTCCACCCCTCCTTCACGGAGCGGCGCCCGGAGTTCTCCCCGCGCGCAGACCAGGTCACCTGAAGCCTTTCATTCCCCACCTTGATGCCGAGCTTTTCCATCGCCTCAACGGCTCCCGGGGGGCAGTCCTCGGGCGGTGGCGTCGGGCGCACCTGGGGGCCAGGGCAGGCCATCGTCAGGCAGGCCGCGATCCCCAGGCCGAGCGCCTTGCCAGGGGACACGCCGGTGTTCTTCTTCATCTTCACGGAAGCCTTCTCCTCGGAGAGCGTCGCGGGAAGGGCGACGGCCGCAAGGGTGGGCGCGCCATTGAGCGCGGCTGCGGCTTCCTGAGCTTCCGGTGGCATCCAGGGGGCCGCCACTTCCTGACCGGGAGCCCAGAGCGCAAGCGTGAACGTGGAGGCGGCTGACGGTGAGAACGAGGCTGCGTTGGAACGAGGCTCCAAGGCGTGACGTGCGGCCGGAGCACGAGAGGAGGACCGCAGGTTGCGCGCGATCACGAGCACGCCCACGCCCAAGATCACCAGCAGCCCCATCCAGATGGCCGCGCGCAGGGCATGGAGGTGACGGGCTTGTGCCGGGGGCGGAGCAGGTGTGGGACCGGGGCGAGCGGGAACTGGAGGCGGCAGCTCGGCCTGAATGGCCGCTGCGTTTGACTCCGGATCGTGCGCGGCATCTTCCACTGGCGGACGCGGCCCCCGGCGAGGCCGGGCCTTGCGCTTCTTCAGCCACTGCACCAGCTCGTCTTCGCCCGCGTGCGGCACCTCCGCGAGCGTGGTGGCGGTGTCCGGGCCATAGGCGTCGCAGAGCTTCACGTCCCAGGATTCGTCCGTCTGGGCCAGCAGGGCCTCCAGCTCCGCGCACAGCGCGTCGGCGTCCGGGTGGCGCTCCTCGGGCTCCTTGGCCAGCAGGCGCAGGCACACGGCACTCAGGGCCTCGGGCACGCGCGGGTTGAGCACATGGGGCGGCTTGGGCGCACGGTTGAGCACGGCCTCCACCCCTGCGGCCTCGTCCGGGAGGAAGGGCTGCCTGCCCGTCAGGAGCCAATAGAGAACGACGCCCAGCGAGTACAGGTCATCCGAGGGGCCGGGCTGGTAGGAGTGGCCACGCTCGTCCCCGTGCTCCTGCTGGAAGCGCCATGCCTCGGGCGCGCGGTACTCCGGCGTGCCCGGTGGCAGCACGCCGCCGGTGATGCTGGGGGCGCTCTCGTACCCGCCCGCACCGAAGTCCACCACCACTGCCTCGCCGTCCGAGGCGCGCTCGATGACGTTGCTCTCCTTCAGGTCTCGATGCACCACCTTCGCCCGGTGCGCGGCGCCCAGTCCGCGCGCCACGCCGCGCACCTTGAGCACGACTTCTCGGGCCGAGGGGTTCTCCTCCTTGGCCCACACGTCCAACCGGCGCCCCTCCACGTAGTCCATGACGATGAAGAAGTATTGGGGCTCCTCGTCCGGCCACTGTCCGTGCCCACGGATGCGCACCAGATTGGAGTGCTTGAGCCGCAGGAGGATGGCCACTTCGCGCTCGGCCCACTCGGCCAGCCCCCAGAGCGGGATGAGCTTGAGCGCGTAGAGCCGCCCTCCACGCCGGGCTCGGTACACGGCACCGAAGCCCCCGGCTCCCAGCTTCTCCTCCACCAGGTACCCGCCGATGTCCGTGCCCGGGGGGACGACGGGATGCAGACGCGGGCTCAAGTGTCCTCTCCTTCGGCGGGGCGTATGGGGGCGGCGTTCCTCGACATGCTTTCAACCGGTAGCGGATCTCGTACGAGTCCCCCCGCGAAGTGGCGCAGGAGAAGGGTAAACCTTGAGCGGATACTATCGTTGAACCTGATGAGCTGTATGCTCGGAGTGCCGCCCGCGCGGTATTCTCCTCTTTCTCCCAGGTCTCCTCATGTACGCGAAGCTCTCCCAGCAGATCGGAACCAATGTCCGCGCCGCCCGGCATCGGGTGGGCCTGTCGCAGGCCCAGGTGGCCGAGGCCATCCACGTGCCGACGCTGGTGTTCAGCCGTCTGGAGCGCGGCAGGTTGCTTCCCAGCCTCCCCACGCTGGTGGGCCTGTGCGGTGTCCTCCGTGTCCCCGTGGATCTCATCCTGGGCAGCAAGGCCCTGGAGGTTCCCGCTCCCGGTGGGTCCGGCCAATAGGCCCGGTGCCGCCTCGTGACGGGGCTGATCGCGCATCGACACGGCCGCCAAGATGCGGCAGGAAGGGGCGTCCCCGAGGCGCGGGCCCCCTGCCCGCGCCAGACCTGGTTCTCGGTGTTCCTGGTACCCCGACGCATGAACGAAGAACTGGCGACCCGAATTGGAAGTGCCGCCCGAGAGGCCCGGACGCAGCTCGGGCTCACGCAGGCGGAGGTGGCCGAGAAGCTGGGCTTGGCGCACATGGTCTACAGCCGCCTGGAGCGCGGGAAGATGCTGCCCAGCGTCCAGACGCTGCTGCGGATGTGCTCGGGGCTGCGCATCTCCTCGGACGAGCTGCTGGGGCTCGCGGACGCGGAGGAGGGGACGAAATCGGGCAAGGGGGAGCGAGGGCAGGGC
>NZ_JABBJJ010000325.1 GCF_012933655.1 Pyxidicoccus fallax | reverse complement strand
GGCGAGCACCGGCGGGGCGGCGGCGCGGGCCGGCGCGGCCGCGGCGGCGACGGGGGCCGGGCGCGCGGGAGCGGCGGCGAGGGCCGGCGCGGCCGCGGGGGCGTCGGCGCGGCCCTTCACCTCGATGAAGCCGTTCAGCCGCGCGAACATGAAGAGCGCCTGGTTGATCAGCGCATCGCGATCCGAGCCCATCTGCCGGGCCATCTCTTCGTACGTCTCCCACAAGTGGTCGGCGATGCCGACCTTGCGGGCGGGGCGGGAGTTCTGATCGATCATCGGTCTTGACCCGGGTGATTCAGGATGTCCCGGACGATAACAGAGGGCCCCCGGGGAGCCCAATTACTCGAAGTTCACCAGCGGCAGGGAGTTGGCGACGTTGTCCACCACGCCCTGCAGGTTCACCTGGAGCACGCCGTCCGCGGACGGATAGGCGATGTAGGCCAGGTTCTTGAATTCCTGCCGGTAGGCCGCCACGGCGCCCGGCAGGGTGTAGGCCCCCAGGCCCGTCCCCAGCGAGTTGTCCACGCCGAAGACGAAGTTGCGGACGCCGGAGGACACCGACACCACGAAACGGTACCCCCGCTGCAACTCGCCGCCGCCCACGCCCGTCATCCGGATGTTCAGCGGCGGCGGCGGCTGGGGGAACGAGGTGAAGGTGTCCGCGTGGTAGAAGTACTGGGTGGGCACGGAGAACGGCGTGCCCAGCACGCTCCGTGAGAGGAACGCGTCGGACGTGTCCAGCAGGACGTAGGGCTGGTCGCCGCCGGCACGCACGGTGAAGGTCGGCAGGCCCGCGCACTCGGCCGGGATGACGTCGGTGTCACCGATGGCGAAGCGCACGCGGGTGGTGCCGGGAACGGGCTCCACGGCCGTCACCGTCTGGGCCGTGGCGCACTCCGTGCCCGGGCCCTCCAGGACGATGAGGTCCCCCACCCTCGCCTGCCCCGCGTTGGCCGCCTCGGCCTCGAAGCGCCGCGGGTCGTTCACGTCCCGCGGAAGCGTGGCGAGCCCCGGCAGGATCCCCTGGTAGATGATGCGATACACCGCGTTGGGAACCGAGCCCTCGTACAGCCGCGTCTCCGCCAGCGTCGGGTCCTGCGTCACCGACACCAGGACCTGGAGGCGGGCCTGCACGTTGTTCGTCTCCGTGCTGGGCAGCGGGACCTCGTTGTCGTCCCGCACCTGCACCGCGACGGACGGGGTGCCAGCCAGGTCGAACTGACGCAGGTTGTGGGCGGCGAACAGGGTGATGCCGCCTCCGGACGACGGCATGATGCCCAGCAGCGGGACCTGGGCGTCGGACTGGACGGCGGAGCCTTCGGGCGCCAGCCGCACGATGGCGTTGGGCATCAGCGCCAGCCCCGTGGGCACCCCGGCGGCCGGGTAGATGGGGAGCATGGGCGCGCCGCTGATGTCCCGCGCCCGCTCCGCGCGGGTCGGGGTGGAGGTGTCCACCGCCAGCACGCCGGTGCACTCCGGCCTGCCGCCGCAGGACACCTCGTCCAGGATGCCGAAGACGTACTGGCTGGCCGCCAGCGTGCGGGTGGTGCTGACGACCACCCGCGGGTGGGTGACCAGCAGGCGCACCGGGTACCCGCCGAACCCGGCGGACACGTCCGCCGTGGGCGCGGTGGGCTGGAGGCAGTCCGCCCGCGGCCCGGTGTCGGTGATGATCAGCGTGCGCCCGGAGCGGCCCGAGGCGCGCCGCGTGGCCACCGCCAGCTCGCCCGGAGCGCTCATCACCGCCATGGACTGGACGGACTCACCGGGCTCCAGGCAGAACACCGCCACCGGCGCCGGCAGGGCCGCGCCCGCGATGGCGTCCGGGCCGGGCAGGTCCTGGCGCATCACCCGCGCGCCGCCCGTGTCCGTGCCCAGCGACGAGTCCGGGTCCTGGATGGCGTAGTACAGGGTGCTGGTCGCCGTCCCCGCGACGTCTCCGGGCGAGCGGGAAGCGAACGCGGTGACGAGGCTGGGGGCGGTCAGCCGCGCCGCCTGGACGAGCCGCGTGCGCTCCGCCGCCACCACGGAGATCTGCGAGGAGCCGGAGCTGCGCGCGTACACGTAGGGGCCGGGCACGTCCGCGCCCTCGGCGTTGTAGCCCACGTCCCGCGTGAGCGAGTCCGGCCGGTCCAGCACGGGGATGGACAGCGCCTCCAGCGGGTTGGGCGCGGGGACGAACTGCTTGGGGTTCGCCAGCAAGTCCAACACCCGCAGCTCGTCCCGGTCCGACGAGGTGACGAACACCAGGTCGTTGACGAGCGTCACGTCATACGTGCCGGACAGGCCGGCGATGCCCGTCTGGACTTCCGTGTCGGAGCAGGCGCCGGCCAGAGTGGCGCAGGTGAGGAGGGCTGCGAAAGGACCGCGCTTCACGGGGAGGTCTCCTGGCACACGCTGGTGCCCTGGCGCGGGTCGCGCAGCTGGGCAGCGCCGAGCCGCGCCACCAGCCGCGCGTTCTGCGGCCGGTCGAGGTCGGGGATGTCGATGACGGCGATGCGTCCGTCACCAAAGGTACTGGCGAAGAGGCGGGCCGAGTTGCCACGCACGTCCGCGGCCAGGCCGACGGGCTGGCTGGGCTGGTTGGGGTTACCCACCCCCACCTCCACCTGGGCGACGAGCTGGCCCAGCTCCTCGTCGTAGAGGGCCACGGCCTCGTCGCCGCTGCCCGTCACCGCCACGAGGTTGCCGCGGCCGGCCGCGCGGGGGATGACCTCCAGCTCGGCGGAGCCGTTCGGCAGCGGCAGCGCGGACACCAGGCGCACGGTGGGCGTGGACGTCGCGTCCAGCCCGGTGCCGCCCGCGTCCACCACGTCCAGGATGAGCAGCGTGTCCGGCCCGCGCGCCAGCAGGTAGACGCGCTCGTCCACGATGGTGCGCGTGGCGTCATTGGGAGCCGGGCGGGTGCCAGTGGTCACCACCGCCACGCCGCGCGCCTCGCGGACCGAGTAGCTCAGCTCCAGGCCGGTATCCAGGACGCGGCCGGGGACCTGCCGGTCCACCATGCGGAGGATGAAGCGCGCGGGGAGTGAGCCGAGCTGCGGCGCGGTGGAGTTGCGGCCCGAGGCATACACGTAGCGGCTGCCGATGGCCGTCGCGTGGGCGGCGCCCGCCGGCCGGCCTTCGGTGCCCAGCGCCACGAAGTCCCCGGGGCCCACCGCGTCACGGATGGGATTCGCCGCGGGAATGGCGGCGAGGTAGGACTGGAACTCGGACTCGAGGCCCGACTCCGGCGGCCCCACCAGCTCCGTGTGCGACACCCAGACGCGGGCGTCCGGGTTGGCGCTCTCCACGCTGACGCCAATGGGGCTGGGGGCAGCCGGCTGCCCGTTCGTGGAGCCCGGGATGTCGATGAGCGACAGCGCGTTGACGCGGCAGTCACGCCCGGTGCCACCCTGCGCGCAGCTCAGCGTGGTGCCATCCGCCGCCACGTCCACGGCGTGCAGGAAGCTGCCCTCCGCGCGCGAGGGGACGAACAGGCGCGGCGGACGTCCGGGCGGGCTCCAGAGCGCCATCTCACCGGCGAAGCTCTGGATCTGCACGTACGCCTGCGAGCCCAAGCGCAGGTCGATGAGGTCCGCGGCGGGCGTACCGGCCGGCTCGGTGAAGGGCGTGCCGAAGGGACGCAGGCCCACCGCGTCCAGGTCGAGCGCCACCACGGAGCCGGAGTCGTAGCACTTGTCGAAGTTCGCGCTCGCGACGTAGAGGAACCCGTTGGTGGACGGGCCGGCCTCGGGACGCCAGAAGGCGATGCCGCTGGGGTACACGAGGCGGGTGGACGGCGGAGGCCGGGGCTCGGGGTCGGTGTCACACGACACGAGCAACAGCGCGGAGGTGAGGATGTAGGCGCGCATCGGAAGGGGGGCGGAGTGTAGGAAGGGGCCTCCCCTCGGGCAACCGGAAAGGGGCCCCGCCATTCCCGAGCGCTCGTGGCAGGACGCCTCCTTGCCCCCCAGGGAACACACCGCGTTCCCCGGGAGGACGGCGCCCAGGCGCGCGTCAGGCCGCCGCGGACGTCTCGGCTTGAATCTTCGAGAAGTCGGCCACCTGGTTGAACAGGGCGCCAATCTCCGTGAGGAGCCGGATGCGGTTCTCCCGCAGCTCCTTGTCCTCGGCCATCACCATCACCTTGTCGAAGAAGGTGTCGACGGCGGGCTTCAGGCCGGTGATTTCGCGCAGGGCGCCGGCGAAGTCATCCGCCTGGACGAGCCCCGTCACCGTGTTGCGGGCCTGGGTGAAGGCGGTGTGCAGGTGGCGCTCCGGCTCGTCCACCAGCTTCTGCGGGTTGATGCTCCCGCCCTTCACGTCCTTGCCCTGCTTCTCCACGATGTTGGCCACGCGCTTGAAGGCCACGGCCAGCGGCTGGAAGTCCGCCCGGCCGACGATGAGGCTCAGCGCCTCCAGGCGCTTCTGCGCGGCGACGAGGTCGTCGAAGCCGGCGGCCAGCACCGCCTCCACCACGTCCGTGCGGTGCTGCTCACCCCACAGCGCCTTGAGGCGGCCGCGGAAGAACTCCAGCACCTGCTCGCGCGGGGCGGGCTCGCCGGCCTTGCGCTTGACGTTGGCGATCTTGGGACCCAGCAGGCGCAGCGCCTCGTCCACCGCGGCGGACAGCTTGAAGCGGTAGCCGCGGCCCAGCACCAGGCGGATGATGGCGATGCACGCGCGGCGCAGGGCGAACGGGTCCGCCGCGCCGGTGGGCGCCTTGCCAATGGCGAAGATGCCGCACAGCGAGTCCAGCCGGTCCGCGATGCCGATGAGCGCGCCCGCGTCCTGCGTGGGCAGCGCGTCCTCGGCGCCGCGCGGCAGGTAGTGCTCGAAGATGGCCAGCGCCACGGGCTCCGGCTCGCCACCAGCACGCGCGTACTCGCGGCCCATGACGCCCTGGAGCTCGGGGAACTCGCCCACCATGCCGGTGACGAGGTCCGCCTTGGCCAGCGTGGAGGCGCGCTCGATGGTGGCGCCCTCCCCCGCCCTGCCGGCCTGCTGCGCCAGCCACATCGCCAGCGAGCGGAAGCGCTCCACCTTCTCCAGGTACGTGCCCAGCTGGCCCTGCCACACCACGCGGCCCAGCTTCTCCACGCGGTCGGCCAGCGGCGTCTTCCGGTCCTCGTCGAAGAAGAAGCGGCCGTCCGCCAGGCGCGAGCGCAGCACGCGCTCGTAGCCGCGCAGGCTGAGCTTCTCGTCGCGCACCGGCGTGTTGGACACGGCGATGAACTTCGGCAGCAGCTTCCCGGAGGCGTCCGTCAGCGAGAAGTAGCGCTGGTGGCTCTTCATCTCCTGCACCAGCACCTCGGGGGGCAGGTCCAGGTGGCGCTCCTCGAAGGTGCCCACCACGGGGCTGGGCAGCTCCACCAGGTTCGTCACCTGGTCCACGAGCGCCTCGTCCTCCATCAGCCGGCCACCGGCCGCCTTCGCCGCGCTGGCCAGCTTCTCCACCAGCTGCGCGCGGCGCTTCGCGATGTCCGCCACCACGTGCGCCTTCTCCAGCGCGGCCTCGTAGTCCGCGGGCGCCTTCAGCTCGATGGCGCCGGGCGCGAGGAAGCGGTGCCCGTAGGTGACGCGGCCGCTCTTCACGTCGCCGAAGACGACGGGCAGCACGTCACCGCCCAGGAGCGCCACCAGCCACTGCACCGGGCGCGCGAAGGCCACGTCCACGTCCGCCCAGCGCATGGACTTGCGGAAGTTGACGGAGTGCACCGCGGTGTGCAGCGCCTCCTGGAGGATGTCCGCCGCCGGGCGGCCCTTCTCCTCCACGCGCGCGGACAGGTACTCGCCCTTGGCCGTCTGCGAGCGGCCCAGCTTGTCCACCGTCAGCTTCAGCCCCTCGGCGAACTTCTCCGCCGCCTTGGTGGGCTTGCCCTGCGCGTCGAAGGCGGCCTTGGCGCTGGGGCCCAGCACCTCCTTCACGATGTCCTCGCCCGCGTCCGCCACGTCCCTCACGAGCACCGCCAGGCGGCGCGGAGTGCCGAACACGCGTACGTCGCCGTGCTTCAGCCGCGCCTCGGCCATGCGCTCGGTGAGCACGCGCTTGAGGTCGTCCAGCGCGGGGCCGATGAACGACGCCGGAATCTCCTCGGCGCCCACTTCCAGCAGCAGGTCACGCGCCACGGGCCACCTCCGCCTTCTCCTTCTTCTCCACGGGCTTGTTGAGCTGCACCGTCTTCCAGTAGTCGCTGGCCGGCTTGCCCTCGAGCACCGGGGGCTGCTCACCCACCGTCCACGGCGTCTTCAAGAGCGGGTAGCCCAGTCGCTCGCGCATCTGGAGGTACCCTTCCGCGCACAGACGGGCGTTGTCGCGCACGCGCTTGATGAAGTTGGCGCGCTCGGTGACGGAGATGGCGCCGCGCGCGTCCAGCAGGTTGAAGGTGTGCGAGCACTTCAGCGCGTAGTCGTACGCGGGCAGCGGCAGCTGGCGCTCGGTGAGGCGCTTGCACTCCTTCTCGTACGCTTCGAACAGCGCGAAGAGCATCTGCGGGTCCGACTCGTGGAGCGCGTACTTGCTCATCTCCACCTCGTTGGGGTGGAAGACCTCGCGGTACTTCACGCCCTTCACCCACTCGATGTCGAAGACGTTCTCCACGTTCTGCAGGTACATGCAGAGCCGCTCCAGGCCGTACGTCAGCTCCGCGGAGACGGGCTTGCAGTCGAAGCCGCCGCACTGCTGGAAGTAGGTGAACTGCGTCACCTCCATGCCGTCACACCACACCTCCCAGCCCAGGCCCCAGGCGCCCAGCGTGGGAGACTCCCAGTCGTCCTCGACGAAGCGCAGGTCGTGCGCCATCGGGTCGATGCCCACCTTGCGCAGCGAGTCCAGGTAGAGCGCCTGCACATTCTTGGGCGCGGGCTTGAGGATGACCTGGAACTGGTGGTGCTGGAACAGGCGGTTGGGGTTCTCCCCGAAGCGGCCGTCCGCGGGGCGCCGCGTGGGCTGCACGTACGCCACGTTCCAGGGCTCCGGACCGAGCGCGCGAAGGAAGGTGTACGGGGCCATGGTGCCCGCGCCGACCTCGAGGTCGTACGGCTGCGGGGAGATGCACCCCTGGTCGGCCCAGTGCTTCTGGAGCGTGAAGATGAGGTCCTGGAAATACATAGGTGGCGGATCCTTCTCGCAGTGCGTCGAAGGAGAAACGCGCGGACCCTAATGATGGGGGTCCGGAGCGTCAAGGACGGCGCTCACTCCTTGTACAGGGGGAGGTCCGCCAATCGAATCCGAATCTTCGTCACCTCGCCCGGCTTGATGGGCGCGGACAGGAGCCTGCTCGGCGCCTCCGCGTCCGTGGGGTCGACCACGCGCAGCCGGTAGGTGCCCACGGGCAGGGGGAACTTCAACAGGGGCGAGGTGCCCAGCGAGGTTGCACCATCGAACACCGCGGCGGGCGGCACCGTGTAGAGCGTCATCCAGCCGAGCCCGGCCTTCGCCGCGCCCTTGGGCGTGCTGGTATCCAACACTTCACCCATATCCTCGGGGTTCTGCGTCACCGTGGTGACGGGCTCCTCCGCCGGAGTCCGCGCCGGCGTGCGTCCGCGCTTGCCCGTGCGGGCGGTGCCGCTCTCCGAGGACGGCTCCGAAGCCGAGGCCCAGTTCGCGGGAGAGCTTCCGGCCTTCCCCCGGCGGATGGACGTGCCGGACGCGGGCTTCGCCGTCTCCTTCTGCTGGGTGGGCGCGGCCTCTTCTTCCTTCGCATCCGCGGCGGCGACGGCGGGCTCCTGAGCGGGTGCCTCGGGAGCGGGTGCCTCGGCCGCGGGGCGCGGGAAACCCGGAGGCGGACCGGCCTTCTGGGGCGGCGGCCACGCCGCGTTGGCCGCGGGGTCCACGGGCGGCGCAGGGTCCAGCTCCGCCTTCACCCAGGCCTTCGCGGACTCGAACGCGGGAGCGAACTGCGCGCGGACGATGGGCAGCGTGGACAGCCAGCCCAGGCCCACGAGCAGCACGAGCAGGAACAGCCGGCCGGCCCAGCGCGACGCGGGACGCCCGGCCGGCGTCTCCACCGGCGTGTCGGAGCGGCGGGACGGCACGGGCCGCGCGGGGCGGACGTTGGTGCGGGCCGACTCGGCGCCGGACGGCGGAGGCCTGGAGCGCAGGCGGCTGGTGCGCAGGTCGCTCGGCTCGTCGAGCGGCGCGGTGGTCTCCGGGTCGGACGCGGCCTGCCGGGTCGGAGGCCGGGGCCGGGGCGTGCGCGCCAGGGCCGCCGGCTCCGGCGCGGGTTTGGGCGTGCGCGCCGAGGGCGTGGAGGCCTCGGTGGGCCGGCGCTGCGGCACGGGCTTGGGGCCGCTGCCGGACGACGGTGCGGCCCGCGTGGCCACCGCGGCTTCGGTGGGGCGGCGCTGCGGCACGGGCTTGGGGCCGCTGCCGGCGCGCGTGGGACTGGCGCTGGCCTGGGGACCCGAGGGCTTGAGGCGGGCGCGCGGCGCCGTCACCTGCGCGGTGGGTGAGGAGTCCCCGCCTTCGTCCTGCTGGAGCGCGCCGGCCACCTCGCTGACGCGCGCGTCCTCGGCGCTGCTGGCCAGCTCCAGGAGGGTGCGCGTCTTCTGCCGCTTGTCCGCGAAGAGGTCGCCCATCACCGCGGTGATGCCGTCCTCGTCGAACAGCTCCGGGCCGAGCGCGGCCTCGATGGCGCGAGACATCTCGCGGCCGCTGGTGAAGCGCTGGGCCGGGTCGCGCGCCAGGGCGCGCATCGCCACGGCCTCCAGGGCCTCGGGCACCTCGGGGTTGATGGAGCGCGGAGCGGGGATGTCGCCGTCGGCGATCTGCAGCATCACCGCGGCTTCGTGAGGGCCGTTGAACAGGCGCTGGCCGCACAGCAATTCATGCAGCATGACGCCCACGGAGAACAAGTCACTGCGGCCGTCCAGCGGCGAGCCCCGCACCTGCTCCGGGGACATGTAGCCGCTGGTGCCCTTCACCATGCCCACCTGGGTGCGCCCCAGCCGCCCGCGCGCCTTGGCGATGCCGAAGTCGATCACCTTCACGACGCCGTCGTAGGTGACCATCACGTTCTTCGGGGACACGTCGCGGTGCACCACCACCGCGGGCCGGCCCGACGGGTCCGTGAAGTGGTGCGCGTAGTGCAGGCCCAGGCAGGCGTCGCGGATGACACGCCCGATGAAGCCCATGGGCAGCGCGTAGCCCTGGCGCGCGGTGGCCTTCACCACCTGCTCGAGGTTCTGCCCGGGCAGGAACTCCATCGCGAGGTAGAGCTCGCCGCCCTCCTCGCCCAGGTCGAACACCTGGCCGATGTTCGCGTGCGAGAAGGCCGCGGTGATGCGCGCCTCGTCGAGGAACATCTTGACGAACTGCTCGTCCTTCTTGACGTCGGGGAGGATCTGCTTGACCGCGACGAACTTGCGGAAGCCCCCCGGACCCGAGGTGAAGGCGAGGAACAGCTCCGCCATGCCTCCCATCGAGAGGCGGGTGAGAATCTCGTACTTTCCGATGCGCCGCCCCCGGTCGGGATCTTCTCCGGCGCCACCCTGCATGGCCATCGCGCGGGCATGTTAGCCGCGCCCCCGCCGCTCGCGCCATGTCTCGTTCCGGGAAAGCGCCCTACCCGTCAGGCAGGGTGCACCTCCCACGACGCCTCGCATCGAGGACTCCCGGAGACGCGCCATCCCTCCCGGGCGGCTCCGGCGATCACCCGGCCCCGCCGTCCAGGCGCACCCGCCGTCCACGGCCCGGGTCGACGGCATTCAAGTGCCCGTGAAATATTACACACTCGATTCTGGAGCGCCCCGCGGAGGGCTGGAGACGACGATGCATGGGGAGGGGATGAACCGGTGGCTGCGCGGCTGCGCGCTGGCGCTCATGGTGGCGGGGCCCTTCGCGCCGGCCCTGGCGGCGGAGCCTCCGGCCGGCGCCGCGTCCTGCTCCAAGGCGGAGGTCACGAAGCGCCGCCGGAGCGCCGAGAAGCTCTACCGCGAGGGCCGGTTCTCCGAGGCCGTGGAGACCCTGCGGCGAACGAAGGAAACCTGCTGGAGCGCGCTGGACGCCACGGACCGGGGCTGGCTCGTGTCCGACCTGGGCCTGGCCGCGCTGCGCGCCGGTCAGCCGGAGGTGTGCCGCCAGGTTCTCGACGAGGCTCCCGCGGAGCTCGACGCCGGCTCGCGCGTGGCGAAGGCCATCGCGCACAACCGGGGGCTCTGCCAGAAGGGGGACGCCCTGCCGGTGAAGGTGCTCTACCGGTGGCTGGGCATCTCCGACCCTTCGGAGGCCTCCGCGGCCCTGAGCAGGAGCTGGAGCTACTCCATCGGGCTGCGCGAGGGGAGCCTGCCCGGCAGGAGGGATCGCGACATCGACCGGTGCACCGAGCTGGACGGCGTGGAGTGGGCTGACCTCGAGGACATGAAGCAGATCGACATCGGTCCCGCCCTATCCCAGCGCCAGCGCTGCTGGACGATGAAGCGGCTCACCACCGCGCGGCCCTCGCGGGTGAGCTACGTCCGGAATGTCCTCTCCACGAAGGCCCCCGGCACGGTGCTTCCCTCGGCGATGGCACCGCCGACCTCCTACCACGACAGCGCGGCACCGGACGGCGCGGGGCAGAGCTGGGCCGCGTTCGCCCCGAAGCTGCGCTTCGAGCCGGACCCCGAGCGTCCGGGAGAGGTCCGCATCACGGGCGAATACGAGCGCGGGCAACTGGAGCCGTGGGCCGTGGGCGACTTCAACGGCGACGGCTTCGAGGACATCGTCATCCACCGCACCATGAGCTACGGCGGGAGCCTGGTCGAAATCTCCACCTTCCTGCTGACGCGCACCCGCCCCGATGACGTCCTCACCGTCCTGGAGCAGATGGACTAGCAAGCGGGCGCCGAGGGGTGGGAAGCAGCCAGGCACGCCGCCGTGGTGGACGTCTTCATCGACCGCAGCGAGGAGCCCCCGGCGACCCGCGAGGCGGGCTGAAGGACGCCTACCGCACGCGCTCGATGCGGTACCGGCGCCCCTTGATGCGCCCCTCGCTCAGCGCCTGGAACGCCGCGCGCGCCACGCGGCGGGCGACGGCGACGTAGGCGAGCCGGTCCTGGATTTCAATCTTGCCCACGTCGGAGGCGCTCAGCCCGCCCGCCTCTCCCGTCAGCGCGCCGAGGATGTCCCCCGGCCGCATCTTGTCCTTGCGGCCCGCGGAGATGCTCAGCGTCTCCCAAGGCGAGTCGAGCTTCACCGCGCCGCGCGGGTCCGCCGAGGGCAGCGCCTCCACGTCCCCGCGCTCCAGCTTCACGCCGGTGGTGAGCTCGATGTCCTCCAGCTTGCGCCCGTCGCGCGGCGTGACGAGCGCGACGGCCACGCCCGTGCGCCCCGCCCTGCCCGTGCGGCCGATGCGGTGCACGTACGGCTCCGGCTGCTGGGGCAGGTCGAAGTTGATGACGGCGTCCAGCGCCTCCACGTCGATGCCCCGCCCCGCCACGTCCGTGGCGATGAGGATGCGCGTGCTCCCGTTGCGGAACTTCGCCATCACCCTGTCCCGCTCGAACTGCTCCAGGTCTCCCTGCAAGCCGTCCACGCTCACGCCCACATCGGAGAGGGCCTTCTTCAGCTCCATCACCCCCGCCTTGTGGTTGCAGAAGACGATGGCGGAGGCGGGCTGGAGGTGCCGCAGGACGCGCAGGAGGAGCGCCGGCTTCTCCTCGGGCGCGCAGTCGTAGCGGAGCTGCTGGATGGCCGGCGTCTCGCGGGCCTCCTCCTCCACCGTCACGCGCTCGGGGTCCTTCTGGAACGTGCGGCTGAGCGCCTCGATGTCCGGCGGGAAGGTCGCGGAGAAGAGCACCGTCTGCCGCCGGGGCGGCGTCGCCGAGAGGATGCGCTCCATGTCCTCGCGGAAGCCCATGTCCAGCATCCGGTCCGCCTCGTCCAGCACCACCGTGCCCAGCTGGCGCGTGTCCAGCACCTCGCGGTCCAGCAGGTCCAACACGCGCCCCGGCGTCCCCACGGCGATGTGCGCGCCCTTCTCCAGCGCGTTCACCTGCGGACGGATGGGCTGTCCTCCCGCGAGCACCAGCACCTGGAGCCCGGGCAGCCGGCGGGCGAGCTTCCGCATCTCCCCGGCCACCTGGGCGCACAGCTCGCGCGTCGGGCAGAGCACCAGCGCCTGCACCTGCCGCTGCTGGAGGCGCACCTTCTGGAGGATGGGCAGCGTGAAGGCCGCCGTCTTTCCACTCCCCGTCTGGGCCTGGCCCACGAGGTCCCTGCCCTTCAGCAGCACGGGGATGCTCCGGGCCTGGATGGGCGTGGCAATCTTGAACTCCAGCTCCTCCAGGACCTGGAGCAGGGGCGGTGCGAGCGGGAGCGCGGCGAAGTCCATCTCTCTGCCTCGAATGCGTAAAGGGAGCGCCCTTGTATCCCGGAACCCCTGGCGTGGGGGCACGCGCCTGCGCTAGGCAGGCCCGGCAGCCGACTTCCCAGGGACTCCCATGTCCGCCAGCCCCCAGGCTCCCGTGTACGTGCAGGCGCTCATCTTCCTGGGCGCGGCCGTGGTCGCCGTGCCCCTCTTCCGGAAGCTACGCCTGGGCTCCATCCTCGGCTACCTCGCCGCGGGGCTCGTCATCGGCCCCTTCGGGCTCGGCCTCTTCACCGACTCCGCGTCGACGCTGCACATCGCCGAGCTGGGCGTCGTGCTCTTCCTCTTCATCATCGGGCTGGAGCTGAACCTCACCCGGCTGTGGGCCATGCGCCGGGACATCTTCGTGCTCGGCACCGCGCAGGTCGTCCTCTGCGGGCTGCTCACCATGCTGTACCCGCTGCTCGTCGTGGACCGGCCGTGGCGGGCGGCGCTCATCGCGGGGTTGGGGCTCGCGCTGTCCTCCACCGCGCTCGTCATGCAGCTGCTGGGCGAGCGCGGCGAGGTGCAGCAGCCGCACGGACAGAAGGCCTTCGCCATCCTCCTGCTGCAGGACCTGGCCATCGTGCCGCTGCTGGCGCTGGTGGCGCTGCTGTCCCCGCAGGACTCGTCCGGCGGGGACCCGGTGTGGCTGTCCTCGGCGAAGATGCTGGGCGCGGTGGCCGTGGTGGTGCTCACGGGCCGCTACCTCCTCAGCCCCTTCTTCCGCGTGCTGGCGAGCGCGGGTGCCCACGAGGTGATGACGGCCGCCGCCCTGCTCGTCGTCATCGCGGCGGCCACGCTGATGACGTACGTGGGGCTGTCCTCCGCGCTCGGCGCGTTCCTCGCGGGCGTGCTGCTCGCCGAGTCGAGCTACCGGCACGAGCTGGAGGCGGACATCGAGCCCTTCCGCGGACTGTTGCTCGGCCTGTTCTTCATCTCCGTCGGGATGACGGTGGACCTGAACATCATCGCGCGCCACTGGGCCCTGCTGCTGGGCGCGCTGGTGACGCTCACCCTCATCAAGGTAGGCGTGGTGTACGGGCTGCTGCGGGTGATGCGCAACGGGCACGACGTGGCCATTCGCACCGCGCTGCTGCTGCCCCAGGGCGGCGAGTTCGGCTTCGTCCTCTTCTCCACCGCGGTGGCCGCCGGGGTGATGCAGCAGGAGCAGGCCACGCTGCTCGTCGCGCTGGTGACGCTCACCATGGCCGTGACTCCCCTGCTGGCCGCGCTCGCGCCCCGGCTCGCGGGCTCGCGGGAGAAGAAGCCCGAGCGCGAGGTGCGCTTCGACGGCGTGCGCGGCTCGGTGCTCATCGTCGGCTTCGGGCGCTTCGGCCAGATCGTCAGCCAGCTGCTGCTGGCCGAGGGCGTGGACGTCACCACCATCGAGAACGACGTGGAGATGATAGAAGCCGCCGAGCGCTTCGGCTTCAAGGTCTACTACGGCGACGGCACGCGCCTGGACGTGCTGCGCGCGGCGGGCGCGGAGCGGGCCACCCTCCTCTGCGTGTGCGTGGAGCGCAAGGAGACCGCCAGCCACATCGTGGAGCTGTGCCGGACGTCCTTCCCGCTGACGAAGCTGTACGTGCGCGCGTACGACCGCGGGCACGCGCTGGAATTGCTGGAGAAGGGCGCGCACTTCCAGATGCGCGAGACGTTCGAGAGCGCCATCGCCTTCGGCCGCGCGGCGCTGGTGGGCCTGGGCCTGCCGCCGGAGCGCGTGGCCGAGGTGGAGGAGGACATCCGCCAGCGGGACCGGGACCGCTTCGCCCTGCAGCAGCAGGGGCATGATGCGTCGGCGGGCAATGACAGGCTCTACACCTGTCTCTTATACACAGCT
>NZ_JABBJJ010000324.1 GCF_012933655.1 Pyxidicoccus fallax | reverse complement strand
CGCCCCCCACCACCCTCCCTGGCAGGTCATTCCAGAAAGGATGTCAGCGATTGCCAAGGACATCCTGGCCCAGGTGCTCGCTTGCCTTCAGCAGCCCCCTCCGCGCCACGGAGTATTCCCGGATTTATTGAAATTGAAGCCTCCGCTGGGATGGGACGGGGCCACGCGGTACCGTCCCCGCTCCGTGCGCCTGGCCCTGCTGTACCTGCTGGCGCTCGCCCTTGCCGGAGCGGGCACGGGCGCGCTCACGCCAGGAGCCTCACGCGGCGTGCCGCACCCTCCTTCCCCGAGCCTCCTCCTTGAACGCGGCGAGCCATCTCTCCAGCCAGTCTCCGGGCGCGGCAACCGGTATGGCCGATGGCACCGGAGGCTCGGACCGTGGAACGCAGGCGAGCATCAGCGAGGCGCCCAGGAGCTCGCGTCTCGACCACCTCATCGCCTGCCCCTGGCCTCGTCAGCGGCGGTGATTCGCTCGAAGAGGGACTGCCGCTCCAATGCCGCCTCCAATCGAGCAAGGGCATCAAGGACAACAGGCGCCGACGGGCGTCCGAGGCGTCCGGCTCCTGCCGGATGAGGCCCGCCCTTTCCAGTGAGACACGCGTCTGGCTGACGGAGACATGGGTGATGCCCAGCGCCTCGGCCAAGGCCCCGACGATCATGGGCCCGTTCAACGCAAGCTGGTTCAACACGCCGAACCAGAGCTGCTCGAACTCCACCCCCTGGGCCGCGTAGGCGCGCGCCGCGTCATTGTCGATCCGCTCGGAAAGCCGGCGCAGACGTGCACCGAGTGCCGCGCCCGCTTTCGTTCGCACGTAATCCATGGTCATCAAACCCTCTCATCCGTAGGCGCCTACGCAACATGCAGAGAGTGCTGGTCAATGGAGTTTTCACCCGAGGCTGGAACGCCGCTCAGGCCGCGCTGGCGACGCGCGAGGGGCTGCGCTGCTCCGAGTCGATGGCCTGGCGAATCTTCGTCGAGACGAATTGGGAGAACGAGCCGAAGTGCAGGTACAGCGCCATCAGCGACACCGTGTACCGGATGGAGCCGGGATTGGACACCAACGCTTGCAGCAGCGTCTTCCAGAAGAGCCACCGCGTGGCCTTCCGGGCGCTCATCTTCCCCGCCAGCCGCGCGAAGCCGCGCAGCTCCTTCAGCTGCCGCGCCAGCGAGGGCTTGTAGCGGCGGTGGCGCGAGTCCAGCCACTTCCCCGCCCGCAGGACGCGCGCGAAGTACTTATCCGGGGCGTAGACGGTCTCCACCACCTTCAGGTAGTCGCCGAGAATGTTCGCGCGGGGCCGGCGCGGCACGAAGTTGATGCCGGCCGTGCACTGGTCGCTCTCGCCGTCCGGCTGGATGTCGTGGTTCTCGTGGAGCCGTCCCTCCGCGGTGAGCCTGCGGGTGAGCTGTGTGTTGGGCAGCGCGTAGAGCAGGCCCACCATGCTCGCGGGGATGGCGGCGTCCTCGATGCAGTCGATGATGCCTCGTGAGACGCTGCCCTGCTCGCTGTCGAAGCCGATGATGAAGCCGGCGTTCACGAACATGCCGTGCGCGTAGATCTTCTGGATGCTTTCAATGATGGGTCGCCGGGTGTTCTGCCTCTTCTGCATCGCGGTCAGCGTCTTCTCGTCCGGGCTCTCGATGCCCACGAAGATGGCGAAGAAGCCCACGTCCCGCATCATCTCCATCAGCACCGGGTCATCCGCCAGGTTGATGGAGGCCTCCGTGGTGAACTCGAAGGGCCAGCTCCGCTCCTCCAGCCACGTCTTCAGCTTCGGCAGCAATTCCTTCACGAGCTTCTTGTTGCCGATGAAGTTGTCGTCGACCAGGTCGACATGGCCCCGGTAGCCGAGGTCATGGAGCGTCTGCAGCTCCTGGAGCATCTGCTCGGGCGTCTTCGCCCGGGGCCTGCGGCCGTACAGCTCGATGATGTCGCAGAACTCGCAGTTGAACGGGCAGCCCCGGCAGAACTGGATGCCGACGTGGTTGTAGAGGTCCAGCCGCAGCAGGTCGAAGCGGGGGACGGGCGAGCGGGACATATCTGCCTTGGCCCCGTCCTGGTACACCTGCTTCGCCTCCCCCCGCGCGAGGTCCGCCAGGAACGCAGGAAGAGTGACCTCGCCCTCACCGAGCACGAGGTGATGGGCCTCGCCATAGAGATGAGGGCTGCTGGTGGGGTCCGGTCCGCCGACGACGACGCGCTTGCCCAGGGCCCTCGCCCGCTGGATGAGGTCCAGGCAGTCCCGCTGCTGCGGCAGCATGGCGCCAATCAGGACGAGGTCGGCCCAGGCGAGCGTGGCATCGTCGAGCGGCTCGACATTGCGGTCCACCAGCCGGAGCTCCCAGTCCCGGGGCAGCAACGCCGCCACCGTACAGAGCCCGAGCGGTGCCGCGGGGTACCGCGCATCGAGCAGGCCGCAGGTCTCGCGATAATTCCAGAAGGACGCCGAACGGAACTCCGGGTGGAGCAGTAGCGCACGCATGGCTGTTTCCTGGCAGGGGACTCGGGAGCGAGTTCCCTCTCAACACCAGGCACCTGTAGCCGTGTTACTCGCGGGCGAAGCCCGACCCGGACGGCCTCGACACCCTGTGGATTCCCACTACCAGGGGCAGTCGCCCCACGAGCTGCCGCACACGTCGGAAAGCGCCACGCGGGTGGTGACGGTCCGGTCCGGACTGTCTGAGCAAGTCATTGGAAGTCGAGAGCGGAGTAGGCTCAAGACCATGAGCTCGCGCGACCCTGTCTCCCTACCCGCTCCCATCCAGGAACTCGTCGAGTCGCTCATCGCCATGCCCGGTGCGTGCGCCGTGGCGCTCGGGGGCTCCCGAGCGGAAGGCGGTGTGGACGCCCGCAGCGACTGGGACCTCGGCGTCTACTACCGAGGCACGCTGGACACGACCCGGCTGAGCCAGAGAGGGACGGTGCACCCTCCCGGCTCCTGGGGGCGCCTCATGAATGGCGGCGCATGGCTGGTCATCGATGGCACCAAGGTCGACGTGCTCCTCCGGGACCTCGATGTCGTCGAGTACTGGAGCGACCGCGCCGAGACCGGCCACTTCGAAGTCGATGCGCTCCTCGGATATCTCGCGGGGTGTCCCACGTACATGCTGCGCGCGGAGCTCGCGTGGGGCCGTGTCCTCCACGGTTCGCTCCCGCGGAGGGCCAGCTATCCGGAGCCCCTGGCGGTGACCGCGCAGTCCCGGTGGCGGTTCTCCTGCGCGTTCAGCCTCGAGCACGCGCGGATGCGGGCCGCGCGGGGCGATGTCGTCGGTGCGATGGGACAGGCGGCGAAGGCGGCCATCGAACATGCCCACGCCGTGCTCGCCGGACAACGCACCTGGGTCCTCAACGAGAAGCGGATCCTCGAGCGCGCCGGCCTCGCCGAGTTGCACGCCCTGTTTTCCCAGTCCCTTAGGCGCGAAGAATTGGTGGACTGGGTTTCGACTGTCCGTGCCGCCCTCGGAGTGGATGCCTCGGTAATACGGTGACACCTGCGACCATGCGGACGAAATCTCGGCCTATAGTCCGCACATGCTCCTCCCCCCGCTCATTCGCATCCTTGCCGTCAGTGTGTTGATTCTGGGCTCAGCAGGCTGCTCCGACACGGACACCGATGCGGATGGCGGCAAACCCGATGCAGGGTCTGACGCGGGAGTTCCCACGGGGTCTGACGCGGGCTCCGACGCCGGTGTCGTCGCGTGCGGTGAGACGAGGCTCCCGCGCCCCGACGCACCGACGAACCTCACCGTGGCGAGCGTCTCCTCCTTCGAGGTCTCGCTGACGTGGGCGCCTTCGCCGACGGCCTCGGTCAAACGCTACCGCGTGCTGCGGGGCCCCGCGCAGGTCGGGCAGGTCATCCGGTCGTCCTTCGCCCACCGCCCGGTCGTCCCGGGCGAGACGTACACGTACACCGTCACCGCCCTCAACGACGAAGGGGGAGAGAGTCTCCCGTCGAATCCGGTGACGGTGACCATCCCGAATGCACAGCCGGATGCGCTCTCGAGGCTCGCGCCGGGGCACTGGTACGAGTTCCCGAATTCGAACCTGAGGGCCTCGGCCCTGAGCCCCGCGACGTATCCGTGGCTCGGATGGGGCGAGGGTATCAGCGGCATCATGAACGACTGGGCGAGCGGTGCCCTCGATACCCAGCGCGAGCGGCTCTACATCACCGGCGGCGGCCACAACGGCTACTTCGGTAACGAAATCTACGGCTTTGACCTGCGCACCGGCGCGTGGGTGCGCCTGACCGACCCGGATCCCGTCAAATCCGGAGAGGAGTGTCCCGACCCGGCGCTGGGGGTCAACTGCGCCATCCACACCTACGATGGGCTCGAATACCTGCCTCCGCCCTTCGACCGGTTCCTCGCGATTGGCTGGGAGGGCATGCCCCAGACCACGCTCAACCTCGACACCCACCGCTGGGAGAGTCACCCCGACCTTCCGAAGCCCAGCGGCGGGCGCACCGGCGCCAATAGCGCCTACGACCCCGGCACCCGCGTCCTCTGGTACCACCCCGGAGCAGGTGCGATGTCGGTCTGGAATCCCGCCACCGGCAAGTGGACGATTCGCGGCGATACGGACCAGCTCGGCTATTACAAGAACGCGGTCGTCGATCCCCGGCGCAAGCTGTACGTCGAGGTCGGTCAGGGCTCCACCGACACCTGGACCATCGACGCGCTGGGGAAGTTCGTGCCGAAGCGCACGCGGCTCGCGACCACGGGCGCTCGGGAAATCGAAGACGGGGGCAATCCCGGCGTCGACTACGACCCGGTGACCGACCGCATCGTGGCGTGGAAGGGCGGCGGGGACATCTACACGCTGGACCTCGGCACCCGCGTCTGGACGAAGCATGCGGCGCTGGGCACGGTGGTGCCCGGACCGGCCAACCTGAACGGGACCTACGGGCGGTTCCGCTACGTGCCCGGCCTGAATGTCTTCGTGGTGGTCAATACCGTCGACACCAACGTCTTCGTCTACCGGCTCGATTCGAGACCCGCGCGCCTGTTGCGGCGGATCGACGTGACGGCGCCCAATGCGACGGTCGAGGCGAGCTCGACCGGCAAGCTGCGGGTGACGGCGGTGTTCCAGGACGGGACCTCGGTCGTCGCCACCTCGGAGGTCACGTTCAGCTCGCTCGATCCTCAGGTGGCGACCGTCGACGCGGACGGCACCTTCCGGGCCATCCAGCCGGGCCGGGCCCGGTTGCAGGCGAGCTACACCGACCCGCTCACCCGGCGCGGGCTGGTCGGAGCCCTGGAACTCGAAGTGGTGAAGATGGCGGGCGACGTCGTGCTCGACGCGTTGACGATTCAGCCGTCGACGACGCTCAAGATGGTCCGCGGGAAGTCGGCGGGCTTCACGGCCGTCGGCTCCTACCACCGCGGCTCCGACGTCTTCACGCGCGACGTCACCTGCGAGGCAACCTGGAGCTCCGACACTCCGTCCATCGCCACGGTGACCAGCGGCACGGTCCGGGGACTCACGGAGGGAACAACGACCCTCCGCGCGAAGGTCGGGACGGTCGAGGCCCAGGCGGCGCTCGAGGTCATTCCGAACGCGACTCGAGAGCTCATCGCCTTGAACTTCCAGCCTCCTGGACCACCGATGGTGACGGGCTGGGCGGTGGCCGACGACTCCGCCTTCGACGCGGCTCGCGGTTGGGGCTGGCAGGACGCGGCCGGTCTCCAGACCCGAGGCGACCGCAACGGCACCAGCGATCCGCGCCTCGCCAGCTACGTGCTGACGACCGGAGCGAAGTTCCGGCTCCAGGTTCCCGATGGCCGGTACCACGTGGCGGCGTCCGTGGGAGACAACACCTTCGGCTCGGGCCTCTCGAGCGTGGAGCTCTCGGGAACGGGCATCGTCTACGGTGTCGGCACGGGCAACACGGCCGGAGCCGGCATCGTCGAAGCCACCGGTGGCAAGGGGCTCGTCTTCGACGTCGTGGGGCCCATCAACTGGCTCGCGGTGATGCGGGTCAACGGCCTGGGTTTCGACGAGGCGCTCGCGGCGGCGAAGACCTGGTAGAGCGCGGGCGGTCCCCGGCCCCTAGAGCGCGGCCGGGGACCCCTCCGCGATGACGAACATGTTTCCGCTGGCATCCCGCAGCGTGAAGGCTGCTCGCATGCTCACGGGCATCCTCTCAGGCGGACAGCGAGGCGTCCGCGTCGCGCCCCCGGGGCTTCAGCCGGGCGCGCAGCCAGTCCGCCAGCGCCGCCGCCCGGTCCGCATCGGCCCAGTCGACAAGGGCCTCCTGGCGCCGCTCGGGGTCGCCCGCGGCGAGCACCAGGGTGGGGCGGTAGCTCGTCTGGGTGCCTCCCCTGCTCGACGTCTGCGTGTGGGTCTCCACGGTGATGTCCCGGATGTCGTCCCAGGCCACGTCCCGCCGCTCCTTGCGGTCGAGGATGGCGGGCAGGGACAGGCGGCGCGCGCGCGGGTCCACCACGAGCTCGTAGTGGCCGGAAGCCAGCCGCGAGCGCTTCCACCCCGCGGCGAAGAGGCTCACGAGCAGGATGGCGGCCCACGCCAGCGCGACCAAGGGCAGGGACGGGTGGAACCTCGTGGGAATGCCCACCAGGACGATGCACGCCAGGGTGGTGTAGCCCGCGCCATAGGCGCCCGCGACCACGGGGGACGTGTCATCGAGCGTCACGTACAGGCGTCCCGCTCGTTGCTCGGGGCTCACCGTGCCGCCGGGCGCCTTCCGCCTCAAGGGGGAGAGCGTGATTCCCACCAGCACCAGGTTGAAGGGCAGGAGGACCATCAGCATGAAGAGGTCGCCTCCGGTGACTCCGGGCTCCAGCACGGCGCGAGACGGGTCCCCAGGGGAGTGAAACACCGGTACCTCGGTGCCCACCGCATAGCGCCGCGCCCGCTCCTCCACCTCGCCCCGGTCGGGGAGACCTCGATTGAAGTGGCGGTAACGCACTCCCTGGAAGTGCTGCCCGCCGACGTCGTAGGTGTAGCGGACGTCCAGGTGGTACGTGGTGCCCTTGCCGCGCAACTCCCTGACCGAGCTGTGGGTGATGGTGCCCGTCACGCTCGGCCAGCCGAGCGCCAGGAGGTCGCGGGCCGGGTCCTGGAGGATGAGCACGTCCGCCCCCAACGTGAAGAGGGCCCAGAAGAACACGAGCGCGAGAGTCCCGAACTTGCGGAGCATGGGCTCAGCCTACCCGGAGGTGGGCGCCTCGTTCTCCCCCCCTACGCCGGGTCGGCCTGAGACCTGACCTGAAGGCGTGGGTCGCCGCTGACAACGTGAGTTCCGTGGTCGCGCGGACACGCACCACGTGGTTGGGAGGACGCACGCGCACGGTGGCCGTGGCTGGCCACCTGCGCAACCGGCGCTTTCGAGGCACTTCACCCCTGGTACGGCGGTTGCTCTGGGGCTCCGGACCAGCCCTCGACTTCGTCCGCCTCCTCCCAGGAGCCCGTCATGTCCTCACCCCGTCTCCATCCGGTACTCGGGTGGGTTCTCACCACCCTTGTCTTCGCGGCCTGCCAGCGCACTACCGAGCCCGCGAGCACCACCCCACCGGGAAGCCCCGGCAACACCCCGGCGCCCCAGGTCGCGGAGAGCGTTGCCCCGGTGAGCCTGCCTCCACCCGTGGAGCCTCCTCCCCTTCCCTCTCCCGAGCCCGAGCCCACCGAGCCCGAGCCCACGGAAGCGGAGGACGCCGAGGACTTCACCGTCTTGCGCGGCCCCTGTGAGAAGGCCGGCTGCGAGCTGGTGCTCACCTTCAGCGTCCCCGTGGAAGCGAAGTCCGTGGCCGTCACCCTCGAGCCGCCGCAGCAGGGCACGTGGTCCTGGCGCTCCCCCACGGAGCATGTCTTCACCCCGTCACCGGGCGCGCTGGGCTGGGGCCACCCCGTGACGGTGCGCGTGGAGAAGGCCACCGCCGCGGATGACGCGGGCACGGTGCTCGCGTCCCCGTGGGAGGACTCCTTCCAGGTGCCCTTCTTCCAGGTCGCCGGCAAGGTGGCCGCATGGCCCGTCCTCCCCGGCCGGCCCCGCTTCATCGCCTTCCTCAACGACTTCACCCACGAGGTCGGCAACGGACCGCTGCTCGCGCTCTACGACCAGCCCGTCTCCCCCAAGGCCCTGGGCAAGCACTTCAAGGCCGAGGACTCGGATGGCAAGTCCCTTCCCGTGAAGGTCACCGCGGTGGCCGAAGGCGAAGCCCCGTCCAGCGTGACGGTGGACCCGAAGCACGTCCTCGCGCTGCGCTTCCCCCGTCCGCCCGCGCACGGCGGCACCGTGCGGCTCGTCTACCCGACCTTCAGCGACACGGCCGCCAAGGAACCCGCGGACGAGATGCAGACGCTCACCGTCAACCGCCGCCTCACGCTGGACGGCCAATCGCTGAGCACCGGTGAGGACCCGCAGCGCGCGCCCCTCGCCGCGGAGTGGATGCTGACGTTCAACAACCCCGTGGACGCCGACGAGCTCCGCGCCCACTTCACCGTCGAGCCCGCGCCCGAGTCCCTGGACGTCTCCGGCTGGGGCCGCGAAGCGCGGGTGACGATGCGGCTCACCCCCGGCCAGAAGTACCGCGCCTCCCTCACGCCCGGCCTCGAGGACGTCCTGGGCAACCCGCTGGAGGGCGGCCCGACGTGGACGTTCAAGGCGCAGGACCTGCCGCCCCTGCTCCAGCTTCCCGCGCGGCACCTGACGCTGGAGCTGCCCGGCGCCCGCCTCCCCTTCCAGGGACGCAATCTCGCCTCCGTGAAGGCCCAGGCGCGCCGCATCACCGCGCCCGACGCCTTCGTGAAGGCCTACACGATGGAGCGCCAGGCCTCGTGCGAGGACTACGGCGCCCCCATGGGTCCCGCCCGGGACGTGGGCGCGCCCCGCCCCAAGGCGCTCAACGCGCTGGAGCCGCTGGAGGTCTCCCTGGAGAGCGGCAAGCCCGGCCTGTACTGCCTGGAGCTGAACGCGACGGGCCGCGGCAGCGAGGCCGGCCAGGAGCCGTCGCGGGACGCGGTGCTGCTCCAGCTCTCCGGCCTGGGCCTCACCGCCAAGGTGCATGAAGGCGGCATCCTCGTGTGGCTCACGCGCCTGAGCGACGCGACGCCCGTGGCCCAGGGGCAGGTGGTGCTGCTCGACGAGGCCGGCGCGAAGCTCGCCTCCGCGGAGACGGGGGCGGACGGCGTCGCCCTGCTGCGCGCTCCGGGCGTGGCGACCGCCAGCGGCCTGGAGCGGCGCGTCTTCCTCTCCGCGCGCAAGGACGAGGACCGGCTGATCGCGGAGGTGGACGAGGAGCGCATGTCCTCGGCCTGGCAGTTCGGCCTCACCGGCGAGGTGAAGGGCGCCGAGCGGCTCGCCTCGCTCGTCTTCACCGACCGGGGCGTGTACCGCCCGGAGGAGACGGTGCACATCAAGGCCCTGGTGAAGGACGCTGGCCGTCTGCCGAAGCGCCAGCGCGAGGTCCAGGTGCGCGTGCAGGACCCGCGCGGCCAGGGCGTGCTGGACACGACGCTCACGCTCGACACCTTCGGCGCGGCGGACGTGGACCTGAAGCTGAAGACGGGCGCGGCCGTGGGCGAGTACTCGCTGCGCCTCACCCATGGCGAGCGCTCCGCCGGCCACACCTTCCGCGTGGAGGAGTACCGCGTGCCCACCTTCGAGGTGAAGGTGTCCAGCGCCGCGAAGGAGTGGCCCCTGGGCGCGGACGTGGAGGCGGTGGTCGAAGCGCGCTACCTGCACGGCGGCGAGCTGTCCGGCCGTGAGGTGCGCTACCAGGTGTGGAAGGCGCGTGAGCCCTTCGCGCCCGCCGGCTTCGCCCAGTACGCCTTCGGGCTGCCGGAGGACGGCTCGGGCACGACGCTCGTCACCAGCGCGGACGAGCGCCTGGACGGCCAGGGCCGCGCCCGCGTCCAGTTCAAGGCGGACCACCCGTCCTACGCCGGCCCCCAGCGCTACACCGTGGAGGCGAGCGTCACCGACGTGGACCGGCAGGCCTACGCCGGCCGCCTCTCCCGCGTGGTGCACCCCGCCGCCTTCTACGTGGGCGTGCTGCCCCCGGCGCAGGCCGTGGTGCGCGCGGGCCAGGTGCTGGAGGTGCCCGTCATCGCCCTCAAGCCGGACGGCTCCGTGCAGGAGGGCGTGAAGGTGCGCGCGCAGTTGGAGCGCGTGGACACCCATACCTACGCGCGGGTGAGCGGCGGCCACGCGCAGCTCGTCAACCGCGAGGAGAAGGTGGAGGCGGGCCAGTGCCTCGTCACCACGGAGAAGACAGCCGTCACCTGCCGGCTCACCGTGCCCGGGGCGGGCGCGTATCAGGTGCGCGCGTGGGCGCAGGACACGGCGCAGCGGCTGGTGCAGGCGGGCTTCCGCGTGTCCGCGTCCGGCGACAACACGGTGGCGTGGCCGCGCTTCGACCAGGACCGCATCCAGGTGGTGGCGGACAAGGCGCGCTACCTCCCCGGCGAGACGGCGAAGCTCGTGGTGCAGACACCCTTCCCCGAGGCGCGCGGGCTGCTCACCGTGGAGCGCGGCGGCGTGCTGGAGCACCGCCTCTTCGAGATTCACGGCGACACGCCCACGCTGGAGATTCCGCTCACCGACGCGCACGTGCCCAACGTGTTCGTCTCGGTGGTGCTGCTGCGCGGCCGCATCCACACGGAGAAGGACGCCACCGGCTTCGAGACGGGCGCGCCCGCCTTCAAGCTCGGCTACGTGCAGCTCCACGTCGAGCCGACGAACCAGCGCCTCGCGGTGGCCGTCGCCCCGGAGAAGCCGGTGGCACGGCCCGGTGGCACGGTGCGCGTGGACGTGACGGTGCGAGACAGCGCGGGCCGGCCCGCCTCCGGGCAGGCCACGGTGATGGTGGTGGACGAGGCCGTGCTGGGCCTCACCGGCTACCGCACGCCGGACCCGGTGCCGGCGCTCTACGCGGCCCGGCCGCTGGGCGTGCGCACCGCGGAGAGCCGGTTGGACCTTCCCCATGCCCGCCGTCAGCGCCATGAGGCGCTCTTCCCCGGCGGCGACGGCGGCGAGGGTTTCGCCCTGGGTGACTTCCCCGCCGACCTGCGCACCCTCTTCCAGAGCACCGCGTACTGGAACCCGCGCGTCGCGGTGGGCGCGGACGGCAAGGCCTCGGTGAGCGTGAAGCTGCCGGACAACCTCACCCGCTACCGCGTCATGGCGGTGGTGGTGGACGAGGCGGGCCGCGCGGGCTCGGCGGAGGGGGCGCTGGTGGTGAAGAAGCCGCTGATGCTCCAGCCCGTGCTGCCGCGCTTCGCGTACCCCGGCGACACGCTCCGGGTGGAGGCGCTCGCCTTCAACGGCCAGGCGGAGGCCGGCCCCGTCCAGCTCACCGCGTCCTTCGACGGGCTGGAGCTCCAGAAGGGCACCGTCCTCACGCCACCCGCGCAGACCGTGAAGCCGGGCGAGTCCGCGTCCTTCAGCTTCCCGGTGAAGGTGGCCAGCCGTGGCCCCGCGAAGGTGCGCTTCGCCGCGCGCATGGGTGAGGCGACGGACTCGGTGGAGGTGACGCTTCCGGTGCTCAACCCGGGCTCGCGCCGCGTCCTCGTGTCCAGCGCGCAGGTGTCCGGAGAGCAGCGCCTGGAGCTGGCGCTGCCGGCGGACCGCCAGCCGGGCAGCGTGGAGCTGGAGGTGACGGTGTCCGGCACCGCGCTCAGCGAGCTGAAGGACGCGGTGGGCTACCTCATGGACTATCCGAACGGCTGCATCGAGCAGACCACCAGCACGGCGTACCCACTGGTGGTGCTCAAGGACCTGCTGCCGGAGATGGGCGTCACGGTGAACGAGGCCGACCTGAAGAAGTTCTCCGAGGCCGGCATCAAGCGCATCCTCTCCTTCCAGACCACGGCGGGGGGACTGTCCTACTGGCCCGGCGGCACGGAGCCGCACGCCTTCGCCACGGCCTTCGGCCTCACCGCGCTCATCGAGGGCAAGCAGCGCGGCTACGACGTGCCGGATGAAGCCCTGAAGCGCATGGGGGACTACCTGGAGCTGCGGCTGCGCGACGGCAACATCACCGAGAGCATTCCCCACGGCGGCATGGCGGACGCGGACACGCGGGCCTACTTCGTGATGACGCTGGGCCGCCTGGGCCGGCCGCAGCCCGCGTACGTGTCCACCCTGTGGCGCGAGAAGGCGAAGCTCACCCCGTTCGGCATGGCCTTCCTCGCCGTCGCCGTGAGCGAGATGAAGGGGCAGGACCAGAGCCTGCTCCAGCCGATTCTCGCGGAGGTGGAGGCGGCGGCGAAGAAGTCGGAGCAGGAGGCGTGGTTCGACGGGAAACCCCATGGAGGCTGGTCCATGGACTCGCCGCTGCGCACGCATGCCACCTCGCTGCTGGCCTTCGCCTCTGGCGGTGGGGCGGCGGCGGGAATGGGGAACAAGCTGCTGACGGGCCTGCTCAAGCGCCAGCGGTACGGGATGTGGGGCAACACGCAGGAGAACGTCTTCGGCATCATGGGCGTGGCGCGGATGGCGCGGTCGATGAACACCGGCAGCGCGCCGCGCATGTCGCTCACGCTCGATGGCCGTCCGGTGAAGGACGGAGACCTGGAGGTCGTGAGCCAGCGCGTGCGCCGGCTGCGGCGGACGGAGGCGGACCTCGGCCTGAAGGCCGGCGAGGCGCACACGCACGCGGTGGCGCTCACCAACCGGGGCCCCGGCCCCGCCCTCCTCCGCGTCCGCGCACAGTACGAGGCGGAGCTGAACGAGAAGAACCGCGCCGCGCGCGAGGACGGCTTCCGCGTGGAGCGCACGTACGAGACGCTCACGGGTGAGCCGGTCGACGTGAAGGCCATTCCGCTGGGCTCGCTGGTGCGCGTGCGGCTGAAGGTGCGCGCGGACAGCCACCAGAACTACGTGGCCATCGACGACAAGCTGCCCGCCGGCCTGGAGCCGATGAACACGAACCTGGCCACCACGGAGAAGGTGTCGCAGGGGCCGCTGACCCAGGCGCTCCAGCGCGGGCTCGCCTCGCTGTCCTACAGCGAGATGCGCGACCACCGCGTGGCCTTCTTCGTGGATGACATGAACGCGGGGGAGTACGAGTTCAGCTACGTCGCTCGCGCCACGACGCCAGGGACGTTCCTGCGCCCCGCCGCCGGTGCCGAGGCCATGTACGCGCCCGAGGTGGCCGGTGCCACCGTCATCGACGAGGTCACGGTGCGATGAGCCGGCCTTCCTCCCAGGGTCCGGAAACGTCCGGGGCCGAGACGCCTGAGGGTCCGGCAGCTGATTGGGCTCCGGTGATGCCCGAATCCACCGCGGCGCCTGGAGTCGCGGCCTCGCACGAAGCCTCGGCGAGGTCCGACACCGGGGTGACGCCCGAAGCCGCGGTGTTGGCCCCGGCGAGGTCCGACACCAGGGTGACGCCCGAAGCCGCGGTGTTGGCCTCGGCGATGCTCGAAGCCAGGGTGGCACCTGAAGCCTCGGTGCCGGCCTCGGTAGCGCCCGGAATCACAGCGCCGTCCGGAGCCGCCCCTGCCGGGAAGCCCGCTGTCGCATCCGGGGCTCCTCCGGTCGCCGCCGCGCGGCGCCGCCCGCCGAAGCCGCGCCGCATCCTCCGTCGCTTCGCGGTCGCCACGGGCGTGCTGTCCTTCGTCCTCATCGCCTGCGCGGTGGCGCTGTGGGCCGCCGTGGCCCTCCACCCCTACCCCGTGGAAGACCTCCACACGCGCACGGGTGACTCGCTGCGCATCCACGACTCGCGCGGCCGGCTGCTGCGCGAGGTGGTGAACGCGGAGGGCGAGCGCTCGCGCTGGCGCGCCCTGGAGGACATCTCCCCGCTGGTGGTCCAGGCCACCATCGCCGTGGAGGACGCGCGCTTCCACCAGCACCCCGGCGTGGATGCGCGCGCCGTGGTCCGTGCCCTGGCGCAGGCCGTGCGCCACGGGCGCGTGGTCTCCGGGGCCTCCACGCTGACGATGCAGCTCGCGCGGCGCATCCACCCGCACCCGCGCACCCTGCGCGGCAAGCTGGGAGAGATGCTCGAAGCCCTGCGCCTGGAGCGCGCCGTGGACAAGCACACCCTGCTGGAGCAGTACCTCAACCGCGCTCCCTACGGCGCGGGCGCCATGGGCGTGGAGGCCGCGAGCCAGCGCTACTTCGGCAAGCCTGGTGAGCACCTGAGCCTCGCCGAGGCCGCGCTGCTGGCCGGCCTCCCCCAGGCCCCCACC
>NZ_JABBJJ010000323.1 GCF_012933655.1 Pyxidicoccus fallax | reverse complement strand
CGTGGGGGCGGGGTGGAGCGCGTCCACCGTGAGGCTGACGGTGTTGGCGGTGGAGGACGCGTTGGCGGTCAGCTGGCCGAGGAAGAACTTCACGCCGCCCTGGCAGGCCACCAGCAGCGTCTGTCCCTGGCGCATGTCCTGGCCGAGGGTGCTCCCCTGCAGGGTGAGCGTGTACGGCGGGCCGTCCGTGCCGAGGGAGCCGCGGCGCGCGTACATGGGGTCCCGGTAGCGGAAGGCCAGGTCGTCGGTGACGAAGGTGCCCCAGGTCGTCAGGTCGACGCTGTGGTTGTCCTTCGTGTTCGCCGGCAGCCCCGCGGTCCCGAAGTCGAAGGCCAGCGCCGGGTCCAGCCCGTAGCCGGCCAGCCGCAGCGTGCGCTTCAGGTAGTCCATGCCCACCCGGCTTCCCTCCACCGTCTGCTTGGAGAGGTTGTGGGCCTGGAAGACCTCGTTGACGCCAATGACGGTGGCGGCCACCGCCAGCAGCACCCCCGTGGAGACGGCGGTGCCAATCAGCACCTCGAGCAGCGTGAAGCCCCGCCGTCGCGCGAGCGCCCTCACAGCTCCACCCCCGCGCCATTCTCGAGCGGGTTGTACAGGGCCACGTGCTGCTTGATGAAGCGGCGCTGGCCCGCGCTCTTGAACGACACCACCACCGCCACCGTGTCGATTTCCTCCGTGTGCTGCCAGACGAGGACGCGGCGGAAGGCGTCCCGGTCCTCCTGGGCGTAGGACGGCACGAGGTCCAGGTCGGTGGGCACGGCGCTCTCGTAGGCGTCCAGGTCCACCACGCAGGTGTCGTCCGTGCCGATGAAGGTCTCCAGCCCGCCGGCCAGCTTGAGCACGGCCGCGTCGCTGGTCGTGCAGTACGAGGCGCTCAGCGGCCCCGTCGGCCCGAGCAGGCGCGCGCGGCCCTGGCTCTGGAGGCCGGCGCGCACCTGCGTGGCGATGGCGCTCGCATGGGCCAGGCGGCGGGCGTCCGCGTTCTGCTGGCTGGCGACGATGAGCCCACCGAAGGTGCCGCTGATGCCCAGCGCGAACACCGCCGCGGCGGCCATGCCTTCGAGGAGGGTGGCGCCGCGCTGGAGCGCGCGGCGGGAGGAGGGGGCTTTGACGGGCTTCATCAGCGAGACCTCGAGTCGACGAAACCAACCGGACCGGAGACTGCGAACTGGAACTCGCGCTGGCCGTCGGAGGACAGCAGCCCCAGCGACACCGCCCGCTGGAGCGTGCCGACCCCCGCCGGCGTGAAGGGGTTGCCCGCGCCGTCCATGAAGCGCGCCGAGCCGTCCCCTCGGAAGACGATGGCCCCGCGACGGGGCGTGCCGGTGCAGAAGCTGCAGCCCGAGGGCGTCAGCCCCGCGAAGATGCCGGTCCAGGCGAGCGTGCCGCTCGCGCCGAAGCGCACGCTGCGCTTCGTGTAGCTGTCCATGTACATGGACGCCGCCAGCACGCCCTGCTCCGGCGCGGGCTGGATTTGCGCGGGAGGCTGGAAGGTGGAGTAGCGCAGGTGGCCGGAGGGCGGGGTGTTGGTGTCGTTGAACTCGTGCGTGCGGTCCTCCACGAGGAACCACGCCCCGGAGCCCTGGTTGGGTTGCCCGGAGGCGTTGATGTCCGGGTAGATGATGAGCCACACGTCCGCCTGGCGGTCCACGGCCCGGGCGCGCGCCTCGGACAGCGCGCCGGACAGTTCCGCCGCCGCGTTCTGCGGCCCGATGCGCAGGCTGAACCGCTCGTAGCTGGTCCACGACATGGCCGCGAGCACGGCGATGATGGCCAGGACGACGGACACCTCCAGCATCGTCATGCCCCGCCGGGCGCGGCCGCTCATGGCCCCACCTCCACGCGCACCAGCAGGGGCCGGGTGCCCGCGCGCCACACCAGCAGCCGCGCGCGGCCCCGCCGCAGGCCCTGCACCACCACCTGGTCGGGCTCCCCCACCGCCGCCTCCACCACCTCGGAGGAATCCACCCTCACCCGCTCGGCGCCATGCACCGTGATGGCCGTCTGGTGCTCCGGCGCCACGCGCACCACCTCGCTGGTGGACTCCGCGCGCTCCGCCTCCTTCACGAAGTCCACCTCGGGGGCGGGCGGCGGGGTGGCCTGCGCCAGCGAGGCGGGCGCCGCCAGCGCCACCACGAGGGGCACCCACAGCCACCGGCGGGGGCGCGTGAAGCCTGAAGGGGACGAGACGGACGCTGCGTTCGCGAGCAAGGGCATGGGGAATGTCCTGCGGTGAACATCACCCCACCCGGTGGGGTGAATCAGACACACTGGGTGCTTGTGCACACCCCGTGCCTTGCTCACTGCCAGTGCAAACCCGTGTCATTCCTGTGGGAAGGACGCGAAACCCGGATACCCCGCAGATTGTGGGGTGCGCAACCGATGCAGGCTCGCAAACTTTACGAGCACTGACGCTGTTCCCGAGCAGGCAGGCTGGAATGGCAAGCCGGCCGCGGGGAGAGCGAAGTGTCGTAAAATCAACGCGTTACCAAAAGGACTTGCCGCTGCGGAGGTTCTTCTTCTCCGAAGTGCGCTTCTTGCCCTCCAGCCGCCGCCGCTTGGCGCCGGCGGTGGGCTTGGTGGCGCGGCGCACCTTGGGGACGAAGGTGAGCGCCTTGAGGCCCTCGCGCAGCCGCTCCAGGGCGACACCCTTGTTCTGCGTCTGGCTGCGACGCTCGGTCGCAGTGACGGACAGCTCCGTGGGCGGGTGGGTGAGACGCACCCCACTGGCGGTGGTGTTGCGGTGCTGGCCGCCCGGGCCGGAGGCGATGAAGTAGTCCACCTCGCAGGCGTTCAGCAGCGCCTCGTCGTCCAGCGCGAGTGCGGTGAGGGCGGCCTGTCTGCGTGCGGGCGAAGTGCTCATGACGGTTCTCAAGGTAGCCCTCGCGAGCGCTTTCGTGCAGCGCTCTCTTGCGTCCACCCCGGGCGCGCCGGGCCTCCGGCCCTCCGGCAGGCGGAGACGGGTGACTCTCCAAATGGAAGGAGTGGACTCTCAATTTGATTCGCTCTCGACGGGGAGCTCATGGCGTTCCAGCGATTTCAGCGGGTTGGGCGGTGGCCCGGGCGTTGCTCTGGAGGGCAGCAGACGCAGCAGACACCGGAGACATGACAATGGCCTTCCAGACCTGGCGGCTCGATACGACGCACTCCCCGCACGTGCATGCGGTGGCCGTGGCCGCGGAGGAGGCGGCTTGAGCGGCGGCGGGAAGGCAGGGCCGCTCAGCCGGCGGCAGGTGGCGGGCGGACTGGTGGTGGGCGCGGCGGGCCTCGCGATGGGCGCGGTGGCCGCCGACGCATCGCGGGAGGAGGCTCCCGCAACTGGATTGCATCAGGGAAAGGAAGCGAGGCAGGCCATGATGTACGTACGCTCGGGTGAGGAACGGGGCCATGCCAACCATGGCTGGCTGGACACGCACCACACGTTCTCCTTCGCGGACTACTACGACCCGGACTTCATGGGGTTCCGGACGCTGCGGGTCATCAACGAGGACACGGTGGCGCCCAGGCGGGGCTTCGGCATGCACCCGCACCGGGACATGGAAATCATCACCTACGTCCTGGGCGGGGCGGTGGAGCACCGCGACAGCATGGGCACGCAGGCGGTCATCCGGCCGGGCGAGGTGCAGCGGATGACGGCGGGCACGGGCGTGCTGCACAGCGAGATGAACACCTTCGACGAGCCGCTGCACCTGTTGCAGATCTGGATTCTGCCGAGGGAGCAGGGGCTGCGGCCCGGCTACGAGCAGAAGGCCTTCGACGCGAAGGAGCGCCAGGGCCGCTTCCGGGTGCTGGCGTCGCCGGACGGGCGGGACGGCTCGCTGACGGTGCACCAGGACGTGCTGCTGCACGGCACGCTGCTGGGGCAGGGCGAGCGGGCGGAGTACGCGCTGGCGCCGGGGCGGAATGCGTGGGTGCAGGTGGCGCGGGGCGCGGGCACGCTGAACGGGGTGAAGGTGAAGGCCGGTGACGGCGTGGCCGTTACCGCCGAGCAGCGACTGGTGCTCGCCGCCGACGCGCCCATGGAGGCGCTGCTGTTCGACCTCGCCTGAGCGAGGGGCGACTGTCGGGGGCGGCGCCCGCCGCCCCCCGGCCCTGCGCGGCGTGTCCGGAAAGGGCGCTCAGCGCGAGGTCAGGTTGAAGGTGAAGCCGGTGGTGGCGGACCGGTTGTCCTCGCTGGTGGCGACGAAGGTGACGGGCACGGGCACGCGCGTGGCGCCGCTCTCGGTGCGGGGGTAGACGATGCGGCTGCTCTCCCCGGGGCCGAAGACGACGGGGTCCAGGATGATGCGGCGGGTGGGCGACTCGAGGGTGATGGTGAGCGGCCCGGTGAAGCCCTCGGCGCGCGTCACGGTGATGAGCACCTGGGTGTTCTGCCCCGGGAAGAGGTCCACCTGGCGGGGCTCCACGGTGATGGAGAAGTCCGGCTGGGCGGCGGGGGGCGGGAGGATGACGACGTAGAACCGGGCGCCCGTGGCGATCTCCTCGCCGGGGTCCTCCGCGTACAGCAGGGTCAGCTGGGTTCCCGCCGCCGTCGTGCCCGGCGCCACCGACAGCGTGGGGGTGGCGGTGACGGTGGCCTCGCCGGCGGGGAGGACGACGTCGGGGCTGAGGGTGACGCCCTCGGGGGCGTTGCGCAGGCCGAGGCGAATCTCCCCGGCCGTCTGGTTGCTCTCGCGGCTGAGGGTGATTTCCACGGGAGTGGACTCCCCGGGGAGCAGGCTGATGGCCTCGGGCGCGGTGACGGCGACCTGATAGTAGGGCGCGTCGGTGGTGCAGGCGGCGGCGAGCACGCAGCCGAGAAGGAAGAGGCACCGTCGGAGGGTGGACATCATGGTCGTGGGTCTCCTGGGAAGGGGCCAGCATGGGTCCACCTCGCGGAGCGGGCAAGGCATCCCGTGGGTGGGCGTGCTCAGCGGAACAGCGCCATGGCCACCTGGTACGTCCCCACGTGGGCGTCGATGGTGGCGGACAGGGGCTTCGCGTAGCCGCCGCCGAGCGTGAGCACGGCGGGCAGGCCGCGGTGGCGCGCGGCCTCCAGGACGATGCGGTCCCTCTCGCGCAGGCCGGCGTGGGTGAGCGACAGGCGGCCGAGGGCGTCCTCGTCGAGCGGGTCCACTCCGGCCTGGAAGAAGAGGATGTCGGCGCCGGCCGTTTCGAGGACCTCGGGGAGGTGGAGGGAGAGCGCGTCGAGGTAGGCGGCGTCGCCGGTGTCGTCGGGCAGGCCCACGTCGCGGTGGGAGGGCTGCTTGCGGAAGGGGAAGTTGTGCTCGCCGTGCATGGAGAAGGTGAAGACGGAGTCATCGCCCGCGAAGATGGCGGCGGTGCCGTTGCCCTGGTGCACGTCGAGGTCGACGACGACGGCGCGGCGGATGAGGTGGCGGGCCTGGAGGGCGCGGATGGCGACGGCGATGTCGTTGAAGACGCAGAAGCCCTCGCCGTGGTCGGGGAAGCCGTGGTGGGTGCCGCCAGCGAGGTTGCCGGCGATGCCGTCGCGGAGGGCGGCGCGGGCGGCCTCGAGGGTGCCTTCCACGGCGGCGCACGAGCGCGCGACGAGGCCCGGGGACCAGGGGAAGCCGAGCCGGCGCAATTCGGCGTCGGTGAGGGTGCCCTGGAAGAAGGCGTCGAGGTAGCGGGGCGTGTGGACGCGCTCCAGGTCCTCGCGGGAGCAGGGGGTGGACTCGGTGAGGGCGCTCGGAGGGAGGACGCCACGCTCCAGGAGGGCCTCGCGCACGAGGCGGTACTTCTCCATGGGGAAGCGATGCCCGGACGGCAGGAGCACCTCGTAGGTATCCGAGTAAAAGACGCGCATGGGTGGGGTGGGGGTCAGACCTCCTTGAATCTAGTGCCGGTGACGCCCGCGCGCTCCAGCGCCTGCTTGATGTCCTCGGAGACGATGAGGGCCACGGTCCAGCCCCAGGGGCGGAAGACTCGCGCGGAGCCGACCTGGGTCGGGTCGATGCGCAGGCCGGAGACGACCCGGTACTTGCCGACCTTCTCGGGCCGGCCGTCCTCCGGCTTCCAGTACCGCACTTCCCTGGATGCCTGGTCGTCGATGCACCGGATGAGGCGCGTGGCAACGACAATGCGGAACGGCTCTGTCTGTCCGTCGATGTCCACCGGGAGGAGTTGTACGTCGTCAGGAGCCAGTTCCGTAAGCAGCGCCGCCACCCGCGTACTCACGACGGGAGTGTCCAGACCGCCCAGGGTGAAGTCGAGCGGCGTTCCATTCACCTGGAGCGGCAGGCGCAACCGTGTATCGACCTGCACAGCCTGCCCCTTGGTGAACTGCCAGGGGTCCACTTCCTGGCCGTGTTCGTCGACAGGGCTGTGGAGTTGCCAGCGTCCCCGGATTGAGAGGTCATCGGATAGGTCGAAGTAACGCTTGGACATGAGGCATCTGATATCATTGGCGCTTGGTGACCAGTTTGTTGAGCCAGGTGTCGCGTGTGGAGATTTCCGCAGCCAGGTTGCGGAGTTCACCCACCAGTCCCTCGCTGCAACTCTGGATGGTACGGCAGCCTTCCATTGCCTCACGCAGGCGCCTGTAGACCTCTTCGTGGTACTCCCGAGGATGTGGTCCCTTGTGGCCTGGGACCCGAACACGGTTGGCGGGATCATCAAGCGACATGCCAGCCCGTTCGAAGAGCCTCTGGAACTGCGGTGTCCAGGGGCCACCACTGTGAGTGGCGTCCTTCCACTTGTTGGTGGCGATGTGATGCTCATGCCCCTCTTCATCCACCGGCGCTGGTGAACTCGTCGTCGCCACCGCGCTCGGGGCCAGCGCGATGGTGATGACGCCGCCCGGAGCCACTTCGACAGCCGTCACCTGCCCTGCCGCCGCGAGTCGAAAGCCGCCCTGCTCTGCGCCGACGAGCGCCGCCTGTGCGGAGCCGGGAAGGGTGGGCAGCTTCGACGCCATCATCTGCGCCGTGCTTCCCAGGGCCGCCACCGCGAGCATGACGAAGGCTCGTGCGGCGTTCTCGCCCATCACCTTGCCGTACTTGGCTCCCGCCTCCTGAAGATCCTCGAAGGTCGTGGCGACTCGGACCTCTTCGGCCAACACCCGCCATCCCTGGACGAGGCTCCAGACCGTGTCCCAGCCGAGATACGCGATGAGGCTCACCGTCAGGACCGCGGCCACCCCCTTGGAAACAGGCTCGGGCAACAACCAAAGTCCGAAGTAGACAGCTCCGGTGGTCGCCAGCATGGCAATCACTGCATCCTTGTCGGTCAAATCCTCCAGCGCTTCGGCGGTTTCGTCCCACACGGAATCGATGGCGAAGCGGAAGGCCAGCGTGCGCTTGCCCTCCTCGTCGAGCGTGGAGCCAGGAGCCAGGAGTCGCAGGCAGTCATTCGATAGGCCCTGCCGATGGCACCAGCGCCCATATGCACCTGTCAGCTTCGCGTTCGCATCCTGCTCTTCGGACATCAAGCGGAGAGCCTGCCGAGGACGTTCAATCGTGACGATTCCCACCCGACTTCGGCCTGGCGAAGAGTCGTGAGACGACAAGGAATCCTCGAAGAGCCGCAGGGCCGCCGCACGAGGGCTGGTGGAAACGCGCACGTCACGCCCCAGCTTCTGGACGGTCTCTTCGAATTCGTCGTCGTCCAGGACCACCTGCTCGCTGTGCGTGCGCGGCGTGAAGACGATGGGTTCGTCACGGCCCGTATTCAGGCGCACGGTCCTCGTGGACGTTCCACACGCGGCGACAAGCACCAGCAACAGGGGCAACAGCCAGCGTGGTGTCATGTCTTCTCTCATCGACGGGGTTGGTCGAGAAAAACTAGCAAATCCTGCATGTATGGACATGCAAGGCCGTGCTTGGCGATGGAGCGGGTCCAGGGGGAACACTCGGAACCCGCGGCGTAGACCTTCCGGACGAGTCATCCGTTGAAGAGTCGAACGCGCGCGCAGGACCCATCCGAAATCCCCTTGGAGAACGCCATGGACCTCAAGTCCCTGTCGCGGGCCGTCCTGTCGGCCGCGCTCGCCACCACCCTGTCCGCCGCTCCGGCCCTGGCCTGGGAGTCGCCCCCCGTCCCGAGCACCACCCCGCCAGCCAGGTCCGCGAAGAAGCACATCGAGCCAGCGAAGCCCGCACCCCAGCAGGCCCAGGCCGCTCCGCAGCAGCAGACGCAGGTCGCTCCGAATCAGGCCCAGGGCACACGGCCCGAAATCGAGGTCGTCTTCGTGCTCGACACCACCGGCTCCATGGGCGGGCTGCTGGAGGGCGCGAAGCGGAAGATCTACTCCATCGCCTCCCGCATCGCGCAGGGCCGGCCGACGCCGCACCTCAAGGTGGGCCTCGTGGCCTACCGCGACGTGGGCGACGATTACGTGACGAAGCGCTTCGACCTGAGCGACGACCTGGACACCGTCTTCGCCAACCTGCGTAGGTTCCAGGCGGGCGGCGGCGGAGACACGCCCGAGCACGTGGGCCGCGGCCTCGGCGAGGCCGTGTCCAAGCTGTCCTGGAGCCAGAGCCGCGAGGTGATGAAGGTCATCTTCCTCGTGGGCGACGCGCCTCCCGCCGAGCGCAATGACGACTGGAACTACAAGCACTGGGCGAAGCGGGCGCGAGAGAAGCACATCGTCGTGAACACGGTGCGCTGCGGCTCGGACCCGGAGACGGAGACCGCGTGGCGCTACGCCGCGAAGCTGACGGACGGCACGTTCGACTCCATCGACCAGTCCGGCGGCATGGTGGCGGTGGCGACGCCGTACGATGCCGAGCTGGCGAAGGTGAACGCGGAGCTGGCGTCGAAGACGCTCTACACCGGCCGCGCCGAGGTGCAGGCGGAGAACCGCGCCCGCGCCGACGCCATGGCGAGCCTCGCGCCCGAGGCGGCGGCCGAGCGCATCAGCTTCATGAAGAAGACGCGTGCCGCGAAGAAGCCGGCGGGCGCCGCCGCCCCCGCCATGGAGAGCAGCGCGCCCGAGGCCGTGGGCGGAGCCGTGGACCTCGTGGCCGCCCCGACGGCGCTGGCGAGGGTGAAGGACGACGAGCTGCCGGTGGAGCTGAAGGGCCTCGACAAGGAGGCCCAGGCCACGAAGGTCAAGCAGCTCGCCGAAGAGAAGAAGGCCCTGGAGGTCAAGGCCGCGAAGCTCGCGGCGGACCGTGACGCGTGGCTCTCCAAGAACGTGTCCGAGAAGGAGGACGCCTTCGACGCCAATGTGATGAAGGGCGTGAAGGCCCAGGCCGCGAAGCACGGCCTCACGTACTGAGCCCGCCCCGTGCGCGGAAGCAAAGGCCGCTGTCCCAGCTCGGGACCGCGGCCTCGCTGTTTCATGTGTCCGGCCACGGAAGCTCCGCGCCGGTCAGGTCGACGGCCACCGAAGCGTCAGGTCTGCTCCCGTGCGACGGGGAAGGAAGGGCATCATGCGGATTCAATCCGAGGACAGGACACGCGGCGTGGTGCTCGAGCTGGCGGAACAGCTGTCTCCAGACCTGCACCTGTCCGTGGACGCGCATCTGGGCGCCTTCACCGGGAAGACCGCGGTCTGGGTGGAGCGGGAAGCCTTCACGGACTTCCTCCAGGCACTCGAAGCGCTGGAGCGGACCCGCCAGGGGAGCGCCAGGCTGGAGTCCATCAGCCCGGGGGAATTGGAGCTCGTCATCCGCTCGGTGGACTCCGTGGGCCACCTCGTCCTGCAGCTCTCGCTCGCGGACCATCCCTACGTGGGGGACGACCGCATGGAGCACCGGCTCCGGGGCGGCTTCGCGCTCGACCCGAGCCGCCTGCCGGAAGTCCTCGCGGACTTCCAGCGCCTGTCGCGAAAGCCGTGAGGCGGCCCGCTACTCCCGCGTCACCGCCCGCAGCACCACTTCCCGGCGCTGCTCCAGCAGCCGCAGCGCCAGGGGCAGCAGCCCGCGGTACAGCGCCACGTTGAGCACGGCGGCCAGCGCCACCATCGCCACCGTCTGCCACGTGGGCCCGTCCTTCCCCGCGAGCCGCAGTGCCTGGCCAAACGGCATGCACCCGGCGCTGGCCGCGAGGATGCCGAGCATCGACGCCGTCAGCGGCACCCTGTCCCGCCGCTTCAGGCTCGCGTGGAACTTCACCGGGAAGTACAGCGACAGGAAGTTGCCCGCCGCCAGCAGCACCGGCAGCAGCGCCACCACCGCCACCATGGCGCACGCCACGTCCACGCCCGTCCCGAAGCCGAAGTACGCCCGGTAGAAGAGCGCCACCAGCGCCGCCATCCCGAGCGCCCCCGCGGCCTGCACCCCGTTCTTCGCCCGCAGCACGTCCGCCAGCTCCATCGGCGCCGCCAGGAACACCGCGAAGCCCTGCCCGTCGTACCCGAACGTGTTCTGGGAGAAGGTCGACGCAATCACCACCGCGCCGTAGATGCACAGGCCTCCCATCAGCCACGCATCCGCGCTCTTCCCCAGGATGAAGACGAACAAGTCCCGCCCCGACAGCAGCTTCAAGAGAATCGCCAGGATGAAGGGCACCGACGCCAGGAGCCGCGCGCGCGGGTTGCGCCACAGGTCCAGCGCCTCGCGCGTCACCAGCGTGGAGAACCGCGTCCGCGTCCGCGCGAAGGGATTCGAGTCTCCCGCGTCCTTCTCCCGTGGCCCCCCGCGCCCCGCCTGCCGATGGAAGCGCAGCAGCAGCGCGTACGCCACCGCCATGCCCATCGCCGCGAAGAAGAAGAGCCCCGCCGCCTCCATCATCGCCACCCTCGGGCGGCCCCAGGCCAGCTGCCCCAGTCCGTCCCCGAAGAAGCCCGGCGGCACGTTGCCCAGCGCCACCGCCGCCTGGATGATGAGCGTCATGTCCAGCGCGGCCACCCCGGCCTCGCCCACCGCCGTCAGCCACGACGTGTCGATGGGCGGGATGAACGACGCGCCCACGAGGAACGCCAGCATTCCCCCGCCCATGATTTCCGCGCTGCGCTTCGCCCGCAGCACGTTGATGACCGCGTACAGCGCCACCCGGCTCCACGCCGCGCACAGCATCGCGAACAGCCCGTACAGCACCACCGCCAGCCACGGCATCGCCATCCGGTACATCGACGCGTACCCCAGCGCCGCGCCCGTCAGCGGCGCGTAGAACACCAGCGCGCGCGGCTCGAAGAGGCTCGCCACCGTGGAGGCGATGAGCAGCCGCCACGGCGAAATCGGGAACGCCGCGTACCGGCTCAGCTCCGAGTGGTCATCCACGCCCGCCGACAACAGCGGCCACGTCACCCACACCGAGAAGGTGACGAAGCACAGCAGGTTGAGGATGAAGAACGGCCACACGTTGCTCTCCGCCACCGGCCGCAGCCGCATCAGCGCGAAGAAGAACAGGCCCAGCACGACACCGGGCGCGCTCGACGCCACGAACGCGGCCACCGCGAACAGCCGGCTCTTCCCCGGCCCCCGGTTGAGGCCGATGTCGAAGCGCAGCCCCCACAACAGCCACAGGTGCCGCAGGAAGCCGGGCACGGCGGGGCGGCTCATGCGGACTCCCGGCGCGGCGCCACCACCGGCACGGGCGCGGCCGCGTCCCCACCGTAGAAGGACAGGCGCGCGTTGCGCGAGGCTGGCACCGCGATGAGCTTCTCGAACACCGCCTCCAGCGAGGGGCAGTCGTACCGCTCCAGCAGCGTCCCCACCGGCCCCTGGTCCAGCATCCGCCCGCCGCGGAGGATGCCCGCGTGCGTGGCCAGCCGCTCGGCGATCTCCAGCACGTGCGTCGTCAGGAGCAGCGTCACCCCGCGCCGGCTCAGCTCGCGCAACAGCTCGCGGATGACGCCCGCCGCCAGCACGTCGATGCCCTCGAAGGGCTCGTCCAGCAGCACCAGCTCCGGCGCGTGGATGAGCGCCGCGGCGATCGCCAGCCGCCGCCGCATGCCCTTGGAGTACTCCGCCACCAGCGCGCCCGCCTTGTACGAGAGCTCCGTCAGCTCCAGGAGCTCCGTGGCCCGCGCCGCGGCCTCGTCGCCGTCCAGCCCGTACATGCGCCCGCAGAAGGTGAGGTACTGCCGGCCGGTGAGCCGCTCGAAGAGGCTCAGCTCCTCCGGCACCACGCCCACGCGCCGCTTCACCTCCAGCGGCTTCGCCACCGCGTCCACGCCCAGCATGTGGATGGTGCCCGCGTCCGGGCCGTACACGCCCGTCAGGAGCGCGATGCTCGTGGACTTGCCGGCCCCGTTGGGCCCCAGGTACGCGTAGAAGGCACCGCGAGGAATCTGGAGGTCCAGCCCGTTGAGCGCGGTGAAGCCGCCAAATCGCTTGAGCAGCCCGCGAGCATCGACGGCCAGGTCATCGGAAGGAGGGGGCGTCATGAAGTGCCCGCCATCACACCCGAGCCCGGCCCCCCGGGATAGCCCCCCCGTTCAGTCGGCGGAGGCCCCGCCGGCCTTCCTCAGTGGACGAAGGCCATCTCCGGCGGGCCGGCGATCTGCTGCACCGTCATCCGCACCTTGTCCAGGTCCACCGGCTTGGAGATATAGCCGGCGGCGCCCACCAGCTCGGCCTCCCACTCGAAGCCGTAGCCGGAGATGATGATGATGGGCAGGCCCCGCGCGCGAGGCATCTTCTTCAGCGCGTCGAGCAGCCCCCAGCCGCTCATCACGGGCATCCGAAGGTCCAGCAGCACCGCCGAGGGCATGTCGCCCTCCAGCAAGTCCAGCGCTTCGCGGCCATTGGCCGCCTGAACCGTTCGGTAGCCCATCTCCTCGAGGGCATCGCAGATGAGCGTGCGGTGACTCGCGTCGTCATCGACGACCAGGATGTGGGACATGGCAGGGCCTCAAGGGGTGCGGCGGCTTCTCGGTCCGCGAAATTCTATGGGCAGCAAGATGGGAACTCCCCTTCCATTCCGGAAGGGGCCCCGCCACTTTTCAACAGCTGACGGCGGGCGCACTCCTGACTTGCCGCGGCGCCTCGTGGCCACGGACGCCCGTCATTCCCCGTAGAGGCGGAGTGCGTTCTGACCCAGCACGCCCGCCAGGACGTCGTCACCGAGCTTCAGGCCGAGCAGCGTCTTGAGCTCGCGATCCCACGCGTAGGGGATGTTGGGAAAGTCCGTCCCGTAGAGCACGCGCTCGGGCCGCACCTGGAGTGCCCCGCGGGGCAGGGGGACGGGGAAGTAGCCGGTCACCATCATGGTGGTGTCCAGCCAGAGGGTGTCGTACCGCTCGAGCAGGCGCGCGTACGCGTCGAACTCGTCCGCTCCCAGGTGGGGCACGCACAGCTTCAGCGTGGGGTGGTCCTTCAGCACGCGCTCCACGCGCTCGACGCCGCAAATCCGGTACGGGTCGCACGCGTATTGCGGGCTCGCGGGCTCCCGTCCCGCGTGCATGACGAGCGGCCGGCCCGCCTTCGCGCAGGCGGCATAGATTTCGTGCAGCTCGGGCGCGTCCGGCGAGAAGCACTGCACATGGCAGTGCAGCTTCACCCCGCGCAGCCCCGCGGCGAAGGCCTCCTCCAGGATTCGCGTGGCGCCTTCCTCTCCTGGCAGCACGGTGGCGAGCCCCAGCACGCGGGGCTCGGCGCGGGCGACCTCCGCCACGTACGCGTTGAGCATGCGGGCCATGCCCGGCCGGTGGGAGTAGTGGAGCGCCACCACCCGGCTCACCCCTCGGGCCAGGAGGAAGGACAGCACCTGGGGGGTGTGCAGCTTGTAGCGGATGGGCCAGCCGTACTGGTCGAACCAGCGCCACACCGCCTCGAAGACGCGGTCCGGGAAGAGGTGCACGTGCGCGTCCACCACGGGCGGCAACCCCTCGGGCAGGCGCGGCCCCTCCTCGTCCTGGAGCGCGGGCAGGGGCATGGAGATGCCGGCGTCACGCCACGTGGGCGCGGTGGCCAGGCACGGCGTGGGGACGTCCTCGGGCGCGACCTCGGAGGCTTCGGAAGCGGGCGGAGTCACGGGCGGAGAGGACTACTCCTTCTTCCCGCCGCCGTCCTCGTCCGTGCCGTCCATGCGCCGCAGGTACGTGTTGTGCGAGTACCCCTGCCGCGCCAGCCGCTGCGCCTCGATGGCGTCCGCGACCTTCGAGCAGACCTGCCCCAGCATGCGCAGGGACTCGGCCAGCAGTCGCTCGGCATGGTCCTGGGCGTCGGCGCCCTGGATGGTGGTTCGCTCTTTGCGGAACAGCCCAGGCAACTTCATCCCGGTGAATCTAAGGGACGCCGCGCCCACGTGCCACCGGCCTCCTCGGGCCCCTCCTGTTGCCTGCCCACC
>NZ_JABBJJ010000322.1 GCF_012933655.1 Pyxidicoccus fallax | reverse complement strand
GGTGGGCAGGGTGACTTCAGCGGAGACCGCGATGCTGGTCTCCGTGGGCCCGTAGGTGTTGACGAAACGAGTCGTCGTGAAGGCCAGCTGCTGCACGAGCGTATCGGGCAGCACCTCACCGCCGACCACCAACACCTCCAGGCTCCTGAGGGCTTCAGGTGCACCGGGCTCCTCGAACGCAGCCGCGAGGGAGGAGGGAGTGATGACGACATGCGTGACACCGTGCTGGCGGATGTCCTGGCCCAGGCCCAGGGGGCCCAGCGGCCGCAGGATGACGCGGGCTCCCCGGGTGAGGCTGAAGAACAGCTCATCCAGGTGCATGTCGAAGGAGAGGCTGCTGAAGGCGGTCCAGGTATGTCCTGGAGCGGTGGCGTACAGGGGCTCGAAGGCCGCGAAGTAGTGGACGATGTTGGAATGGGTCAGCTCCACGCCCTTGGGCTCGCCCGTGGAGCCGGAGGTGTAGAGCAGGTACGCGAGGTTGCCGGAGCGGGCGTGTCGCGGCGAAGCCAGCGCGGCCTCCGGGCGTGACTCGTCCCCGGGCTGCACCAGGGGCACATTTACTTCGACGCCCTCGAACAGCGCGGGCCGGGACACGGCCAGCACGGCTCCGGACTGGCGCAGCAGGAGGGCGCGGCGCGCGGCCGGGTGCGAGGGCTCCAGCGGCAGGCACACGGCACCACTGAGCGGGATGGCGAGCAGCGCGACGACGCAGTCGATGGAGCGCTCCAGGCACAGCCCCACCACGGTCTCGGGACCGGCGCCCAATGCGGCCAGGTGAGAGGCCAGGCGCGAGGAGCGGGCGGCGAGCTGGGAGAAGGTGAGCGAACCGTCGGAGGCCACCAGCGCCACGGCGTCCGGGGTGCGCGCGGCGGCGGCCAGGAAGAGCGAAGCGAGGGTGGCCTCGCTGTCGAACGGGTGATGCGTGTCATTGAACTCACGCACCACCCGGTGGCGCTCTTCGACGCCCAGCGGCGACAGCGAGCCCACGGGCTGCGTGGGAGACTCCAATGCGCTTTCCAGCAGGCGCACGTAGTGGCCCAGCATCCGGTGGGCGGTGGCCTCCTCGAACAGCTCGGTGTCGTACTCGAGCAGGAGCTCATGGCCGTCGCCGTCCTCGCTCACGCTGAGGCTCAGGTCGAACAGGCTGGTGCCCCTGTCGATGAGACGCGACCGAGCGGAGAGGCCGGCGAACGCGGTGGCGGCGCCCGGCTCCACGCGGTTCAGGTCGAACATGACCTGGAAGAGGGGCGCATGGCTGAGGCTGCGCTCGACCTGGAGCGCCTCGACGACGCGCTCGAAGGGGGCCTGCTGGTGCGAGAAGGCCTCCAGCGTGGTGGTCCGCATCTGGGCCAGCAGCTCCGCGAAGGACGCACGGAGGTCCACGCGGGTGCGCAGCACCACGGTGTTGATGAACAGGCCCACCACGTCCTCGGTGGCCGGGTGCGAGCGGCCAGAGACGGGCGTGCCCACGCAGACCTCGTCCTGTCCCGAGTAGCGCTGCAGCAGCACGGCGAACACGGCGTTCAGCGCCATGAACGGCGTCACCTGGTACTGCCGGCACAGAGCTATCAGTCCGCGAGCGAGCCCGGGAGGCAGCCGATACGGGCGGCTGAGCGCGCCCCGGTCTCCGCGCACCGCGGGGCGGGGCTTGTCGAGCGGCAGGAACAGCCGCGAGGGTGCGCCGTCGAGCTGGCGCTTCCAGTATTCGAGGTGGGCCTCCTCGTGGGCCCGCACGGCCGGCGTGCGCTGCCACGCGGCCACGTCCGCGGAGTCGAGCACCACGGGTGGGAGGACGGGCAGGCGGCCCTGGCTCAGGGCATTGTACGCCTGGGCCATTTCCTCCTGGAGGAGGCGCACGGAAAGGCCGTCCACGAGGACGTGGTGCAGCACCAGCAGCAGCACATGGTGCTCGGCACCCAGCCGGAAGAGGCGGAAGCGGTACAGCGGCCCCTGCTCCAGCGCGAAGGGCCGCGTGGACTCCTCCACCAGCCGGGCCCAGGGCACCGCCGTGGTGCCGTCCGCCGCCGCGGCCACCTCCTCCACATGCAGCACCTGGGAGGGGAGCGGCTCGACGCGGGGCACCGGGTGCCCCTCTTCGGAGATGAGCACCGTGCGCAGCGACGCGTGGCGCTCCAGCACCAGCCGGAGGGCCCCCTCCAGCGCGCCCACATCGAGGGCGCCACGAAGCTCCACCGCCTCGGGGATGATGTACGAGCGCAGCTCCGGCTGCAGCTGGTGGAGGAACCACAGCCGCTCCTGCGCGAAGGTGAGCAGCGCGGGCTCGTCGGCGGGGCGCGGCGTGGGCGCGGGCAGGGGAGGGATGCGAGCGAGCGCGTGCCCGGAGAGCACGCGGGCCAGCGACTCCACCGTGGGAGAAGCGAAGAGTGCCGCCAGGGGCAGCTCCACGCCGAAGGCCTGGCGCACGCGGGCCACCAACCGGGTGGCGCTCAGTGAGTGCCCTCCCAGCGCGAAGAAGTCCGCGTCGCGCGACACCCGCTCCAGGCCCAGCACCTGACCGAAGAGCAACGCGAGCAACTCCTCCTCGGGACCTCGCGGTGGCTGATGGACGTGTTCCCCGGTTTCGGAGCCGGACGGTTCCAGCCGGAGGGCGCCAAGAGCCTTGCGGTCCACCTTGCCGCTGGTGGTGGTGGGCAGCGTGTCCAGCACCTGGAAGCGCGAGGGCACCATGGCCTCGGGGAGCACCGAGGCCAGCGACCTGCGCAACGTCCCGACTTCGAGAGCGGAAGGCTCCAGCACCAGGAAGGCCACCAGCTCCATGTCCCGCGTACCCTGCCGCGCCACCACGGCGGCCTGACGCACGCCGGACAGCCGCAGCAGCGCGGCCTCGACTTCCTCCAACTCGACACGGACGCCGCGCACCTTGAGCTGGCAGTCGGTGCGGCCCAGGTAGCTGAGCGTGCCGTCCTCGCTCCAGCGCGCCCGGTCACCGGTGCGGTAGAGGCGGGCACCGGGTTCGTCGCTGAAGGGGTCCGGGATGAAGCGCTCGGCGGTCAGGTCCGCGCGGCTCCGGTAGCCTCGGCCCAGGCCGGCACCGCCGATGTACAGCTCGCCGGGCACGCCCACGGGCAGCGGCTGGAGCGACGAGTCCAGGACATAGAGCTGACTCCTGTCCAGCGGTCGGCCCAGGCTCACGGGCCGATGGGCCACGCACAGGTCCACGGCGACGGCGATGCTGGTCTCCGTGGGACCATACGCATTCACGATGCGCGTCGTCGGCGAGGCCAGCTGACGGACGAGCGTATCGGGCAGCGCCTCGCCACCCGTGACGAGGACGCGCAGGCTCCTCAGCGCCTCGAGTGCGCCGGGCTCCTCCAGGGCCGTGGCCAGCGAGGACGGCGTGATGACGAGATGGGTGATGCCGTGCTGGAGGATGTCCTGGCCCAGGCCCAGCGGCCCCACCTGCCGCAGCACCACGCGCGCACCGCGAGTCAGGCTGAAGAGCACCTCCTCCAGGTGCATGTCGAAGGTGACGCTGCTGGAGGCGGCCCAGGCCTGGCCCGGGCCGGTGGCGTAGGACGCATCGAAAGAAGCGAACGCGTGGACGAGGTTGCGGTGGGAGAGTTCCACGCCCTTGGGCTCGCCGGTGGAGCCGGAGGTGTAGAGCAGGTACGCGAGGTTGTCGGCCCCCGCGCGTCGCGGTGAAGCCAACGCGGCATCAGGGTGCGACGCGTCTTCCGGCTGCACCAGGGACACGCCCGCTTCGGCGGTCTCGAAGAGAGAAGGCCGGGACACGACCAGCACCGCCCCGGACTGGCGCAGCAGGAGCGCGCGACGCGCGGCCGGGTGTGCGGGCTCCAGCGGCAGGCACACGGCGCCACTGAGTTGGACGGCGAGCAGCGCGACGATGCTGTCGATGGAGCGCTCCAGGCACACGCCCACCACGACCTCGGGTCCGGCGCCCAGCGCGGCCAGGTGCGAGGCCAGCCGTGAAGCGCGAGCCGCGAGCTGGGAGAAGGTGAGCGAGCCCTCGGCGGTCACCAGCGCCACGGCCTCCGGCGTGCGCGCGACGGATGCGAGGAAGAGAGAGGCCACGGTGGCCTCGCTGTCGAACGGGCGCCGTGCCGGGTTGAACTCGCGCACCACCCGCTGGCGCTCCTCGGGCGCGAGCAGCGACAGCGCACCCACGGACCGCTTCGGAGCCTCCAGCGCGTCTTCCAGCAGGCGCACGTAGTGGTCCAGCATCCGGTGGACGGTGGACCCTTCGAACAGCTCGGTGTGGTAGCGGAAGTACAGCTCGAACCCGTCGCCGTGCTCGGTCACGGTGAGGACCAGGTCGAACAGGCTGGTGCCGTCATCGATGAGGAGCGACCGCGCGGTGAGTCCGGAGAAGGCGGTGGCGGCCCCGCGCTCCAGCCGGTTCAGGTCCATCAGCACCTGGAACAGCGGCGCGTGACCGAGGCTGCGCTCGACCTGGAGCGCCTCGACGACGCGCTCGAAAGGGGCCTGCTGGTGCGAGAAGGCTTCCAGCGCGGTGGTGCGCACGCGGCCCAGCAGCTCCGCGAAGGAAGCACGAGGGTCCACGCGGGTGCGCAGCACCACGGTGTTGATGAACAGACCCACCACGTCCTCGGTGGCCGGGTGCGAGCGGCCGGAGACGGGCGTGCCCACGCAGACCTCGTCCTGTCCCGAGTAGCGCTGCAGCAGCACGGCGAGCACGGCGTTCAGCGCCATGAACGGCGTCACCTGGTGCTGGCGGCACAGGGACGTCAGCACCCGCGTGAGTTCCGGCGAGAGCCGATGGCGGCGGCTGAGCGCGCCGCTGTCACTCATGACCGGCGGACGGGGCCTGTCCGTGGGAAGCGTGAGCAGGGCCGGAGCCCCCGCGAGCTGACGCTTCCAGTACTCGAGGTGGGCCTCCTCATGGGCCCGCACGGCGGGAGTGCGCTGCCACGCAGCCACGTCCGCCTGGACGAGCGACACGTGCGGCAGGGAGGGCGAGCGCCCCTGGCACAGGGCGCTGTAGGCCTGGGCCAGCTCGCGCATGAGGATGTCGAGCGAGAGGCCGTCCACCAGGATGTGGTGCAGCACCAGCAGCAGCACATGGTGCTCGGCACCGAGCCGGAAGAGGCGGAAGCGGAACAGCGGCCCCTGCTCCAGGGAGAACAGCCGCGTGGATTCCTCTCGCAGCCGCGACCAGGGCACGTCCGTGCCCGGAGCCACCTCCTCCACGTGCAGCACCTGGGAGGGGAGGGGGTGGATGCGCAGCACGGGCCGCCCCTCGTCGGAGGCGATGACGGAGCGCAGCGAGTCATGGCGCTCCAGCAGCAGCCGGAGCGCTCCTTCCAGCGCGCCCACGTCGAGCGCGCCATGCAGCTCAATGGCCTCGGGGGAGACGTAGGCACGCATCCCGGGGTGGAGCTGGTGGAGGAACCACAGCCGCTCCTGGCCGAACGTCGGCAGCAGTGGCTCACCGGCGGGCCTGGCTGTCGGAGCGGGCAGGGGAGGAACGCGGGTGAGCTGGTGCTCGGAGAGCACTCGGGCCAGCGACTCCACCGTGGGCGAGGTGAAGAGCGCGGCCAGCGGCAGCTCCACGCCGAAGGCCTGGCGCACGCGGGCCACCAGCCGGGTGGCGCTGAGCGAGTGGCCACCGAGCGCGAAGAAGTCCGCGTCGCGCGACACCCGCTCCCGGCCCAGTACCTGGCCGAAGAGCTGCGCGAGCAGTTCCTCCACGGGGCCGCGAGGAGGCTGATGGGTGGAGGCCTCCCCCTCGCTGAAGTCGGTTGCGTCCTCGAGTGGAAGCGCGGCGAGGGCCTTGCGGTCCACCTTGCCGTTGGTGGTGATGGGCAGCGTGTCCAGCACCCGGAAGCGCGAGGGCACCATGGCCTGGGGCAGCACCGCGGCCAGCGCGGAACGTACGGAGCGCACGTCGGTGGTCCCCGGCTCCAGCACGAGGAAGGCCACCAGCTCCATGTCCCGCGCGCCCTGCCGGGCGATGACGGCGGCCTGACGCACGCCAGACAGCCGCGACAGCGCGGCCTCGACTTCCTCCAGCTCCACGCGCACGCCGCGCACCTTGAGCTGGAAGTCGGTGCGGCCCAGGAAGCTGAGCGTGCCGTCCTCGTTCCAGCGCGCCCGGTCGCCCGTGCGGTAGAGGCGAGCCCCGGGCTCGTCACTGAAGGCATCCGGGATGAAGCGCTCGGCCGTCAGGTCTGGCCGGCTCCGGTAGCCCCGGCCCAGGCCGGCGCCGCCGATATACACCTCGCCGGGCACGCCCACGGGCAGCGGCTGGAGCGACGCGTCCAGGACATAGAGCTGACTCCTGTCCAGCGGCCGGCCCAGGCTCACGGGACGGTCCGCCACGTAGAGTTCCGCGGTGACGACGAGGCTCGTCTCCGCGGGGCCGTAGGCATTCACGAGGCGGGTCGTCGTCAGGGCCAGCTGACGCACGAGCGCATCGGGCAGCGCCTCGCCCGCGGTGACGATGACACGCAGGCTCCGGAGCGCCTCGGGTGCCCCGGGCTCTTCCAGGGCGGCGGCCAGCGAGGACGGCGTGATGAAGATGTGCGTGATGCCGTGCGAGAGGATGTCCTGCCCCAGGCCCAGCGGCCCCACCTGCCGCAGCACGACGCGAGCCCCCCGCGTCAGACTGAAGAACACCTCGTCGAGGTGCATGTCGAAGGTGATGCTGGTGGAGGCGGCCCAGACGTGCCCCGGGCCGGTGTCATGGGAGGCGTCGAGGGACGCGAAGGCATGGACGAGGTTGCGATGCGAGAGTTCCACGCCCTTGGGCTCGCCGGTGGAGCCGGAGGTGTAGAGCAGGTACGCGAGGTTGTCGGGCCGGGAGGCGCGAGGCGAGGCGAGCACCGCGCCGGGGCGGGAGGCATCGTCCGGCTCCACGAGGTGCGCTCCCGTGTCCACCCCCTCGAAGAAGGAGGGGCGCGAGACGACGAGGCGCGCACCCGACCGGCGCAGCAGGAGGGCGCGGCGCGCGGGCGGGTGCGAGGGCTCCAGTGGCAGGCACGCGGCCCCACTGAGCTGGACGGCGAGCGCCGCGACGATGCTGTCGGCGGAGCGCTCCAGGCACACGCCCACCACGACCTCGGGTCCGGCGCCCAGCGCGGCCAGATGCGAGGCCAGCCGTGAAGCGCGAGCCGCGAGCTGGGAGAAGGTGAGCGAGCCCTCGGCAGTCACCAGCGCCACGGCGTCCGGCGTGCGCGTGACGGACGCGAGGAAGAGGGAGGCCAGGGTGGCCTCGGTATCGAACGGGCGCTGCGTCTGATTGAACTCCCGCACCACCCGCTCGCGCTCCGCCTCCGTGAGCAGCGACAGGCCTGTGATGGGCGCCTCGGGTGATGCCAGCGCGTGGCCCAGGAGCTGGAAGAACCCGGCCAGCATCCGCTCGACGCGGGCCTCTTCGAACAGCTCGGTCCGGTACCTCATGAAGAGGTCGTAGTGCTCTCCAATCTTGTACACGGTGAGCGACAGCTCGAAGGGGCTGGCGCCGGGGTCGAGGTGCAGCGAGCGCGCGTCGAGCCAGGGGAACGCGGAAGGGAGCGGGTGCTCCAACCGGCTCATGTCGAACATGACCTGGAAGAGAGGCGAATGGCTGAGGCTGCGCTCGACCTGGAGCGCCTCGACGACGCGCTCGAAGGGGGCCTGCTGGTGCGAGAAGGCCTCCAGCGCGGTGGCGCGCACGCGGCCCAGCAGCTCCGCGAACGAGGCGCGCGTGTCCACCTGGGTGCGCAGCACCACCATGTTGATGAACAGGCCCACCACGTCCTCGGTGGCGGGGTGGGCGCGGCCGGAGACGGGCGTGCCCACGCAGAACTCGTCCTGTCCCGAGTCGCGCTGCAGCAGCACGGCGAAGGCGGCATACAGCGCCATGAACGGCGTCACCTGGTACCGCCGGCACACGGAGGCCAGCGCCCGCGTGAGCTCCGGGGAGAGCCGGTGGCGCCGCGTGCTGGCCCCCCGGTCCCCCAGGACGACAGGCCGGGGCCTGTCGGTGGGCAGCACGAGCCGCGGAGGCACCCCGGCGAGCTGCTGCTTCCAGTACGTGAGGTCCGCCTCCTCGCGAGCCCCCACCTCCGGCGAGCGCAGCCACGCCACGGCATCCGCGTAGTCGAGCCCCTGGGGAGGAAGCTCGGGCGCGCGTCCCTCGCGCAGCGCGGCCTGGGCCTCGCCCAGCTCACGGACGAGGATGTCCAGGGACATGCCGTCCATGACGATGTGGTGCAGCACCAGCAGCAGGACATGGTGCTCGGCGCCGAGCCGGTACAGCGTGAAGCGGTACAGCGGCCCCTGCTCCAGGTCGAAGGGGCGCGAGGCCTCCCGCCGCAGCGCTTCCCAGGGCAGCCCGCCCGCCGCGGTGTCCGAGCAGTCCTCCACGCGCAGCACGCGCTCCGGCACCGGATGCGGTCGTGGCACCGGGTGGCCCTCCCGGGCGGCGAGCGCCGTGCGCAGCGCGGGGTGGCGCTCCAGCAGCAGCCGCAGCGAGGCCTCCAGCGCCTCCACGTCCAGCGCCCCCCGGAGCTCCACGGCGTCCGGGAAGATGTAGGCCCGCAGGTCGGGCTGGAGCTGGTGCAGGAACCACATGCGCTCCTGCGCGGCGGAGACGAGGGCCGGCGCTCCCTCGGGCCGGCGCTCCGGGGCGGGCAGGGGCGGCACGCCGCTCCGGGCGCCCTCGGACAGCTCGCGGGCGAGGTCCGCCACCGTGTGCGCCGAGAACAGCGTGGCCAACGGCAGCTCCACGTTGAAGGCCTGCCGCACCCGGGCCACCAGCCGCGAGGCGCTCAGCGAGTGGCCTCCCAGGTCGAAGAAGCTGGCGTCGCGGGCCACCACCTCCAGGCCGAGCACGTGGCAGAAGAACTGCGCCAGCATCTCCTCGACGGGGCCGCGCGGCTCCTGGCCGGGAGCCAGCGTCCGCGGCGCGTAGGCCTGCGCCGGAAGCGGCATGGCGGCGAGCGCCTTGCGGTCCACCTTGGCGTTCGCGGTGAGCGGCAGCGACTCCAGCACCACCACCACCGACGGCACCATGAACTCGGGCAGCCGCTGCCGCAGCTCGGAGCGCAGCTCGCCCGCTTCCACGGACTGACCCGAGTCCGGCACCACGTAGGCCACGAGGCGCTTGTCGCCGGGGGACTCCTCGCGCGCCACCACCACCGCCTCGCGCACGGACGGCCGCGCGAGCAGCGCGGCCTCCACCTCGGGAAGCTCGATGCGGAACCCACGCACCTTCACCTGGGCGTCCGCGCGGCCCACGAAGTCCAGCACGCCGCCCTCGCGCCAGCGCACCAGGTCTCCCGTGCGGTACATGCGCGCGCCGGGCACGCCGCTGAACGGGTCCGGCACGAAGCGCTCCGCGGTCAGCGCGGGCTGTCCCACGTAGCCGCGGGCGAGCCCCTCACCACCGATGAACAGCTCCCCGGTGACGCCCACGCCCACCGGCTCGCCGTGCTCGTCCAGCACGTACGTCCTGAGGTTGTTGATGGGGCCGCCGATGGGCACCGTGCCCGTCACCCGCGACGCCTCTCGCGCGGTGAAGGCCGTGGCGAACACCGTCGTCTCCGTGGTGCCGTAGCAGGCGGTGACGGGCAGGTTCAGCGTCTCCACCACCCGGCGCACATGGGCGGGAGGAATGACGTCGCCGCCGGTGAGGACCTGCTGCACGCCGCGAAGGATTTCCAGGTGCTCCTCCACCACCTGGGAGAACAGGCCGGTGGTCAGCCACAGCGTCGTCACGCCGGCCTCGCGCACCACCTGGCCCAGCTCCTTCAGCGAAGGCGCCTGGGGCGGCATCACCACCAGCCGCGCGCCGTACAGCAGCGCTCCCCAGATTTCGAAAGTGGAGGCGTCGAAGGAGATGGGCGCCAGCAGCAACAGCGTCTGCTCGGGGCCGAAGCGGGCGTAGTCCACGCCGAGCTGGTTGCGCAGCACGCCCTGATGGGTGGTGCCCACGCCCTTGGGCCTGCCGGTGGAGCCGGAGGTGAAGTCCACGTAGGCCAGCGTGTCGGGCCGGGCCCGCGAGGGGGGCGCCTGCGTGGGCTCGCCGGCGAGGGAGACCTCGTCCAGCAGCACCGTCGCCAGACCCTCGGTGGGCAGCTTCGACACGGCCGCGCGCGTGGTGACGAGCACGCGGGGACGCGCGTCCTCCACCATGGCGGCGAGCCGCTCGCGCGGATAGGACGGGTCCAGCGGGACGTAGGCGCCACCGGCCTTGAGGATGGCCAGCAGGGCGACGATGAGCTCCAGCGAGCGCTCCACGGCCAGCGCCACGCAGGTGTCGGCGTCCACGCCCAGCCGGCGCAGGTGCCAGGCGAGCTGGTTCGCGCGCGCGTCCAGTTCCCGGTAGGTGAGCCGCGTGCCGCCGAACTCGACGGCGACGTGGTCCGGGAAGCGCTCCACCACCTGGGCGAAGACCTCGGGCAGGGTGGAGTCGCGGGGATAGTCGGAGGTGGTGGCGTTCCACTCCTCCAGCACCCGCCGGCGCTCGGCCTCCGTGAGTCGGGCCGGAGGCACGAGGGTGTTCCTGCTCCGGGACTGGGCTGACGGGACCGGCTCCGGCGGCGTGCGCTCACCGGGAAGGGAGGAGTCGGTGTCTTTGGGCGCGGTCATTGGGAAGGAAGAGGCGTCACAGCTTGAGGCGGAGGCTCATGCCGACGCGGAAGAGCCCCAGGTCCGTCGCGGGCAGGTTCGCCACGGAGGGGTCGGGTTGGAATCGGAACTCGCCGCCGCGCTCGCCGAAGGGCGCTTCCACGAAGCCGGCGACGATCGCCTCGTGCACCTTGAAGCCGAAGTCCAGCCGGCCGAGGAACGAGGGGTCGCTCACGTTGCCGAGCACGGTGAGCGACACGTTGGGCTCGTTGGCGCTGCGCCGGGTGACGGACAGCTGGGCCATTCCGTAGAGACGGCCGAAGTAGAGCGGCCGGTAGTCCCCCGTCGATTGGGCCCAGGTGAGCAGCTCGCGGTCGGTGCTGCCGAGCTCGTTGTAGAAGCCCTCGAGCCGCACGACGGCCCGGTAGATGTCCGCCATGCGCAGCTCGGCCGCGACACCGCCGCTGGCCTGGACCTTCGTTCCGTCCACCGGCTGCTCGGCGAAGCCGCCGCCGTCGCGCCGCCAGAGCCGGAAGTCCGAGTCGCGCAGCAACGCGACCTCGGCGTTCAGGTCGAACCGCCCGATGCCCAGCGAGTAGTCCAATCCGTAGCGGGGGCGGCGTCCCTCCAGGAAGGACGCGGTGGCGATGAGCTCGCTCGTGCCCAGCGCGACCTCGGCGCGGACCGCGCCGCCATAGCGAATCCGGGAGGGCGCGCCGTCGGGTGTGTCCTCCAGGGCGGCCGTGCCGAAGAACCACAGGTTCGAGGCCAGCGACTCGAAAGGCACGTTGACCTTCAACATGTCCACGCCCGGGCGCAGGTCGAAGACACCGAGCGGATCCGGATTGGGGGCTCGCAGGAAGTCGGTGGTGTTCCAGACGCGGGAGCTGCCCCACTTGACGTACTGGCGTCCCGCGGTGACGAACACGTGGTCGAACAGGCCGAAGTAGAGCCAGAGCTTGTCGAGCCTCGTCGCGGGCGTGGAGAGCTCCGTGTCGAGGGGGTCATAGAGCAGGCGCCCGACGACGTAGGTGCGCAGGTTCTCCTGGGGCCGGAAGTCCAGGTAGACGTCCACGAGCGCCGGGAAGTTGGGCTGCGCGGCGGTGGTCTCGTCCGACGCGCGGCGGGACAGCGCCGTCTCGGCGCGCTGGAAGTAGAAGCCTCCCAGCGTGAGCACGTCGGTGCGAGCCGCCTCGGAAGCGGTGTCCTCCGGCTCGTTCAGCGGGCGTGGCCCCGACACCGAATTGCCAGCCATCCCCGGGCCGGGGCCATCCATCGTCGCCGGCTGAAGCTCGCCCGCGCCGGGACCTTCCATCGACGCCGGCCGAAGCTCGCCCGCGCCGGGACCTTCCATCGACGCTGGCCGAAGCTCGCCTGCGCCGGGACCTTCCATCGACGCTGGCCGAAGCTCGCCTGCGCCAGAGTCATCCATCGTCGCCGGCCGAAGCTCGCCCGAACCGGAATCATCCATCGTCGCCGGTCGAAGCCCGCCCGAGCCGGGACCTTCCATCGATGCCGGTCGCAGCTCGCCGGAATCGCGAGGACTCTCCATCGACGCCGGTCGCAGCTCACCGGAATCGCGAGGACTCTCCATCGTTGCAGGTCGCAGCTCGCTGGCAACGCGTGGGTCCACCATCGTCGCCGGCCGCAGCCCACCCGCCTCCGGAGGGCGCTCCATCGTCGCCGGCCGCGGCTCGCCAGAATCGCGCGACGAGGAGGCAGCCGTCCCGCGCGCCACCACAAGGTCCGAAGCGCCCGATGAAGAAGCCGGCGCGATGCCCGAAGCGCCCGATGCGGAGGCCGGCGCAGCGGAAGCCAGCGCCGACGATGCCGGTGCGTGCGCGGGCGACTTCGTCACCGTCCCCAGGCGATCCACCCCGAGGTCTCCCGTGCCCCCGCGGGCCCGCTCCGCTCCGGCGTCCTCCATCCCCACGGGCGGTTCCACCTCGACGGTGAGGGCCCGCCGCCCGCGAGCGGGAGGCAGATACGACAGGGCCCGCACCTCGCCGCGCGCGAAGAACACCGCCAGCCCACGCGATGCGTAGTGGAAGTACGGCTCGTTGAGGGAGGAGAGCCTCACCTCGTAGCAGGGCTTGCGAGCGCCGCCCGCGCGTCGGCAGGCGGGCCCGAACATCCGCTCCACGCCGTCACGCGAGGGCGCGCGCACGGGAAACACGTCGATGCGTCGCAAGCGCCCGGACCTCGCCTCCACGAGGAAGTCCGCGCGCACGGTGCCAGCGGGAGCCTGCTCCTCGGCATAGGTGAGCACGTGCTCACCGTGCTCCGTGCGCCGCGACGTGGGCTCACCGAAGAGCCCGAGCACCTGTCTCTCCGTGCTCGTGCCGGGCCGTGCCTGCTTCCAGGACTCCGCGACCGCCACGCCTCCATGGAGGATGCACAGGACGGCCAGGGCGCGGGCGAAGAAGGCTGGCATGGGGGGCGGCAGACTCTACCGTACCGACGAGGTCGAGCAGCAGGGGGCCACCTCACCCCTTCCCGAGTAAGCCCGGACCGCGCCCGCACATCGGACAACTGGCCGTTCCACTGCCAGGTGACACATTCCGTGTCTGCGATTGCGGCCGAAACGTGACGGCATGTGTCAACCCGCCCGGATGTTTCTGGACCCAGGTTGACAGGCTCCCCTGCTTCCTCGGAGCATCGGCGCCCCCTCAGCAAGGAGCAATCATGGCGTCGGAAGAGCTGCCCTCCTCGTCCGTCACACCGGCTGTGTCCGCGGTTGCCTCCCCCCCAGCCGAGCCCGTCGCCGCCCCGGTGTCCGCCGCCGCGCCCGAGAAGCTCGACGAAATCGAGGAGATCGACTTCCTGCTCGAGGAGATCGAAAGCAAGATCGCTCCTCTCGCCCTCGCGTGAGTACCGTCTCCAGCCCGCGCCCGTACCGGGAGGCCTTCGAGTCCTTCTGGCACCCCGTCGCCTTCTCCCACGAGCTGAAGGAGCGCCCCCTCCCGTTCCAGCTCCTGGGCACGGACGGAGTCGTCTGGCGCACCGGCTCGGGTGTGGCCGCCACGCAGCGCTACTGCGCGCACCGCGGCGCGGACCTGTGTCATGGCCAGCCCTCGGCGGAAGGACTCCGCTGCGGCTTCCACGGCTGGACGTACGGCGGGGACGGGCGCTGCGTGAAGGTGCCCTCCCAGCCCAATGCCCCCATCCCCGGGAAGGCGCGGCTCGCGTCGTACGCCTGCGCCGAGCGCTACGGCCTCGTCTGGGTATGCCTCGCGTCACAGCCGGCGGCGCCGCTGCCGGAGTGGCCGGAGCTGGAGGACGGCAGCCTCGCCACCGTGCCGCTGCCGCGCCTGGACTGGGACGTGTCCGCCGGGCGCATGCTGGAAATCGTCCTCGACGTGGCGCACCTGTCGTGGGTGCACGACGGCACGTTCGGCAACCCCGAGCAGCAGGAGGTGCCCGCCTACGACGTGGAGCGGCGCCCCGGCGGGCTGCGGGCGCAAATCCAGTACCCGGCGCTCTCGCCGAGCATCGGCGGCATGGCGCCCCGGGTGGACCGGACCACGCTCACGTATGACGTGACACTGCCCTTCACCGTGCGCCTGGCCTTCAAGCCGACCCTCTTCTACACGCACACCGTGTACGCGGCGGCCTCGCCGGTGTCGGAAGAGAAGATGCAGTGCTTCTACTTCGCGTCGTACCACCCGAGGATTCGCAACTTCGGGGACATGTTCGTGAAGTCGGAGCTGGCCATCCTCGAGCAGGACCGCCGCATCGCCGAGGGCCAGCGCCCCAAGGCGCACCCGCTGGACTTCGCGGGCGAGGTCCACGTGAGGGCGGACCGCCTGCCCATCGAATACCGCCGCGCCGTGGCGGCCCTCCGTCTGGGCCAGCCCATGGACGCGCCCGACACGGAGTGAGGGAAGGCACGTGCCTCCAGAACGAGCGAAGGTCGCTTCCGCGGCCGTGGCGCTGCTGCTCGCGGGCGCCGCGTGCCGTCAGCGCGAGGAGACTCCGAAGGCCGCCCCCGCGCCCGCCCCCGTGGC
>NZ_JABBJJ010000321.1 GCF_012933655.1 Pyxidicoccus fallax | reverse complement strand
GCGGAGGAGGGCGGGGGGACCGCGCGGCCCCCAACACAAGGCCCTGGCAGGGCCTGGACATCCGCACGCCCGGCGGAAAAGTTCTCCCCCTGACGGGGCCGTGCGGCCGACCGGCGCCATGGCTAGATCGAACTGACCCCCCCGCATGAGGAGCGGCACCGTGGACGCGAAGGGCTATCTGCAGGAAGTCGGCGCGCAGGTGAACGCTGACTTCGTCAAGAATCGGTCGATCCTTTCCTTCGAGGAATACCTCTCGCTGTTCTTCAACGACCCGAAGGCCCAGGCGCGCAACGCGGCGCAGTACCTGCGGGACGTGATGGATCACTTCGGCACGGAGACGGTGCCGCACCCGACGGGCACCATCCGGCGCTTCAAGGTGTTCGACACGCCGGGCTCCGAGCGGGACGGCCGGGTGGCGGGCCAGGAGGAGGTGCAGAACGCCATCTACCGGCTGCTCGGCAACTTCGTGCGGGCCGGCCGCATCAACAAGCTCATCCTCCTCCACGGGCCGAACGGGAGCGCCAAGTCCACCATCGTCAACGCCCTCAAGGAGGGCATGGAGGCGTACTCGCGGCTGCCGCAGGGCGCGCTCTACCGCATCGCCTGGGTCTTCCCCTCGGAGAAGCTCGTCAAGGGCTCCATCGGCTTCGGCGAGCGGGACCCGGAGCAGGGGGAGGTGGGCTCGTACGCGCACCTGGACGCGGAGTCCATCGAGCTGCGCATGCCGTGCGAGCTGAGGGACCACCCGCTCTTCGCCGTGCCGCCGGGCGAGCGCAGGAAGCTCTTGGAGTCCGCCCTCAAGAAGAAGGGCCTGGGCACCGGCGACGGGGAGACGGGTGACTTCATCCTCTCCGACTACGTGCGGGACGGCGAGCTGTGCGCCAAGTGCCGGCGCATCTACACCGCGCTGCTCAACTCGTACGGCGGGGACTGGCTGAAGGTCATGCGCCACGTCCAGGTGGAGCGCTTCTACGTCTCGCGCCGCTACCAGGTGGGCACGGTGACGGTGGAGCCGCAGATGAGCGTGGACGCCATGGTCCAGCAGATCACCGCGGACCGCACCCAGCTCAACGTGCCCGCCCCCCTGCACAGCACCGTCCTCTTCGAGCCGCACGGGCCCCTGGTCCACGCCAACCGCGGCCTCATCGAGTACGCGGACCTGCTCAAGCGGCCGCTGGAGGCCTTCAAGTACCTGCTGGGCTTCAGCGAGACGGGCGAGGTGCCGCTGGAGCCGTTCGTCCTCCAGCTGGACGAGGTGCTCATCGCCTCCGCCAACGAGAAGCACCTGGGCGCCTTCAAGGAGCTGCCGGACTTCGCGTCCTTCAAGGGCCGCATCGAGCTGGTGCGCGTGCCCTACCTGCGCCGCTACAAGACGGAGCAGCAGATCTACGACGCGCAGATCACCAGCACCACGGTGGGCAAGCACGTGGCCCCGCACGCCACGGAAGTCGCCGCCATGTGGGCGGTGCTCACCCGCCTGAAGAAGCCCATCCCGGACCGCTACCCCAACGACGTGAAGGAGCTCATCGACCACGTCACGCCGGTGGAGAAGCTGCACCTCTACGAGGAGGGCGCGCCGCCGGACCGGCTGAGCCTGGCCAACACCAAGGAGCTGCGGAAGCTGCGCGAGGAGCTGTTCACCGAGTCGGACGCGTACCCCAACTACGAGGGCCGCTCCGGCGCCAGCGCGCGTGAAATCAAGACGGCGCTCTTCAACGCCGCGCAGAACCCCGACTACAAGTGCCTCAACGCCCTGGCCGTGCTGGAGGAGCTGGAGGCCATCTGCAAGGACAAGAGCGTCTACGAGTTCCTCCTGCAGGAGGTGGTGGACGGCTACCACGACCATGACGCCTTCGTGCGCACGGCCGAGGCCGAGTACCTGGACCGGGTGGACGGCGAGGTCCGCGACTCCATGGGCCTGGTGTCGGAAGGCCAGTACCGCGAGCTGGTGGAGCGCTACATCCAGAGCGTCAGCCACTGGGTGCGCGGCGAGAAGATGCGCAACCGCGTCACCGGTGAGCTGGAGAAGCCGGACGAGCACCGGATGGCGGAGCTGGAGGCCATCGTCATGCCCCGTGGGGAGAACGCCGCGGAGTTCCGCCGCGGCCTCATCTCCAGCATCGGCGCGCACCGGCTGGACAACCCGGACGCGGACATGGACTACCCGCGCATCTTCCCGGACATGTTCAAGCGCCTGAGAGACCACTACTTCGAGGAGCGCAAGCGGGTGCTGCGCAAGAACAAGGAGAACGTCCTCAAGTACCTCTCCGAGGACCGCAACCAGCTCTCCCCGCGCGAGCAGGCGCAGGTGCAGAGCACCCTCAAGACGATGGCGGAGCGCTACGGCTACTGCGAGTCCTGCGCGAAGGACGCCATCCTGTTCCTCATGAAGAAGCGCTACGGGTGAACCGCCCCCATGCGTGAGCGGGCAGGCGGCCGGGGCCCGTCCGGACGCCTGCTTTTCAACGCCGGTGGGAGCCCGGGATGATGGGGGCTGCAAACGAGTCACATCCCCGTCAGCTCGAGCCAATCCTCCCACCGGAGAGTCGATGAGCCGCTTCTTCCTGGGCGTTCCCGCCCTGCTCGCCCTCGTGTCGTGCGCCAGTGCTCCCTCGCAGCAGGCCGCCAGCGCTCCCGCGCCCCAGGCGGCTCCCGTCGTGGAGCGCGTGGTCGTCCGGCAGGAAGCGCCGAGGCCGACGCGCAAGGAGCAGGTGCGGCGCATCCTCCCGCACAACGTGCGGCTGCAGATTGTCGAGGGCGACAAGGCGCGCAGCACGGCGTCCGGCGTGGTGGTGGGCTCCGAGCGCGACGAGAAGGGCGGGGTGGTGGCGTGGGTCGTCACCAACGCGCACGCGGTGGAGATGAGCCGCCTGAAGGACCCCGTCCTGCGCGTGCTGGTGGACCGCCGCGGCGACGTGCTGGAGCACACCGGCGAGGTGGCCGCCGTCGGGCAGGTGCCGGACATGGACCTGGCGCTGGTGCGCGTGGCGGGGCTGGAGTTGCCGGCGGTGCGGCTCGCGGATGACGCGGAGCTGGAGCTGGGCGAGGACGTGGTGGTGGCGGCGTCGCCCTTCGGCCGCGCGCTGTCGCTGTCCGGCGGCATGCTGTCCCAGGTGGAGTGGGACCGCGAGACGAAGCGCCCGAAGATGGTGAAGACGGACGCGCCCATCGGCTATGGCGCCTCCGGTGGTGGCATCTTCAGCCTGGAGACGGGCCGGCTGCTGGCCATCGTGGAGGGCTACCGCACCGCGAAGGTGGACTTCGCCGTGAAGGAGCAGAGCTACAGCTTCGACGTGCCCATGCCCGGCGAGACGTTCGCCGCGCCCAGCGCCAAGGTGCGCCAGTTCCTCCAGTCCAAGGGCTTCGCGCGGCTGCTCCAGCACAGCGCGCCGTCCGAGGGAGGCCTGGCCCAGGCGGCGGGTCGTTGACAGCCACACCCGCGGTGCAGCGGCGGATTTTTTCGAGACGCTCCCGGGTCGGGTTACATCCCCGCCCGGAGGTGTCGCATGTCCGGACGCGTGTCGTGGGATCAGTACTTCATGGACATCGCGAAGCAGGTGGCCACGCGGGCCACGTGTGATCGCAAGCACGTGGGGGCCGTCATCGTGCGGGGCAGGACCATCCTGTCCACCGGCTACAACGGCTCCATCCGCGGGCTGCCGCACTGCGATGACGTGGGCCACATGATGGAGAACGGCCACTGCGTGGCCACCGTCCACGCCGAGGCGAACGCCATCATCCAGGCGGCCACCAACGGCGTCAGCATCGACGGGGCGACCATCTACACCACCGCGAGTCCCTGCTGGCCCTGCTTCAAGCTCATCGCCAACGCGGGCCTCGTCCGCATCGTCTACGGCGAGTTCTACAGGGACCCCCGCATCTTCGAGTTCGCCGCCCGCCTCAAGCTGGAGCTCGTGGGCCTCGGCGAGGCCGCGCGCCCTCCCGCCACCACGGCGTGAATCGTACCTCCGTCCAGTGCCCGACACCGGGCGCGGCGGAGTGATCGCACAGCCTCGGGAAACGTCGTCCGGAAGACACTTGGGAGCCTACGCAAGTGGGCGTCCTATCACGGGAATTTGCCGCTTCCGGCAAGAATTACCGACCCAGGGTTGACGTTCCGGATCGGGCTCCCTAACTCTTGGCTCCGGCAGGGGCGAGGGTGGGGAGGGCGGAAAAAACCCGAGGAGTTTCCGTTGGTTAGCTCGACGGCTGTGTCCAATACTGCACCCTCTGTCCAGGAGGTGTCGGACCCCATGGTGGGCGCTGCCCGCTATGGCGCGGTGACGACGCTGATGGACAGCCTGATGCACGACGTGCGCAACCCGCTCAACGCGCTGGCCATCCACCTGGAGGTCCTCTCCGAGAAGCTGAAGGCGGAGACGGGCCAGGTGCCGCCGTCGCAGGAGAAGAACCTCAAGGCCATGCGCGAGCAGATCCAGCGCGTGGACGGCATCCTCCGTCAGTTCGCCGAGTTCGTGGTCCACCGGCCCGCGGCGCCGGGCGAGACGGACCTGTCCGAGGCCACCACGCGTGCCCTGGCGGTGCTGGCGCACGAGAGCCGCAAGCGCCGGGTGCAGGTGCAGGTGGCGGTGGAGGCCGGGGTCCGCGTGAAGCTGGCGGATCCGTCGGAGCTGGGCTTCTTCCTGACGCAGGCGCTCTTGCGCGCCTTCCGCCGCGCGGACGGAGGCGGATCCGCGCGCGTGCTGGTGAAGGCGGAAGGGGCGTCGGCGGTGCTGGAGGTGGAGGACTCGGGCGCGGCGAGCACCGAGGTCTCTCCGGACGTGGTGGCGGCCCTGGAGCTGCGCGGCGCGCAGCTGGGTGTGGAGTCGCGCATCCACGGCGCTCACTGTCGGCTGGTGTTCCCCCGCGCCTGAGGGCGCTGCTTCCCCCGAGGAAGCACCGGGTTCTTTCTCTTCGGTTTCACACAACTTCGCGTCACGACGCAGTACCGGAGGTCTTCAACTTGGGCAGCGCACGAATCCTGGCCGTGGATGACGAACGCGACACGTGCGAGGCGCTGGCAGAGATGCTCAGCACCTGGGGTCACAAGGTCGAGATCGCATTCGACGGGCACGACGCACTCCGCAAGGCGGGGGAGTTCCGACCGGACGTCGTCCTGTCGGACCTGGCCATGCCGGAGACGGATGGTCTGTGGCTGCTGCGCAACCTGAAGGAGGAACTGCCGGACTGCCCGGTGGTCTTCCTCACGGGGCGCGGCACCATCGACGCCGCGGTGGAGGCCATCCGCGAGGGGGCCTACGACTTCATCGTCAAGCCGCTCGACACCGCGCGGCTCAAGGTCTGCATCGACCGGGCGCTGGAGAAGAAGGAGACCCTGCGCGAGGTGCAGACGCTGCGGCGGCGCCTGAAGCAGATCGGCTCGTCGGATCTCATCGCCCAGTCCGCCGGCATGCGGAAGGTGATTGAACTGGTGGAGAAGGTGGCCCCGTCCAAGGCCAGCGTGTCCATCAGCGGCGAGTCCGGCACGGGCAAGGAGGTGGTGGCGCGCGCCGTCCACAACCTGTCCCTGCGCCGCGACAAGCCCTTCATCGCCATCAACTGTGCGTCCATCCCCCACACGCTCATCGAGTCCGAGCTGTTCGGCCACGAGCGCGGCGCCTTCACCGGCGCGGATCAGCGCCGCCCCGGCGTGTTCGAGATGGCCCACGGCGGCACCCTGTTCCTGGACGAGCTGGGTGAGATTCCCCTCGAGCTGCAGGCGAAGCTGCTCCGCGTGCTGGAAGAGGGCCGGCTGCGGCGGCTGGGCGGCAAGGTGGAGATCGAGGTGGATGTGCGCGTGCTGTGCGCCACCAACCGCGACCTCAAGCAGGAGATCAAGAACGGGCGGTTCCGCGAGGACCTCTACTTCCGCCTCAACGTGTTCCAGATCCACCTGCCGCCCCTGCGCGAGCGCCGGGACGACGTGCCCATCCTCGTGCAGCACTTCGTGGACAAGTTCCGGGGGGACTCCGCCAAGCGCGTCAGCGGCGTGCACCCGGAGGCCATGGAGGTGCTGAAGAACTACGACTGGCCGGGCAACATCCGCGAATTGCGCAACGCGGTGGAGCGCGCGGTGATCCTCTGCGACGGGGAGCTCATCACCCGCGAGCACCTGCCGCCGGACATGGCCGGCAAGGCCCCGGAGCGCCACACCTTCCGGCTGCCCTTCGGGCTCAGCCTGGACGCGGTGGAGCGCGAGTACATCCTCGGCAGCCTCCAGCGGAACGGGAACAACAAGGCCCGGACGGCGGAGGTGCTCGGGGTCAGCGAGAAGACGCTGTACAACAAGCTCAACCGCTACGCGGCCGAGGCCCGCGCGCAGCAGGGCCCGGTGCGCGACGGTGGCCCGCTGGGCGGGCAGGGGAGCGACGGCCCCCTGAGCGCCAGCAGCCTGGTCGCCCGCTGACCTGACGGGTAGGAAATCCCCTCCGGATTCCGCCTGCTTGGCGGGGCTCGGAGGGGGGCCTTCCGGAAGGCCTCCCCGGCCTCGAAACCCCGCGTCAATTCTTGACTTTTGACCTCTGGACGGGGGATTCTGCTGTAATCTCCCACCCACAGGGAGGGCCCGGACGCAGAGGTTCACGCACCGGGCAACTCCGGCGCCTTGTTCTGGCCGTTGCTGGAGAGTGCATCAGTGCCGCCGGGGGGGCACAAGGAAGGCCACAACCCAATGAGCGACGCGCGAGTTCTCCACTTCTTCGGCGGCAAGGGCGGGGTAGGCAAGACCACGCTCGCGGCAGCGTACGCGTTGCGGTTGTCGGAAGACGCCCCGAAGGAACGCGTCCTCCTGGTGTCGTTGGACCCGGTGGGTTCCCTGTCGGACCTGGTGAAGAAGAAGCTCACGGCGAAGCCGACGAAGCTGGTGCCCGGCAAGGGCGAGGGTGGGGTGTACGCCCTGGAAGTCGAGCCGGCCGCGCTGATGAAGCCCTTCCTGTCGAGCTACCTGCCCGCGCTGCAGAAGTCGGCGGCGAAGGGCACGCACTTCTCCGACGAGGACCTGGGCAAGCTCTACCAGCAGGCGGTGCCGGGGCTGGAGGAGCTCGTCGCCCTCTTCCACGTGGTGGATCTGCTGGAGGGCAAGGAGAAGGAGTTCGACCGGATCATCGTGGACGCCTCGCCCACGAGCCACACGCTGCGGCTGTTCGACCTGCCGGTGGGCCTGCGCAAGTTCCTGGGCCTGGTGAAGGCGAACGCGGCGAAGCCGGCGGCCACGGGCAAGGGGAAGAAGGCCGCCGCGGAGGCCGCGGAGCCGGGCTTCCTGGAGGCGCTGGAGCAGAAGGCGGAGAAGCTGCTCGCGCTCCTGAAGGATCCGACGCGCACGGCGTTCCACCTCGTGGCCCTGGCGGAGCCGGTGCCCGAGGCGCAGACGCGCATGCTCTTCGCGCAGCTGCGTGAGCGCGGCGTGCCGGTGACGGAGATCGTCGTCAACCAGGTGGAGGAGCGGGGTGGCTGTCCGGCGTGCCAGGGCCGCCGGGGCCTCCAGGCCCCGCACGTGCGCAAGTTCCAGGCGCTGGATAAAGCTGTCCCGGTGAACCTCTTGGGCAAGCGCGAGGTGGCGCCCCGCGGGCTGGACGGGCTGGGCCTGTTCGCCAAGGCGTGGGCGGGTGGCAAGGAGACGAAGGCGCTGGAGTTCGCCGCGGCCGAAGGGCCCCCGGCGCTGGTCCGCGCGCCGTCCATGCCTCCCATCGCCGCGCCGCCGCTGCCGCCCACGCGGCTCATCTTCTTCGTGGGCCAGGGTGGCGTGGGCAAGAGCTCGTGCGCCGCGGCGGCCGCGGTGACGCTGACGGAGAAGGAGGGGCCGGTGCTCCTCATCTCCACGGATCCGTCGCACTCGCTGTCGGACGTGCTGCAGAGCCGGCTGACGGACACCGAGACGCAGGTGAAGGGCACCAAGGGCCTGTACGCGCGCGAGCTGGACATCGCCGGCTGGTTCAACGCCCTGCGCAAGCGGCTGAAGGAGAAGGCGGAGAAGGCCTTCGAGGGCGCGCCCAAGGCGGGCAGCGAGGTTCCGGCGGATCTGCTCTACCTGCGCAACCTGCTGGAGTGCGCGCCCCCGGGCATCGACGAGCTGGCGGCGCTGTCCTGCCTCACCGACGCGCTGGTGCAGGAGCGCTTCAAGCGCATCGTGGTGGACTCGGCGCCGGTGGTGACGGCGGTGCGCGTGGTGGAGCTGGCGGAGACGGCCAAGACGTGGCTGGGCGCGCTGCACACCGTGCTGAACAAGCACCGCGCCAAGGGCCTGGGCGAGCTGGCGGACGACATCGCCGCGATGATCAAGCACGTGAAGCGCTTCGAGGAGGCGCTGGCCTCCCCGAGCGAGGCGCGCTTCGTCGTCGTCACGCGCGGCGAGGAGCTGGCCGCGGCCCGCACCGAGGGGCTGGTGGAGTACCTCAAGGAGAAGAAGCTCCCGGTGGAGCGCGTGCTCGTCAACCGCGTGGGCCCCAAGTCCACGTGCGAGAAGTGCGAGAACCGCCGCAAGCTGGAGCTCAACGCGGCCAAGGCCATCGAGAAGAAGCTGGGCCTGCCCGTCACCATGGCGCCGGCGCTCGGCCGTCACCCGGCGGGCCTGCGCGAGCTGAAGGCGTTCCGCACCGCGTGGTATGCGCTGTCTCCGCCCGCGGCGAAGATCAAGGCCGCCTGAGAAAAGAGGGGGCCCGCCGCCCGCGTGCCTCCAACCCCGGTACTGCCCCCAGAAGCAACTGCCACCCCGCTGCCCCCGACGCGCAAGATGACGTGCCGCGTCGTGGGCGCCAAGGGCTGGCCGCTCGCCTCCCCGTGTAAGCGTGCGGCCCCCGTCACCCCGAGTGACGTGGGGCCATCACTGGTGGCCGGGGTGTCTCAGGCATCGCACTCGGAGGGTGCGTCGGTGAACGTGCCCAGCTCGGGGAAGGTGAGGGCGCCCTTCTCCGTCAGCGTCCCCACCAGCGGCGCGCGGCCCGGCAGCCGCAGCTCCACCGCGCGGCCCCGCACGGTGTAGGTGCCCGCCACCTCCTTCGGGCGGGGGACGCCGTCCGTGCCGACCTCCTTCGTCCAGAGCACGACGCGCCTGGCGGAGGGGAAGCGCAGGCCCTGGGTGGTGCCGTAGACGCCCACGCCGGGGCCGAACCAGGACACGGCGCGCAGCAGGTGTGGCACGTCCGCCTCGCGCTCCGGCGAGCGGCCCAGCAGGCGCTGCCAGCCGAGCGTGTCGCGGATGGGGTCCAAGTCCCGGTCCACCCTGGCCCGGGCGAGCCGGCGGGCGTCCAGCTTCACCGACTGGGTGAGGTGCTCGACGATGACGTCCCGGTGGGCGCTGTACTCGCAGACCTTGCCCTGCTTGCGCAGCACGCCCAGGGTGGCGGCGACGTTGTAGCGGGCGAGCGCATAGTCCGGGGCTTCTCGGGCAGCCTCCTGGAACTTCTCCAGGGCCTCGGGATAGCGGCCGGCCTGGTAGAGGCGGAAGCCCTCGGTGTTCCGCGCCTTGGCGGAAGGGGCGGGGACGGCGGTGGAAAGGGCCAGGACGAGCAGCGGAAGGGCGGAGAGCATGTACCCCCGACGAAGGGAAGAACCTGTCGATTCTACGCGGTGCGTAACCTCTTGCGCGTTGAAAGCCGCCTTACGCTGGTGTTAGTCCCGCGCCATGGCAACCAGTACCAGCTATGCGCTCGACTTCGAGCGTCCCCTCATCGAGCTGGAAAAGAAGATTGAAGAGCTGAAGGTGCTGTCCACCGGAGGCTCGGCGGACTTCACGTCGGAGATCGCCAAGCTCGAGAAGAAGGCGAAGAAACTCCAGGCGGAGATCTTCAGCGACCTGACGCGGTGGCAGGTGGTGCAGCTGTCGCGGCACCCGAACCGCCCGTACTTCCTGGACTACGTCCAGCACCTCTTCACGGACTTCGTGGAGCTGTGCGGCGACCGGCACTTCGGCGAGGACCCGTCCATTGTCGGCGGCTTCGCGCGCTTCGACGGCAAGCCGGTGATGGTGATTGGCCACCAGAAGGGCCGAGGCACCAAGGAGAACATGACGCGCAACTTCGGCATGCCGCGCCCGGAGGGCTACCGCAAGGCCCGCCGGCTGATGGAGCTGGCCGAGCGCTTCGAGAAGCCCATCCTCACCTTCGTGGACACGCCGGGTGCGTACCCGGGCATCGGCGCGGAGGAGCGCGGGCAGGCGGAGGCCATCGCCGTCAATCTGGAGGTGATGAGCCGCCTGCGTGTGCCCATCGTCTCCACCGTGGTGGGCGAGGGCGGCTCCGGCGGCGCGCTGGCCATCGGCGTGGGCAACCGCGTGCTGATGCTTCAGAACAGCGTCTACTCGGTCATCACCCCGGAGGGCTGCGCCTCCATCCTCTTCCGCGACGCCTCCAAGGCGGACAAGGCGGCGGACGCGATGAAGCCCACGGCCAAGGACCTGCTGGAGATGAAGATCGTCGACGAGGTGGTGGCCGAGCCTCCGGGCGGCGCGCACCGCGATGCGGCGAAGACGGCCGAGGCCGTGGGCAAGGTGCTCCGCAAGCACTTGAGCCAGCTGGCCGAGCTGTCGCCCGATGAACTGGTGAAGGACCGGTACGCGAAGTTCCGCGCGTACGGCGTGTTCTCCGGACGCTGACGACATTACTCCTGGGGCTTCATGCGACCTCTCGTTCCTTCCTACGTCGAGACCCTCAAGCCCTACGTGCCGGGCAAGCCCATTGAAGAGACCGAGCGCGAGTTCGGCCTCAAGGGCGTCATCAAGCTGGCCTCGAACGAAAACCCGCTCGGGCCCTCGCCCCGGGCGGTGGAGGCCATGCGCACGGCCGCCGCGGCGACGCACCTGTACCCCGACGCGACGTCCTTCCACCTGGTGCGCCGGCTGGCCACGCACGTGGGCGTGCGTCCGGAGGAAGTCGTGCTGGGCAGCGGCTCCAACGAGCTCATCGAGCTGCTCATCCGCACCTTCACCACGCCGGAGGACGAACTCCTCCTGTGCAAGGGCTCGTTCTCCGCGTACCGCATCTCCGCGCAGGCGCACGGGCGCCCCTTCGTGGAGGTGCCCATGCGCGAGGGCTACCAGTACGACCTGGAGGCCATGGCCCGCGCGGTGACTCCGCGCACGCGGATGGTGTTCCTGGCCAACCCGGACAACCCCACGGGCACGGCGTTCGGGCGCAAGGCGCTGGAGGCCTTCCTGGCCGCGGTGCCGCCCGACGTCATGGTGGTGCACGACGAGGCCTACTTCGAGTTCGTGGAGTGGCCCGAGTACGCCAGCGCGGTGGAGCTGTTCCGGAAGCATCCCAACCTCGTGGCGCTGCGCACCTTCAGCAAGATTCACGGGCTGGCCGGCGTGCGCCTGGGCTACGGCGTCATGGACGCGAAGCTGGCGGGGTACATCCACCGCACGCGCATGCCCTTCAACCTGACGGTGGTGGCGCAGGCGGGCGGCATGGCCGCGCTGGAGGACGCCGAGCACGTGCGGCGCACGCGCGACACCAACCGCCAGGGGCTGCGCTACTTCGGCGAGGAGCTGCCCAAGCTGGGCGCGACGCTCACGCACAGCCACGCCAACTTCGTGTTCGCGGACTTCCACCGCTCGGGCGTGGAGCTGTACGACCTGCTGCTGCGCAAGGGCGTCATCGTGCGGCCGTTCGCGAACCAGGGGTTCCCCACCTGCCTGCGCATCTCTGTGGGAACGCCCGCGGAGAACGAGCGGTGCGTGAAGGCCCTGCGGGAGATCTTCGCATGAGCGCGCGTCCCTTCATCGTCGCCATCGACGGACCGGCGGGCGCGGGCAAGTCGTCCGTGTCCAAGCTGCTGGCCCGGAGGATGGGCTTCGCGCTGGTGGACACCGGCGCCATCTACCGCTGCGTGGCGCTGATGGCCCGGCGCGAGGGCATCGCCTTCGACGATGACGCGCGCCTGGGCGAGCTGCTGGGCCGCGTGCACATCCACTTCCAGGTGGTGGGCGAGGAGAACCGCGTCTTCCTCGGTGGGGAGGACGTGTCGTCGGACATCCGCACGCCGGAGAACTCCATGGCGGCGTCGCAGGTGTCCAGCCGCCCGGTGGTGCGCTCGGGGCTCTTGCAGCTGCAGCGGCGGCTGGCGCTGGAGGCGGGGAAGGGCGCCATCCTGGAGGGCCGCGACATCGGCACGGTGGTGTTCCCGGACGCGGACGTGAAGTTCTTCCTGGAGGCCAATCCCGAGGTGCGCGCGCGGCGCCGCTACGAGGAGCTGTTCCAGAAGGGCGTGGAGAGCTCGCTGGAGGAGGTGCTCGCGGACCAGCTGAAGCGCGACCGGGACGACGCCGCCCGCGCCGTGGCGCCGCTGAAGGCCGCGGACGACGCCATCCGCATGGACTCCAGCGTCATCCCCCTGTCCGAGGTGGTGCACAAGCTGGAGGCGGAAATCCTCCGCCGCATGGCGGCGAGGAAGTAGGCCGGCCTCCGCGGTGTGGCGGCAGGAGCCTCGGCCGCCTCGTGGCGCGCAGGGAGGGCCGGTTCGCCTGTTCCCGCGGTGCGACGGCGGGAGACCGGAATCCTCGGACGCACGGCGTGCTGTGCCGCCTGTTCCCGTCGTGCAGCGGTAGAGGCGCGCTCGCGTCCTCCGCCGCATGACGATGCCCGGACAGACGCGTCAGAAGGTCACGCCTTCCTTCGCGGGAGTGGGCACGGTGAGCGACAGCCGGAGCGGCTCGGTGCCGTTGCCGTAGAACGCGTGGTAGAGGAACAGGTCCGCCACCACCTGCTTCACGTAGGCGCGCGTCTCCTTGAAGGGGATGGTCTCCACGAAGAGGTCCAGCGGCAGCGTGCCGCGCTCCTGGGCCCACTTCACCGCCGGGCCCGGACCCGCGTTGTAGGCCGCCGCCGCGAGCACCGGGTGCCCGAAGCGCTCCATCAGCCGCGACAGGTACCAGGCGCCGTAGCGGATGTTTCGCTCGGGCGAGAAGAGGTCCGCGGGCGCGGGCGCGGGCTCCGCCAGCCGCTGGGCGATGGCGCTGGCCGTGGGTGGGATGATCTGCATCAGCCCGCGCGCGTCCGCCGCGCTCATCACCTCCGGCCGGAAGGCGCTCTCGCGCCGCATGATGGCCCACACGAGGAACGGGTCCACCTTGTGCAGCGTCGCCGCGCCCTGCACCGCGTTGGCGAAGGCGCGCGGGTAGAAGGCCGCCAGCGCGTCCGGCTCGCGCGCGCCGAAGGCCCGGCCCCACAGGTGCCGCGCCGCCACCGCGTGCGCGTGGCCGTACTCGCCCAGTTGCAGCAGCGCGTGCGTGAAGGGCAGCGCCTGGTCCGCCGAGCGCACCCGCGCCGCCTGCGCCTCCACCTCGTCCGCCGCGTCGCGGAACAGGCCCGCGCGCGTCAGCTCCACGGCCAGCTCCAGCTGCGGCGGGCGCGGCAGCTCGAGCTGCTTCGGAGGCTGCGGGAAGTGCGCGGGCGGCTTGCGGCCCAGGGCCTTCAGCCGCTCGTTGGCCATCAGCGCGTAGAAGGACGCCGGCGCGGAGGTGATGAGCGCCTCGTACGCCGGGCCCACCACGTCCGCCTTCGCGCCCTCCAGCTCGCGGCTGCGCGCCACCCAGTAGCGCGCCTGGGGCACCATGGTGCTGCGCGGGAAGGCATCCACCAGCGCCTCCAGCGTCTCGCGCGCCTTCGCGTACTCCTCCAGCCGCAGGTGCGCGAGCGCGCGGAACCACAGCCCCTCGTCCCGGCGCCGCGAGCGGGGGTAGCGCTGGTCGAAGGCGCTGAAGGCCTTCACCGCGTCCGCGAAGCGGCCACCCTGCAGGTCCAGCCAGCCCGCGAAGAAGGCCCCCTCGTCGCCCGCGGGCTGCGAGGGGTACTTCACGTCCAGCGCCGCCATCAGCGCCCGGGCCTTGTCGTTGTCGTCGGAGCGCAGCGCCCGCCGCGCCACGAGGAGCGCCGCCTGGGCGGCCACGTCCGGCGGGCCCTTCTCCGCCATCGCCAGCGCCTTGCGCGCGTCCTCGTCCTGCTTCAGCGCGAAGAAGGCCCGGGCCCGCAGCAGCGCCACCGCCGCCGGCTGCCCCTTGGCCAGCTTCACGCCCTCCAGCGCCTCCAGCTCCTCCAGCGCCCGCCGCGGGGCCCCCGCGTCCAGGAAGCCGTCCGCCCGGCGCGTGCGCTCGGCGAAGCCCCACTTCACCGCGGGCTTCTTCCCCGAGGTGAGCCACGTCACCGCCTCGTCCGCGTAGGGATGGGTGGGATGGCGCAGCGCCACCGTCAGGAGGTCCGCCACCTGGCCGGCGCGGTTGCCGGACGCGCCCCGCGCGAGGCCACGCTGGTAGACGAGCTCCGGGGTGGGCATGGCCTTCGCGGCCGCCTCCAGCACGGCCGAGGCCTCCTTCGCCTTGCCGGCCTTCAGGAGCGACTCGCCCAGCCGCGCGCGGGCCCGGGCCGCCAGCTCCACCGGGGGCTCGGACTCCAGCACCCTCGCGAAATCGGCGGCGGCGCCCACCGCGTCACCCGCGTAGAAGCGCGCCTGCCCCAGGTAGAAGGCGTGGAAGGGCGCCAACAGGGGCGGAGGTGGGTGCGTGGACAGCACGTCCCTCGCCTCGGCCGCCTGGCCATCGGACAGCGCCAGCGTGCCCGCCAGCAAAGCTAATCGGCCCGCGTCGGGGCACTTCTTCGCCTCGCAGGCAGCCAGTTCATCCCGCGCCAGGCCCGCCGCCTCCGGCTTGTGGAGGCGGACGGCCTCCAGCGTCGCTGGCGACTGCCCCAGGGCCACCCCCGCCACCATCCCCG
>NZ_JABBJJ010000320.1 GCF_012933655.1 Pyxidicoccus fallax | reverse complement strand
ACACAGGCCCCCACCTCCGCCGGTGACGTGCGCGCGCGGGTGCTGGCCCTGCTGGAAGCCTCTCAGGGCGGGCTCCGGGAGGACGCCTGGCGCCGGCTGGGGCCACAGGCGGTTCCCGTCCTCACCTCGCTCGCCGTGGACTCTTCCCTGCCCATTGCCCGGCGCGCGCTGGCCATGACCTCGCTCTCCCTGGTGGACCCCGCTCAGGGCGCGCAGTCCATCCGCGAGGTGCTGGAGGACGCACGGGCCCCGGCGGATGTGCGCGCGAACGCGGCGACGGCGCTCGGACGGAGCCTGGGCCTGGAGGCCATCCCCACCCTCATCTCCCGGCTGGAGGACCGCGAGGACAGCGTGCGCGAGGCCGTCGCCGTGGCGCTCGGACGGCTGGGCGGGCAGCAGGCGCGTCAGGCGCTGGAGGACCGACTGCCCGTGGAGGAGCGGCCCCTCGTCCGCGAGGCGCTCCAGCGCGGGCTCACCCTCGTCGAGCCCTGAGGGGCCCGGCGAGACCGACTCCGGGCTCGCGTCGGCCCGGAGCTTCCGTTACATGGGGGCCATGCGGCCTACCGTCCTGCTCTTCGACATCGATGGCACTCTCGTCACCACCGGAGGCGCCGGGCGCCGCTCCATGGAACTCGCCTTCCAGCAGCTCCACGGACGCCCCGACGCGTGCGACTCGTTCAAGATGTCCGGGATGACGGACCGGGCCATCGTCCGCAAGGGCCTGCATGCCATCGGCGCGGAGGACTCGGAGGCGGCCATCGACGCGCTCATCGCCGCCTACGTCGCACACCTCACCCAGGAGGTGCACCGCGTGGATGAACAGAACTACCGCGTGTTCCCCGGCATGCGCGAGGCGGTGCGTGAGGCCCGCTCGCGCGCGGGCTTCGCGGTGGGACTGGGCACCGGCAACGTGCGCGAGGGCGCCCGCGTGAAGCTGGAGCGCGTCAGCATCTATGACCAGTTCGACTTCGGCGGCTTCGGCTGCGACAACGAGGACCGGGTGGAGCTCATCCGCTGCGGCGCGAAGGCGGGCGCGGCGCGGCTCGGCCTGCCCATGGAGGAGTGCCGCGTGGTCATCATCGGGGACACGCCCAAGGACGTGCATGCGGCCCGGGGCATCGGCGCCGAGTGCATCGGTGTGGGCACCGGCTCCTACACGCCCGAGGTCCTGATGGAGGCCGGCGCCACCGTGGCCTTCCCTGACTTCACGCACCGTGACGCGCTGGCGGTGCTGCTCGGCGGTCGATGAGGCCCCTGCCCGGCCGCTCGGAGCCGAGCGCCGGGTGTGCTATCTCCCGCCGCCCTTCCGAGGAGCCGCATGTCGTCGACGCTCGAGTCCTATGAGCTCATCCGCTTCGCCGAGGCCTTCGAGGCCCGGCTCGCCACCGCGGGGGAGATGCTCGCGGGCAGGCCCGGCCTGGAGCCCGAGAAGCGCTGGCTGGCCGACGCCCTGGAGCTGGTGCGCACCACGCGCGCGCCCTCCGCGGGCGTGCTGGACCGCGTGAAGGACCTGCCCGAGCTGGAGGAGGCCCGCGAGGAGTACGCCTTCCACCAGCAGGGCCTCTGGGTGGACGCCCTGGAGAAGCTGCACGCCGGCATCACCTTCACGGCGAGCAGCCGCGCGCCCGTCATCGAGGCGCTCTTCCCCCACGTCAAGTTCCCCCAGCTGCGCCGCGCTCCCCGCGACGCCGTCATCGAGTACGCCACGTCGTACGAGCGGCGCACGAAGAGCTCGTACGTGACGCGCATCTTCGCGCGTGACGACTTCGCCCTCGTGCGGCCGGTGATGGAGCAGGTGACCACGGCCTTCAACGCGTGGCGCTCCAGCCACGAGCCCGCGCCGCTCACGCCCGAGGTGGAGAACGTCCTGCGCGAGGAGCTGGTGGCCCTGGGCCGGAAGCTCGAGGCCGCCCTGCGCCAGGCACGCCTGCTGTCCGAGGCCGCGGTGGTGCCCGTGCCCAGCGTCTACGAGGCCGCGGGACTCGCGCTGAAGCCGAAGCGCCGCGCCGGCCGTGGGCTGCTCGCGTCCGCGGACGACGGGCTGGCCGGGTTCGGCGACGAGCCCGTGGACTCCATGGAGCCCACCGAGGCGGAGCTGGCCGAGGTCGCCGCGCTGGACGCGGGAGAAGAGGTCGCCCCCGCCGCGGCGCAGGCAGGCGCGCAGGTGGGTGCGCAGGAGCCGCCGGATGCGGTGCGGGCCGGCCCGGCCGAAGGTGGCACCGACGCCGAGAATGCGGGGAGCGTGGAGGGCGCCAACGCCCCGGACGCCGAGGTCAGCGGCCGCGAGGAGGGCGCGGCGGCCGAGGGAGCTCCCTCCGTGCCGGGTTCCCCGGAGTCGGCCCCGGCTCCGACCGTGGAGGGCGCGACCGCGTCCGCGGAGTCCAACGGCCCCGTCGTTGGTACGACTGACGCCGCGCCCGCGAGTGGAGGCGAGGCTTCGGCCCCCATCGCCGAGGGGAGCGAACCCCGCGCGGAGACCGCCAGCGCCACGAATCAGGCGGCCTCCGAACCCCAGGTCGAAGCGCGCGGCGCCCGGAAGGGCCGCAAGAAGGCGGAAGCCCCCTCCCCTCCTAACGAGGGAGAGCCCCCCTCTCCCACCGCGAGCGCCGAGGCCCAGTCGCCTCGCGTGCGGAAGAAGAAGGCGGCGTCCACTCCGGGCGCCTCCGGTCCTGATTCTCCCTGAGCCCCGAGCGGTCTCCGGACCGCGCCGTTAGAGGAACCCGGCCATGGCGGACGTCGCCCTTCCCATCGATCCCCTCCTGCCGGAGATCGTCTCCACCCTGCGCGGCGCGCGCTCGCTCGTGCTGGAGGCACCTCCCGGCGCCGGCAAGACGACGCGCGTGCCCCGCGCGCTCCTGGAAGCCGGGCTCGGGCAGGGCAAGGAGATCGTCGTCCTCCAGCCCCGCCGGCTCCCCACCCGGCTCGCCGCCCAGCGCGTCTCCGAGGAGATCGGCGAGCGCGTGGGCGACACCGTCGGCTACCAGGTCCGCTTCGAGGACGTGCGCAGCGCCAAGACGCGCCTGTCCTTCGTCACCGAGGGCGTGCTCGGCCGCCGCCTGCTCACCGACCCGAAGCTGAACGACGTGGGCATCGTCGTGCTCGACGAGTTCCACGAGCGGCACCTGTCCGCGGACATCTCGCTCGCCATGCTGCGCCGGCTCCAGGAGACCGCGCGCCCCGACCTCAAGGTCGTCGTCATGTCGGCGACGCTGGAGGCCGAGCCCATCCGCGCCTACCTCGGCGGCTGTCCCTCCCTGCGCTCGGAGGGGCGCCGCTTCGACGTCAGCGTGGAGTACCTGCCCACGCCCGACGAGCGGCACCTCGACCAGCAGGTGCTCTCCGGCATCAAGCGCGTGTTCGCCAACGGCGTGGACGGCGACGTGCTCGTCTTCCTCCCCGGCGCCGGGGAAATCCGCCGCACTCGCGACGCCTGCGCCGAGTTCGCCGAGCGCCACGGCGCCGACGTCCTCCCCCTCCACGGCGACCTGTCCCCCGCCGAGCAGGACCGCGCCGTCCGCCGCAGCTCGCGTCGTAAAATCATCCTCTCCACCAACGTGGCGGAGACGTCCGTCACCATCGACGGCGTGGCCGTGGTCATCGACACGGGCCTGGCGCGCGTGGCCAGCCACTCGCCCTGGTCCGGCCTGCCGCAGCTCAAGCTGTCCAAGGTCAGCCGCGCCTCCGCGATTCAACGCGCGGGCCGCGCCGGCCGTACCCGCGCCGGCCACTGCCTGCGCCTCTACACCCAGCACGACTTCGACGGCCGCCCCGAGCAGGAGGCCCCCGAAATCCGCCGCATGGACCTGGCGGAGACAGTGCTCGCCCTGCGCGCCTCCGGCGTCACGGACCTGGGCGGCTTCCCCTTCTTCGAGACGCCGCCCGCCGCGTCGCTCGAAGCGGCGGAGACGCTGCTGCGCCGGCTGGGCGCGGTGGACCCGCGGGGCCGCGTCACCGACGTGGGCCACCGGCTGCTGCGCTTCCCCGTGCACCCGCGACAGGCCCGCGTCATCGTCGAGGGCGAGCGCCGGGGCGTGGGCGCCGAGGCCGCCACGCTCGCGGCCCTCATGGGCGAGCGCGACATCCGCCGCGAGGCCCGCGTCAACATGTCGGACGGCGGTGGCCGCGCCGCCGCCGTCGTCAGCGGCCCGTCGGACCTGCTGGAATTGCTGGAGCGCTTCCGCGACGCCGAGCGCGCCAGCTTCGCCTCCGGACGCCTGCACTCGCTCTCACTGGAGGCGGGCGCGGTGCAGTCCGTGGACCGCGTGCAGAAGCAGCTGCGGCGCGCGGTGCGCAACCAGGGCCAGCGCCCCCAGCGTCCCGAGGACGTGGAGCAGGCGCTGATGCTCAGCGTGCTCGCCGGCTATCCGGACCGAGTGGCCCGCCGGCGCCGCCCCCGCGCGCCCGAGCTGCTGCTCTTCGGCGGCGGCACCGTGTCCCTCTCCGAGCTGAGCGTGGTCCAGGACGCCGACCTCATGGTGGCCGTGGACGCCGAGGAGCGCCCGGGCCGCGGCGCCATCGTCCGGCTGGCCAGCGCCGTGGAGCCCGAGTGGCTGCTGGACCTCTACCCCGACGCGCTGGAGGAGGTGGACACCCTCCAGTGGAACGCCGAGGCCCGCCGCGTGGAGCGCCTCACGCGCCTGTCCTACGGCAACCTCGTCCTCGAGGAGACGCGCACCCCCGCGCCCCCTTCCGAGGAGACGGCACGCGTGCTCGTGGAGGCCGCGCTCGCCGCCGGCCCCGGGAAGTTCGCGGACCCGGAGGCCCTGGAGCAGTGGCGCACCCGCGTGGCGCTGCTCGCCCAGGCCTTCCCGGAAGCGAAGTTCCCCACCGTGGACGACGCCTTCCTGCGCGATGCCCTCGCCTCCCTCTGCTCGGACGCGCGCAGCTTCAAGGATCTGGAGGGCGTGTCGCTGCTGGACGCGCTCTACGCGCGGCTCACCTCGGAGCAACAGCGCCTGTTGGCCTCCCACGCCCCGGAGCGGGTGACGCTGCCCGGCGGCCGTGGCGTCAAGGTGCACTACGAGCCGGGCAAGCCGCCCTGGGTCGAGTCGCGCCTGCAGGACTTCTTCGGCATGGCCCAGGGGCCCGTCGTCTGCGCGGGACGCGTCCCGCTGGTGCTGCACCTCCTGGCGCCCAACATGCGCGCGGTGCAGGTCACCACGGACCTGGCCGGTTTCTGGGAGCGGCACTACCCGGCCATCCGCAAGGAGCTGTGCCGCAAGTACCCCCGGCACTCGTGGCCGGAGGATCCGCGCCACGCGCAGCCGCCCGCGCCCAGGCCGCCACGCCGCTGACGGCGACTACAGCTTCTTGTGCATCTCCAGGTGGTCGATGCCGGCCTCCTGGAAGACCGCGCCCACCGGCTCGTAGCCGTGCTTCTTGTAGAACTCGAGCGCGTAGAGCTGCGCGTGCAGCATGATGCCGTTGACGCCACGGCGGCGCGCCTCGTCCTCCAGCGTGGTCAGCAGCAGGGAGCCCACGCGCGCCTTGCGGTGCGCCTGGAGCACCGCCATGCGGCCAATCTGGCCCCACCTGCCCTCGCGGCCCGCGGGAGGCTGCGGCAGCATCACCAGCCGGCCCGTGCCAATGGCGTGGCCGCCCTGGTTCGCGATGACGTGGTAGGCGTTGGCATCCTCCGCGTCGCGCTCGATGCCCTCGGGAACGTGCTGCTCCTCGATGAACACCACCTCGCGGATGGCGAGCGCCTGCATGAGCTCCGCCTCACCCTGAATCTGGGTGATGATGACGGGCGCGGAGGTATCCGTGGGAGTTGCCATGTCGGGGGCAAGCTACACAAAACCCCGCGAGGTCAACAGACGGAAAAAGCCTCCCGCCGTGTCAAGGTGCCGTCCCCATGCCAGCCCCACCGCAGGCGGCCGGCCATGTATCCCTGGCCGGCTTCTATTTCCTCTATTACGCAACGGTGGGAATCGTCCTGCCCTTCCTGCCCGCGTACCTCAAGTCGCTCTCGCTTTCCGCGACGCAGGTGGGGCTGCTGCTGTCCATCAGCCCCTGCCTGTCGTTGCTCGCGCCCCCACTGTGGGGCCACCTGGCAGACCGCACGGGCCGCGCCGCGCGGATGCTCACCGGGCTGGCGCTCGGGGCCACGCTGGCCTTCTCGCTGTTGCTGGTGGCGCGGAGCTTCCCCGCCCTGGTGGCCTCGATGGCGACGTACGCCGTGTTCGCCACGAGCTTCACGCCCCTCATCGACAGCCTCGCCATGCACCACGTGGCGCGCACCGGCGGCAGCTACGCGCACCTGCGGCTGTTCGGCTCGCTGGGCTTCATCGCATCCAGCGTGGTGTTCGGTCTGCTCGTGTCGCGCGTGGACGAGCGGCTGGTGCTGGCTCCGCTGGGACTGCTGGCGCTGCTCGTGCCGTGGACGCTCACGCTGCGAGACAGCGCCGCGCCGGGCCCGCGTCCCCACCCGCTGGCGGGACTGCGGCTGCTGCGCCATCCCGACTTCCGGTGGCTGCTCGCGGCCACGAGCCTGCACTGGCTGGCGTGCGCGCCGTACCACGGCTCGCTCTCCATCCACGTCATGGCGCTGGGGCTGTCTCCCGCCGTCGTGGGCCTGACGGCCGGCGCGGGCGTGGTGGCGGAGGTGGTGGTGATGGCGCTGTACCCGCGGCTCCTCGGGCGGTTCGCGCCGCGGCACGTGCTGGGCTTCGCCTTCGCCGCGAGCGCGCTGCGCTGGGGCGGCATGGCGCTGACGTCGTCCGCGGGCGTGCTGGTGACGCTCGCGCCGCTGCACGGGCTGACGTTCGGCGCGTTCTACGTGGCGAGCGTCGCCTTCCTCGCGCGGCGCGTTCCACCGGAGCTGCGCGCGTCCGGACAGGCGCTGTTCGCCGCCGTCACCTTCGGCCTGGGCGGGCTGCTGGGTTATGCCTCCTCCGGGGCCGCGTACGACTGGCTGGGCGGGCACCGGCTCTTCGCCGTGGCCGCCGCCCTGGAGCTGGTCGCCGCCGCGCTGGTGCTCCAGGCCGCTCCGCCGGAGGGTGGGCCTCGGCCGGTGGAGGCCTCGTGATAGGCTGGGGGCGTCATGCGTTCCGCCCCTCTGCTCGCACTCGCCCTGGGCCTGCTGGCCATGCCCGCGGTCGCCCAACCCGTCCAGCCGGAGTTCTTCTTCGGCAATGGCCAGCCGCCCGTCTTCCGCGAGGAGGACATGGACAAGCGCTTCCTCAAGACCCGCCTGTACCAGGCGCTGGGTCAGGGGACCAACGACCCGAACTGCGCGCAAGTCGTGGGCGCGATGTTCACGCTGCTCGGTGAGACAGCGCCGCTGTTCCACAAGCGGGACGAGAACTTCATGCTCGACCCGATGCTGGCGCAGGCGCTGAACACCCAGCTCGTCAGCCCGCGCTTCCCGGGCAACGCCTTCTTCGTCGCCATGGTGCGGCGGGTGCTCATCGACCAGAAGCTCTCCCCCGAGTGGCTGGCGACGGCCCAGGCCCTGGCGCCGCACTACCCCGTCATCGACATGGCGAAGCTGCGCTTCCTGTCCGAGGGCGTGAAGCCGCTGGACAGCTTCCTGCTCACCCTCCCCGTGCTGCGCGAGCGGTACAAGGAGGACGTGGAGCGCGCCACCTCCGTGGCCGCGTCCACCGCCGAGGCGCTCTTCCGCGACAACTACCTCGACCACGAGCTGGCCTTCGCCGGCGTGGAGGTCGTGGACGTGAAGCTGGAGAAGCCCAAGAAGAAGCGCCTCAAGAAGGGCGAGGAGCCGGAGCAGCCGTACATGCTGGCCCGCCTCGCCTGGGTGGAGCCGGAGCCGCCCTCGGAGGCCGCGTACGAGTTCCAGTTCGGCAAGCCGCGCAAGCGCCTCAAGGTGGACATCACCGCGAAGCTCGCGGAGTCGCAGTACGTGGACCTCAACAAGCTGCTGCGTGGCACCAAAGTGCTCGTGCGGGGCCGCTTCTGGGAGTACAAGAAGGGCCTCACCGCCATCGAGATGCGCGACGCGCTGCTGTTCCCGGAGCGCGACTGGACGCGGGTCGCCGGCCTCGTGGACCCCGCCGCGCTGGCCGCATGCCCGATGGCCATCAACGATTTGACGGGGCTCGCGCCCACCCAGCCCGGCGCCTTCGGCACGCGCCGCTGACGGGACGGGCATCCCGCTCCCGGACGCCCGTCCCGCCGCGCGTACGGCTCGCGGCCGTGACTCCCGGGGGCCCTCCAGGGCGCATCTCCTGGCACGTCCCCTGCTCTCCTCCCTCGCGCCACCCACGCGAGGGAGCCCATGAAGGTCGACGCGCCAGAGCCCCCATCCGAGTCCACGACGGCGAAGCAGGCCCCGGACGGAGCCCGCTTCAAGAAGGCCCTCCAGCAGGCGGATTCACGAAGGACGCCGCCCGGCGGTCCTCCTCTCTCCGCGCCTCCCACGACGGCCCGCCCCGGAGCCCCGGCCGTCCGCGCTCCGGCGCTCCCGGTGGCGCGAGCGGGCCCGGTCGTCGCCCAGGCACGAGCGGCCCTGGCCAGTCCGGAGAACCTCGGCCGGACGCGCCAGGCGATGCACGCGGAGGTCCAGCGCCTGGGCACCGTCCGCGGAGAGGCCGGCACCCAGGTCCAGGCGCGCACCGAACAGCGCGTCACGGACCTCATCGCCCGCGAGCTGGCGCGCGACCTGAAAGCGTCCCCACCTCCCACGCAGGAAGCGCGGCCGCCGCCCGGGATGCCGAATCAAGAGCCAGGGCGCCAGGGCGCGGAAGCGCAGGCCCCCGAGTCTCGCGTCGCGGCCCCGGCGGCGGCGGGCGGCGCAGGTGCGGGGGCCTCCGGTGTCGAGGCGACGGCTCCGGCCTCGCGCGCCGAGGCGGCCCTGGAGCTCATCGAGCGCATCGAGGTCTTCGTGAAGTCGCAGCGGCCGGCGCTGAGCCTCAACCTGCGAGGCGGCCTGGACGCCACGGTGGAGGTGGAGCGGACGGGCCCGCGCGAGGTGGCACTGCGCATCCAGGGTCGCCACGGGCCGCTTCCCGCCGAGGACGTGGCGCGGCTGCGAGAGGGACTGGAGGCGCGGGGGCTGCGGCTGCGCTCGCTGCGCGTGGAGTGAGGGGGGCCCGCAACGGACGAAGGCCCTCGCGCCGTGGGGCGGGAGGGCCTTCTGGGGACACGCGCGAGGTCCGCGGGCTACTTGCCGGGCTTCGCCTCGAGCATCCCGCGCTTGTCCTGCTTGTCCTTGAACTCCTCCGCCTCGGGCAGAGGGGCCTTCTTCTCGGCGATGTTCGGCCACTTCGCGGAGAAGTCGGCGTTCAGCGGCTTGTACTCCTTCCACTTCTCGGGGAGCTCCGTCTCCGGGAAGATGGCCTTGGTGGGGCACACGGGCTCGCAAGCGCCGCAGTCGATGCACTCATCCGGGTGGATGACCAGGAAGTTGGCACCTTCATAGAAGCAGTTGACCGGGCACACCTCGACACAGTCGGTGTACTTGCACTTGATGCAAGGCTCGGCGACGACGTAGGCCATGAAAAGTCTCCTGTAGGGAAATCTAGCGCGTCCGTGGGCGCGCACAGTAGTGGTTCGGGCTGACGATGGCACCCTGAATCTGAGGCCTCGTCAGCCCGCCAGCCCTGTCAGCCCAGCAGGCCCTGCGCCCGAAGCTGCTCCGCCACGAGGATGGCCCCGCGCGCGGCGCCCATCTTGGTGTTGTGGGAGACGAGCACGTACTTGAAGCCGTTCTCCAGCACGCCGTCCTCCCGGACGCGGCCCACCGTCGTCGCCATGCCGCCGTGGGTGTCGCGGTCCAGGCGGGGCTGTGGGCGGAACGGATCATCCAGGACCTCAATCCAGTTGGGCGGAGCGGACGGCAGGCCGCGCGCCACCTCGGCGCCCCGCCACTCGCGCATCGTCTGGATGACCTGCTCCACGGTGGCCTTCGCTCCCAGCGAGACGAAGACGGACTCCGTGTGGCCCTCCATCACCGCCACGCGGGTGCAGGTGCAGGACACGCGGATGTCGTGGGGGATGAACCCGTCCCCGCCGGGACGCAGCGAGCCGAGGATCTTCTTCGTCTCCACCTCGACCTTGTGCTCCTCCTTGGGGATGTGGGGGATGACGTTGTCGAGGATGTCCAGGCCGATGACGCCCGGCGAGCGGCCGGCGCCCGACATGGCCTGGAGGCTGGTCATCAGCACCGCCTTCACGCCGAAGCGCTCGGCCAGCGGCGCCAGGGTGATGGCGAGGCCAGTGGTGGTGCAGTTGGGGATGGGAACGATGTAGCCCTTCCAGCCGCGCCGCTTCTGCTGCTCGCGCACGAGCGGGGCATGCGAGGCGTTGACGGGCGGGATGAGCAGCGGGACGTCTTCCTCGTAGCGGAAGGCGCTGGCGGCGGAGAAGACGGGGATGTCCTTCGCCAGCCGGGGCTCCAGCTCGCGCGCCACGTCCGCCTCGACGGCGGAGAAGACCAGGTCGAAGTCCTTCGCCTGGAGCGCGTCACCGGCCACCACCTTCATGCGGGCCACCTCGGCCGGCAGCGGCTCGGGGACGAACCACGCCGTCATGCCATTGGCCGTTTTCAGCGCCTCTCCGTAGGCTTTGCCCGCCGAGCGAGGAGACGCGGCGAGGCCGGTCAGCTCGATGTACGGGTGGTCCTTCAGGGCGGCGATGAACTGCTGTCCGGCGAGTCCGGTGGCACCGATGAGTGCCGCGCGAAGCCTGGCCATGGGCATTGTCTCCAGTGGAGGGTGAAGTCGCCCGCTCCATACACCCTTTGTCGACGCACCGCATCCACCGCGCTTCAGCGGTGTGCGGCGACCTGCGGCTGGGGAACACGGGCGTGACGCTCCGTGGGGTAACCGCCAGTGACCCACGCCGGCAGGCCCCCCTCGAGGCAGACCGCCTCGCGGCCACGCATCCGCAGCAGGCGGCAGACCCGGCGCATGTCCCTGCCGTCCGGTGAGCAGCCGCAGAGGACGATGAGCTCGTCGTCCGGCAGCATGTGGAGATCACGCGCGATCTCCACGGGAGTCATCCTCAGCGAACCGGGGATGTGCAGGTCATACCGTTCCCAATCCGACGGGTCACGACAGTCGAGGACGAGCACTTCGTCGTCACCCAGACGCATGTACAGCTCGGCACAGACGATGGTGGGCTCCACGGGGACCTCCGCGGGGTCTTTTGCGGGAACCCGGAGCACGGAGGGCCTGTTCCTCCGCGCTCCCACGGCTGCCCTGTCCCGCCGTCCTACGGGGATGCCGCACCGCGCCGCCCACCCTGGGCGCCCGGGGCCTACAGCCCGAGCTGCTTGGCGATGATTTCGTTCATCACCTCGCTGGTGCCGCCACCGATGGGGCCCAGGCGCGCGTCGCGCCAGTGACGCTGGATGTCGTACTCCATCATGTAGCCGGCGCCGCCGTGGAGCTGGAGGCACTCGTCCGCGACGCGGCAGGCCATCTCGGTGGCCACCTTCTTGGCCATGGACGTCTGGGCCACGGCCCACTCACCGGCCACGTGCAGGCGCAGGGCGTGGTAGGTGAGCTGACGCGCGCACTCGCGGGCCGTGAAGAGGTCCGCCAGCTTGTGCCGCACCACCTGGAACTGGTTGAGGGACTGGCCGAAGGCGCGGCGCGACTTCACGTGCTCGAGCACCTTCTCCAGCATGTCGTCCGCGGCGCCCAGCGCGCCCAGGGCCAGCGACAGGCGCTCCCACTGGAAGTTGCCCATGATTTGGGAAAAGCCCTGCCCTTCCACCCCCAGCAGGTTCTCCGCGGGCACGCGGCAGTCCTCGAAGAACAGCTCCGCCGTGTCCGAGGCGCGCCAGCCCACCTTCTTCAGCTTGCGCCCCACGGAGAAGCCCGGCGTGCCCTTCTCCACCACCAGCATGGACAGGCCCTTGTGGCCGGCGGACGGGTTCGTCTTCACCGCCAGGACGATGAAGTCCGCGCGCACGCCGTTGGTGATGTACGTCTTGGAGCCGTTGATGACGTAGGAGTCCCCGTCGCGCCGGGCGGTGGTGCGCAGGCCGGCCACGTCCGAGCCGGCGTCGGGCTCGCTGATGCCCAGGGCGCCAATCATCTCCCCGCGGATGGCGGGGGTGAGCCAGCGGCGCTTCTGCGCGTCCGTGCCGAACAGGTGGAGGGGCCCGGTGGAGATGGTGAACTGCGCCGCCAGCCCGGCGGACACGCCCCCCGAGCCACACCGGCCCAGCTCCTCCAGGAGCACTGCCTCGTAGAGTTCCCCGGCCGCCGAGCCCCCGTACTCCACCGGGTACTTCAACCCGAGGAAGCCCAGCTCGCCAAAGCGGGTGAAGAGTTCCCGGGGGAACTCCTCCCGCTCCTCCCACTCGGCCGCGTGGGGGAGCAGCTCCTTGTCCACCACCGCCCGCACCGTGCGGCGGAATGCGTCATGCTCCTCCAGGTACAGCCCGTGGCCGTGCAGCATCTCGGGACACCTTTCCTGTTGTGGGCGCGCATGCGCACCCGGGGTGGAACACTTCCGTGACGCGCATGGTAGCGGGACGCAATGCGTCCAGGCTGCTGTTGCATCCTTGACCGGGCGGTGGCCGGCTGCGTATAAAGCCGACCCCATCCTCTCGGCGCCATAGCCAAGTGGTAAGGCAAAGGTCTGCAAAACCTTCATTCCCCGGTTCGAATCCGGGTGGCGCCTCAAAGACAAAAGGCCCGATGCGGAAGCAGCTTCCGCATCGGGCCTTGTCATTTCCGGGGCCGGGGCCGGGCTAGCAGCCCAGCTCCACCGCGCCGATGTCCGGGCTGGCGCCGCAGAACGGCAGGCCCACGTCGGAGCCATGGTCCACGGCGGAGCCTCCGGGGGCGAAGGCGTCCCCCAGGTCCGGCGAGCCGGTGCTGGAGGTGGTGTCGCCGGCGGCGGACTTGAACTGCTCCAGGCCCACGAGCGCGCCCTTCGCCTTGAACTGCGCGCCGGCCGGGAAGAGGTTGGAGCCCATCTGCATGCCGGGGGCCTGGCCGCCCAGGCTCACCGCCAGGGGCGTGGCGTCCACGATGTTGTTGCGCACCACCGGGGCATTGGTGGCGCCGCCGGTGCCGTGGCCGATGATGAGCGCGGTGGAGACGCGGGTGATGGTGTTGTTGACCACCACGGTGCCCTCGGAGTTCTCCAGGCGGATGCCGGTGCCCTCGCCGCCGCCCACGTCGGTGATGTCGTGCACGCGGTTGCGCCGGATGACGATGCCGGTGGGCATGGGGCCCTCGCGGTTGCCGCCCACGGAGATGCCCTTGGCGGAGTCGTAGATTTCGTTGTCCTCCACCGTCACGTCGCGCGCGGAGTAGTGCACCACCACCACGTCGCCCTTGGCCGTGCTGGACGGGCGGAACTGGTGCATGCGGTTGTTGCGGATGACGACGCGGTGGCACGTCTTGATGTCCACGGCGTTCTCCCGGTTGGCGTAGAAGTGGTTGTTCTCCACCACCAGCCCGTCCGCGGGGGGCAGCTTGCTGAAGCCCTCGGGCCCCAGGCACTGCACGGAGTCACCCGAGTTGTCGTGGATGTCGTTGTTGCGCACGGTGATGTCGCGCGACGTGGGCTGCACCACGATGCCGTGCGAGTCCTTGTTGCCCGTGTTCTTCACGAAGTCGTGGATGTGGTTGTTCTCGATGATGGCGCCCGTGGCGTTGCCGTAGGTCGTCACGCCCGCGCCGGCGCCGCCGTTGTGCAACTCCGAGTTGGCCAGCACGGAGCCCGTCACGTCCCCCTCGAAGGAGACGGCGAAGAAGGACTGGCGCTGCACGTCGATTTCGAAGCCGTCGACGACCCAGTTCGGGCGGCGCACCTGCACGAGCGCGCCACCGCCGTTGCCGGGGATGATGCGCGGGCGGCCCTCGCCCTGGATGGTGATTTTCGCCTCGGGCGTGCCCGCCTTGGCGTTGGTGCCGATGACGATGCGCTCCGGGTAGGTGCCGGCCAGCACGCGGATGACCTCGCCGGGGTTGGCCTGGCTGATGGCCTTGGCGATGGTGCGGAAGGGCCGCTCGGCGCTGCCGTCGCCGGAGTCATTTCCAGTGGAGGCGCTGACCACCCACTCGCGGGCGAACATGAAGCTGGCCGCGGGCGCCATGGCCGTGGCGGTGGGGCCCGGCTGGGGAGACGGCTCGGCGATGTTCAGGTGGTCCGCGTGCGCGGGCAGGGCCTCCACCGGCGTGTCCGGCACGGGCTGCACCCCGAGGGCCGGCTTGAAGGCCGGGGCGCCGGGAGCAGGCGCCGCGGGGGCCGCGGCAGCGTCAGGGCTGGGGACCTGGGCGGGCGCGGAAGTCGCGCCGAGCATGAGCAGGGTCGCGGCCAGGGCGGCCGTCGGGGTCTTCAGCTTCAAGCAGTTGCCTCGTCGAATTTTCATGAGCACGGGCAACGCGGGAGCCCCGGCGCTCTATTCACCCCCTGTCGCGGTGGCCCTGCTGGCACAGCAGGCGTGCGGGCCGTGACACCGCGCGTGGCCGGGATGCCCTCCTGGCGCGGTGCTCCGGTGGCCGCCCGGCAGGCGGGCGAGCCAGGGCCGCACGGCGCGGACGGCGACGCCTCGACGCGGTGCTCCGACAGTCCGGGAGGCGGCCGGCGAGGATGGAGCTGGAGCGGTTCCGGCGGCGCGCGTGCCGGGGCCATCTGTCGGGCTGTTCAGGCGGCAGGCGTGCGGACCGTGACACCCCCCTGACTGGGGGGTACGGTGGCGCGCCTGTGAGATTCGCCGTCCCGCTGCTCCTCTCCGCCCTCCTGCTCTCCGCGTGCGCGGCCCCCGCGCCCGTGCCCGGACG
>NZ_JABBJJ010000031.1 GCF_012933655.1 Pyxidicoccus fallax | reverse complement strand
CTCCAGCGTCGCGGGGAGGCGGGGCACGCCGCGCTTGAGCAGGGCCTCCTCCACGCACGCGGAGAAGAGGACCTGGGGCTCGTCCACGGCCAGCTTCACGTTGGCGGTGCGCGGGCACTGGTTGGCGGGCGAGCGCCATACGCAGCGCACCCCGGGGCCCCCGCGCAGGCGCGTGCAGGCGAGGTTGGCGCGCTCGGCGTTCATGTCCACGCTCACCACGGCGGACAGCGAGGCGAAGGCGGGCGTCAGCCGCACGGTGGGCGGCTGCGCGCAGTCCGCGCCCGCCTCGCGGGACAGCGACAGGTCCACCACGTTCTCCCGGAAGACGAAGCCGGTGGGCGCGGCGCTGTACGCGTACGCGGCGTCATCCCACGCCCAGCCTGGACCGAAGGGGAAGTCCGCCTCGTCGGTGCCCCGCACGCGCACCTGTCCGCGCCACTGGCGGATGCCGCGAGCGAGCATGGCGTCCGCCACCTGCTCGCACGCGAGCGCCGTCTCCGGGAAGCGCCACGAGCCCAGCGACGGGTCCCCCTGCGCCTCCACCACCACGTCCCCCAGGAAGAGGCCGTCCACCTGGGTGCCCTCCAGTGCCACCGGCGTCTGGTAGCGGAAGTCCGGGCCCAGCGCGGAGAGCACGGAGGCGGTGGACACCACCTTCATCGTGGAGGCGGGCAGCAGGCGGACGTGCTCGCGGTGCGCATAGAGCGGCGCTCCCGTCTCGGCGTCCACCACGTAGGCGCTCGCCAACGCGCCTTCGTCCTCCAGCGTGTCGAAGAGGGAGCGGGCGAGCGAGGGGAAGGTGTCCCCTTCGGGGCGCTTCTCGCGGACACAACCGGCGAGCGAGAGGGAGGCCAGCAGCAGCGGGGCGAGGAGTGCGCGGCGCATGTCGGCGGCCACGCTACCGCCGGGGACTTCCGCTGTCATCGCGGACCCGCGCGCCCGTCCGCGCGGCGTTCGTGGTTGGCCGTTCGGTATACGACCCAACAAAGCACCACTCTCGGGCGCGACGCCCGGGCCGGGCGGTAGAGTTGGGGGGCATGGCCTACGCGTGGACGCCCACCTCGACGAGCAGTCCTTCTCCTGAATCGCCACACGCCAGGGATGTCGCGCTGGTTGGCCGCATCGAAGCGGTGAAGACCGTGCTGCGCCTGATGCTGGAGACCACGGGGCTCCGGCTGGGCGTGGTGGCACGTGTCTCGGACGAGGCCTGGACGTGTTGCGCGGTGCTGGACGAGATGGGCTTCGGGTTGAACCCCGGGGACACGCTGGTGGTCACCACCACCTTCTGCAACACGGTGCGCGGCATGGGGACGCCCATCCTCATCCGGCATGCGAGCCAGGACTCGCGGTTCGCCACGCACCCGGCGCCGAAGCTCTACAACGTGGAGAGCTACATCGCCGTGCCGCTGTTCCGCAGGGACGGCAGCTTCTTCGGCGTGATGTGCGCGCTGGACTCGCGCCCGGTCGACGTGCCCGAGAGCAAGCTGGAGATCTTCCGCCACCTGGGGGACCTGGTGGGCCACCAGCTCGAGCAGGAGGACGAGCTGGTCCGGCGCGACGCGCAGCTCCTCGGCGCGAAGGAGGCGGCGCAGTTGCGCGAGCAGCTCATCGGCATCGTGAGCCATGATTTGCGCAACCCCGTCAATGCCATCAGCCTGTCGGCGGCCACGCTGCTGCGCCGCAAGGATTTGGATGACCGGCTCCGCCAGGGCCTGGGCGTCATCCTGGAGTCCGCGAGAAGGGCGGACCGGCTCATCCACGACCTGCTCGACTTCACCCAGGTCCGCATGGGCCAGTCGCTTCCCGTGAAGCGCATGGCCATGAACCTCCAGGCCATCACCCGGCAGGTGGTGGACGAGGTGGGGACGGCGGTGCCCGGGCGCCGGTTCGACGTGGAGTGCGCGGGGGATGCGCAGGGCTCATGGGACCCGGACCGCATCGCCCAGGTGCTCACCAACCTGCTGACGAACGCCGTGCAGTACAGCCCACCGGGGACGCCCATCCGGGCGCGCATCGAGGAGGAGGGCCCCACGGTCGTCCTCTCCGTGAGCAACGATGGCACGCCCATTCCGGCGCACGTGGTGCCCGGCCTGTTCGAGCCCATGAGGCGGGGGACGGATGAAGGCGAGCGCCAGAACATCGGCCTGGGGCTCTTCATCGTGGACCAGATCGTCCGGGCCCATGGCGGCCAGGTCGACGTGGAGTCCACGCCGGAGGCGGGCACGACCTTCCGTGTCCGCCTTCCGCGCGCGGAGCGCTGAGGGGCTCCGGAAGGGGTCAATCCCCGTCATCCCAGGTCCCGGGAGGGCACTGCTCGCGTGTGAGTGGCACCCGGCCCGTCTCGAATTCCTCCTGGAGCAACGCGAACCGGAGCGCCGCGTCCAGGTGGGGGAAGAACCAGGCCCCGCCCCAGTAGGTGTCGATGCAGAGCCATCGACCATCCTCGGCGACGTAGAAGAAGCTTTCGGGAAAGGCGCCGCACGAGGCGGTCGGACTCGTTATCGGGAACTCCGGCGAAGCGCGGGCCCCCAGGGCCACCGGACACGCGGAAGGCGCGAAGAGTGCCTGGACGTATGACAAGTCCTCCTCGTCCAGCCAGTCGCAGATATCCACGGCGCTCACCTTCAGGCTTCGGCCCGTGGCGGGATTGTGCAGTTGAAGCCCGTCGAGGGAGTGGAGGAGCTCTTCGGCGTAGGCGTGGAGCGGGGCGCCCTGCGACACCAGTGAAGCCCTGGCCTCGTCCAGGGGCACACGCCGCGACTCACTCCATCCGCCTTCACGAAGGAGTTCGAGCACCTCGTTGCTGAGCGAGCGCACCGCGGCGTCGTAGGGCGTCATCGTGACTCCGGAGGCCGGCTCCAGCGGGAGGAGCGTTGCTCCCGCCGGAGCCACGAGGCTCAGGGGATGGTGTTGTTGTCCGGGTACGAGACCGAGTAGTTCGCCCCGAGGTTGTTGTCCCAGTACGTCACGCCATCCACCGTGTAGCGGATGGCGAAGCGCACCGTGGGCACCGTCGTCGAGCTGTTCGACTGGGTGGGGATGCTGATGTACCAGCGCTCCTGATTGCCGGGCAGCGTCTCCTGGTAGAAGCCGGTGTACTCCTGCGCGGTGGCCCAGTTGTCGATGGTGGAGACCACCGTCACGCTCTTCGCGTAGGCCAGGTTCTTCAGCACCACGGTGCCATGGACGTAGAAGCCCGAGCGGCCGGGCTGCAGGATGGCGGTGTCCAGCTTCACCGTCGTGCTCCCGAGGAGGAACTCCGGCGCGCTCGCGCCGCCCACCCGGTAGTCGGCGCCGCCGTTGTTGTCCCACGACGTCTGTCCCGCCGTGATGTAGCGCAGCGCGAAGCGGGCCTCCGCGCCCGCGGGCACGTCCTGGGTGAAGGTCCAGCGCTCGTAGCCGTTGCTCGCGGGGGCGGTGTAGCTGGCGGCCGTCTCGTTCCACTGCACACCGTCGGCGGTATAGACGAGCGTCACCTGCTTCTCGTAGGCGAGGTTCTTCACCTCCACCACGCCGACGAGGCGGTTGCAGGCCGTCGTGCCGCACGTCTTCTGAAGCTTCGCGTACGCCAGCCGGACGTTCGGCTCGTTCGCGCGTGCCGTGCCCGCGGCGCCGAACAGGAGGACGAGGGTGAGCAGTGCGATGCGACCAGGATGAAGTGGCTTCATGGAGGGCTCCTCGGGTCTGCGGGGAACGGCCATTCAACCCCGAGGTCCCTCCGGCGAGAACCACGTCCCGTGTGACAATCGCTTGTTGCAACCTTTCAACGACAGCCCCGAGCGATTCGTGCACGACGGGCGGATGGGGCAGGGAGAGCGGGACGACGGGAGCCCCTGCCCGCGCGTCACGGACGGAGGGCTTCTCGCGCCTCCTGCCGTCCCTCCCGTCGCTCTTCTCGCGCCTCCTGCCGCCCGTCCCGCCGTGCATCCCGGGCATCCGCACGGCCATCCTGCCGGCTCTCCCGGGCGTCCTGCCGCCCGTCGCGGAGTTCCTGCCGGGCCGCGGCGACATCTCCCGCGGAGAGCTCGGCCCTCGCCTCGTCGCGAGCGTCCTGCTTCGCGTCGCGAGCGTCCTGCCGCCCCTCCCGCCGTTCCCCGCGCGCCTCCTGCCGCCCGTCCTGCTTCGCGTCGCGAGCGTTCTGCCGTCCCTCCCGCAGCTCCTGCCGGGCCTCCTGGCGCGGGGTCTCCGCGAGCGCGAGGGACGACAGCGACAGCGAAGCCAGCAGGGTCCAACGAATCATCCGACCGTTCATGACGACGTTCTCCTGAAATTCGCGGTGACGTCCGTCATGAACACGGCGGGGGCCGAGGAGTTGCGGGGCATTCTTCCGCCCACGCTTCCCCCGCACTCGAAGTCCCATGCGGCCGACGATGCCGCCGTCAGCAGGCGCGCGAGCCCGGCGAGCGGGCGGGGGAGGGCGCGGCGAAGGGAGCGCCTCCAAGTGTTGGAATCCACGAAGTGTTTGCCGGAATGGCCAACGCGCTGACGAATCGGCGCTGACGAATCTTTTGGTGCCATGTCGATCCTTGGCAGGCTCTTTCGTCGCCATTTCGAGAGGGGGGAGCGTCCCCCCAACCTGAAAGGAAACGACGATGCGAGTCATGGTGATCATCAAGGCGACGAAGAACTCCGAGGCCGGCGTCATGCCCGACGAGAAGCTGATGACCGACATGGGCCGGTTCAACGAGGAGCTGGTGAAGGCCGGCATCATGCTGGCCGGCGACGGCCTCCACCCGAGCCGCCGGGGCAAGCGCGTGCGGTTCTCGGGCGGGAAGAAGACCGTCATCGACGGCCCGTTCGCCGAGACGAAGGAACTCATCGCCGGCTACTGGATCTGGCAGGTGAAGTCGATGGACGAGGCCGTGGAGTGGGTACGCCGCTGCCCGGACCCCATGCCCGGTGAGGAGTCGGAGATCGAACTCCGCCCGGTCTTCGAGGCCGAGGACTTCGGCGCCGAGTTCACGCCGGAGCTGCGCGCCCAGGAGGACCGTCTGCGCGCCGAGCTCGAGCGGCAGCAGCACAAGAAGTCGTAACGCCCACGGGCTCGCCGGAGCGGGCGTTACCCCTGCGACCCGCGCCTTTGCCGTCCTTGTCGACCGCGAGCCGCAACCGCGGCTTGCCCTGGGCGTCGTGGAGGGTGATGCCCGCCACGCCGTTCTCCACGCCCAGGGTGATTCGGGTGTCGCCGCAACTGTTCTGTTCCTGAAGCCGAAAACCCCTACGGCCCTGAATGGCCGGCAAGGAAGGAACAGACAGTGATGAGGCGTCCTACAGAGAAATACATCGTGCTGTTGATGGGAGCCGTCGTGCTCCACCTGGCCTGTGGCCCGCGGTCCGTCGGCGAGGACGACGCGGTGGAGGAGGGCGACGCCATCGGCACCGTGGAGGCTGCGCTCACGGCGCCCACGCTGCTGGAGGCGGTGCCCGGAGACTCGCAGGTGACGCTCCGCTGGAGCTCACCCACCGCGGGCAGCGAGCAGTACCAGGTGCGCTTCCGCGTGGCCGATGGGACGTGGAGCTACCGGAGCGCGGGCTCCAACACCACCTACGTGGTGACGGGGTTGACCAATGGCACGCGCTACGAGTTCCGCGTGCGCATCAAGGGCTCCACGGCGGAGACGACCTCGCTGTACTCGAACGGGCTGTATACGACTCCGACGGCCAGCGAGTGTGCCGGCACCGCCGTGCGCCACATCTCCGTCACCGGAGCCGGGACGAAGAGTGGCCTGACGCCGGAGAACGCCGGGACGATGGCGAACCTCAACGCGTTCATCACCGCGGTGGGGCCGGGCGGGCAGGTCTGCATCCACGGGGGGACGTACTCCACGGGCTACTACGTCACGGCGGGTGGCGCCGAGGGCGCGCCCGTCACCATCAAGGGCATTCTCGGACGGCCCGTGTTCCAGTCCACCTTCGACGCCTCCACGCGCGCGAAGTCGGGGCCGGTGGCGTTCCACGTGCGCGCCAGCAACCTCGTCTTCCACAACCTGGAGTTCCGCCACGTCGGCAGTTGCTTCGCGTTTCGCGCGCAGGCGCCCGCCTCGCACGTGACGCTCAGCCGGTTCCGGGCGGAGAACGTCGCCACGTGCGTGGACATCGAGCGCTCCAGCACCACGGCGGTCACCGACCTCACGGTGCGCGAGTCGATGATTCTCCAGTTCACGCGCGGCGGCATCTTCCTCGCGTCGAACACCAACGGCGTGCTCATCGAGAACACGTACATCGACATGCAGCCCGACCGGATTGGCGGGCAGGGCAGTGACTACCCGGTGGGCATCGCCTTCTACGACACCGCGCGCAACGTGGTGGTCCGCAACACCACCGTGCTCAACGTCATCGGCATGCAGACGGGCTACACGCAGGGAGACGGCATCGACGGCGAGAGCACGGCGAGCGACGTCCTCGTCGAGGGCAGCTACTTCCGCGGCTCGGAGGACGGCTGCATCGACACCAAGGTGCGCAACATGCTCATCCGCGACACCGTCGCCGCCGAGTGCAAGCGCAACTTCCGCCTGTGGCAGTCGGTGACGCCGGGCCCGCGCGTCGAATCCGTCACCAGCTACCAGCCCCGGGACGCGCACTTCTTCATGCGCTCGGGATCGACCACGGCGCGCGACATCACCGTGCGCTCCAGCAATGCCGCGAAGCTCGTGGCTTACGACTGCGATACGCAGTGCCTCTTCAACGTCGAGGGCGTCAGCGGCACCCTGCTGGACGCGAGCCGGCTGAACGCGTCCGGGACGGTGACGGGCAACACCCTGGTCTACGGGCAGGCGGTCACCATTCCCCCGGTGCCGAACCCGACCCCATTTACCCCGTAGTCCTGGCTGCCCGCCCGCTCCCCCGGGTAGGACGCCCCGTGATTCCGGGCGTTTGAAAGGCACGCCGGGAAAATCTTCCGGCGTGTCGATCCTCCGGAACCCCATTCGTCGTCACTACAGAAGCGGGGGCCACACCGGGCCATGACGGTCCGGCGGTCCCGGCGCCACCTGTAGGAACCACGAAGGGGAGCACGCCATGGGAACGGGAACGACGCTGAATGTGGAGGTCGCCGGAGCGGGGCAGGGCACGAAGTCGCTGACCCGCCATATCCCGACGGTGGTGCGGTTCCTGATGGGGCTGCTCTTCTTCGTCTTCGGGCTGAACGGCTTCCTCAACTTCATCCCGCCGCCCGCCGAGCCCATGCCCGAGGCCTCCGTCGCGTTCAGCGAGGCGCTCATGAAGACGGGCTACATGTTCCCGCTCATCAAGGGCACCGAGGTGCTCGTGGGCGTGCTGCTGCTGGCCAACCGCTTCGTGCCGTTGGCGCTGACCCTGCTCGCGCCCGTCATGGTCAACATCGTCGCGTTCCACGTCTTCCTCGCGCCGATGGGGATGGGGATGACCGTCGTCCTCCTCGTCATGCACCTCTACCTGGCCTGGGCGTACCGCGCGGCGTTCCGCCCCATGCTCGCCTTCCGCGCCACGCCCGGCGCGAAGTGAACGCACGGCATGGAGACTCGACGCGGGAGGCGTCACACCGACGCCCCCCACGTCAGTGCATCAAGTCATCTGAAGTGCCTGCCGGATGGCGAGCTCCACCGGTGAGAAGTCCCCCTCCGGCCGCTGGCGGGACAGGGGCTGCGCGGGCAGGAGCGGCGGCTGTGCCATGAAGCGCGGGTTCCTGCCCCGATGCGGCTGGGCCGCATGCACCAGGAAGGGATGGCAGAGATACACGGTGCCCGCGTCGCCCGTGGCCAGCGCGACGGGACGGTGGGCACTGCCCGCGAAGTCGTCCGCCGCCAATTCGCCCAACGTCATCCCCGCGTCGCCCGCGGGCGCGAGCTGACGGGCGATGTCCAGGTGCGAGCCCACTCGGATGCGCGTCGGCGCGTCGTCCTCTCCCACGTCGGAGAAGAGGAACAGCATGAGCAGGGCCCTGCCCGTGCTGGAGACGTTGACGCGCCACTGCATGAAGTCGGGGTGCTCGTAGCCGAAGGACGCGTCGACATGCCATCCCGCGTCGCCCGGGTCTTCCGCCGAGGGGAACCGGACCGGGAAGGTGCCGAGGGTGCCGCGCTTCTGCCACCGGCCGGGACCGACGAGCTGGTCGAACGCCTGATGCAGGACCGGCGTGTTCGCGGCGGCCCGGAAGGGTGGATGGGCATACTGGTTGAGGCGGATGACGGGCCGCGTCCAGGTGCTGGGATTATCCGGGTCGCAGCCCGTGTCGGCCCAGAGGATGGCGCGGGCCTCGTCGGCCACGGCGCGGGGAAAGGCATTGTCGAGGCGGACGAAGCCCTCGGTGATGAACTGCTCGAGCTGCGCTGACGAGAGCGCGGGAGAAGAAAGGGGGGACATGATGATGCTCCGATGGTCGCGAAAAGCCACAAGGCCGCGGCGCGCCGCGATGGCACGCGCGGTGTCTTCGGTGGGCGGGGCGACCTATCGGAGGCGCGTCATCATCATCGTCATGGCGGAAGCATATCCCCGGCCCATGGGGCGTCAACGCGCCACGGTACGGCGGTGTCCGACGCCGCTCCTTCCGGGGCGGCATCGGAATGTCCGCATGCTCAGGAGTCCAGCGCGGCCTTCAGGAGCTTGAAGAAGCGCTCGCCCTCGGCGGCCTGGGCCTTGGGAATCTTGAAGGACAGCGGCTTGCTGACGGGCACGTTGTTGACGAGCTCCGTGTTGCCGTCGAGGCCAATCTTGATGTCCGCGTCGGCGTCGAAGGTGCCCGCGCTCTCGTAGGAGACGTACTTCACGCCCTTGAGGGGGAAGTACTTGTACTCCTTCTTCGAGCCCATGATGCCCTGCACGTCCACGGTGAAGACGCCGTGGGTCGTCACCGCGATTTCGTCACGCGCGAAGCGGAAGCACGCGAGCATCTTCTCGCCCTCGCCCAGGAACCGCTCCAGGTTGTACGACGACTTCGCGTTGACGTCCGCGTGGCCAATCAACCTGTCCAGCAAACCCATGGTGTTTCTCCGTTGATGGTGGGGCGCGGACGATGACAAGCGGACGGGGAGCTCTCAACACCGAATCCGCGCGGTCATTTCCCACTCAGGCGTCACGGGAACCCTCGCGAGAGGCCCACGCCGGGCGGGCGCTTCCCCCAGCCCGGCGTGGCCGTCACCTCGCTACCAGAAGAGAATCACGGACGAGACGCGGTCATTCCACGAGTGCCAGCTCCTGAATATCCAGAAGCCCGTGTAGTAGCCCCAGCCACGCAGGTTGTTGAGGGACCAGCCGCGGCCGATCCAGAGCCAGTAGCCGCCGAGGTTGATGTGCTCGCCGAGCACCGTCCAGCTTGCACACCGGCTACCCCACACCGACGAGATGCGGTCATTCCAGGTGTTGCCGACGTAGCTGAGGCCCAGGCCCGGAGGCACGGTGAAGGACGCGCCAGCATAGTTGGCGTGCTCGAAGAACACCGAGTGCTGGTTGCACAGGGCTTGCTGCAGGCTCGTCGGCTGCTCGGAGGGATACTGGTTGGTGCTCCTCATGTATGTCTGCAGTTCCGCCGAGGTGCGGAAGCCCTGCACCACGTTGAGCTCCGCCGAGCGCTCGTCGAGCACGTAGTGCGCGAGGTGGATGTCCTGCGCGCGGAGCTGCTCGGCCGTGTACTGCACGCCGTTCACGAGGATGGGCAGGTCGGGCAGGAACCTGTCCTCGACTTGGGACTCCTCGTCGTGGCGCGGAGGATCCGTGAGCACCTGCGACAGGGGGATCTGGACGAGCGTCGCGTCCGGGACGGGGTTGGGCGGCGTCTCGTGTGCGGGGGTGGGCTCCATGAAGCTGGCCGGGGCGCCCACGCCGACGGCGGCCCACGCGTTCGTCACGGAGTCCACCGTGTTCGAGTCGTAGCCCAACTGCACCGCGGCCTGCTGCGTGGCCGTCCTGGCCTGCGGGAAGCTGGTGCTGGGCGTGAAGAGGTCCGTGTTGGCCTTGTAGAAGATGCGGGCCGCCTTCTCGACGCCAATCGCGGTGACGTGGATGGCCGTCTTCCCGCGCGGGTGCGTGCCGCCCTTGGCGAGCAGGGTGAAGACGAGGTTGGAGATGCCGGAGCTGTAGTGCACGTCCGTGCCGGAGGTGTAGTCCGGGTAGTAGTCCAGCGAGTCGCCGTCCTGCGTCGGGTCGCTCATGTACCGCAGCGCGTCCCCGGGAATGCCAGGCGTCCAGATGTCCTCGCCAATCTTGAAGACATCCGCGTCCGTGGCCCAGCCGCGCGTCCAGCTCTCGCAGATGCCGGCGAAGATGTCGGAGATGGACTCGTTGAGGCCGCCGGACTCACCCGAGAAGATGAGGTCGGACTCACGCTCCGTCACGGCGTGGGTCAGCTCATGGACGGTGACGTCCAGGTCCTTGCCCAACTCGCTGGAGTTCACGCCGTCGCCGTCGCCGTACACCAACTGCGTGCCGTCCCAGTAGGCATTCACGTAGCGGGAGCGGTAATGGACGGTGCTGATGAGCGTGGCACCCGCGTTGTCATACGAGTCGCGGTTGAAGACCGTTTTGTAGCAGTTGTACGCGTCACCGAGCCGGTCGAAGTTCTGGTCCACGTGGGAGTCGCCGGTAGGCGCCCCGGCCTCGGAGCGCCTCAGGGTGCCGGGAAGGCTCGTGCCGTTGTTGGCCGAGTACACCCGGCGGTTGCGCGCCGAGTGGATGCGCGGATGCACGGCGAGCAGCACGCCGTCCTTCGCGTCCACGTAGACGAGGTCATCCGACGGCATGCCGTCGCGCTGGCCCTTCACGCGGACCTGCCACGCCAGGTGCAGTTCCTTTTCGCCTTCGGGGCGCAGGAACACGCGCTCCGCCGGGCCGTCAACGAAGGCCGGCTCCGCGCGCGAGCCGCTCACGGCGACCTTCGCGGCCACCTCGGGGGCCACCTTCACGTCCGTGGAGGCCGTCGGGCCACCGCGCGCCGAGCCGTTGGCCGCGTACACCAGGCCCTGTGAATCCACGTGCACCACCAGCTCGCCGCCAATGACAGGCAGGCCCTGGTGGTGCTGTCGGAAGCGCAGGTGCCGGTGCCCCTGCTCGTCCAGGGACTGCTTGCGGAACACCAGGTCGTTGCCACGGAGGCGGAACACCGGCGCCAGGTCGTTCAGCAGCCCGCGCACGTCCTCACCGGCTTCCCGCGCCCGCAGCTCGGACACTGGAGGCACGCGTCCGAGGTCGCCGCGGACGAAATAGGGCACGTCATCCTGGACGCCGAGCACCTCGGCCCTCTTGAAGCGGGCCAGCGCCGATTTCACGTCGGCATCCTTGGCGGAGCCGGTATCGCGCGGAGCCTCCTCGGTGGGAGAACTGCACGCCACGATGCCGGCTCCGAGCCAGGCCATACAGAACGTCTTCACGAGCCAGGTGCGCAAGGAATGACCTCTCCGTGTGGGGAGCGGTCCTCACAACATGGCTGTCATGGTTTGTGCAATTGTGGATTTCTCGTATTTAGTTTGTTTCGGAATTTGCTTGATTTTGGGCCGCCGAGGTGGCTGCTCATCAGGGCGACGGAAAAATCTGACATAAGGCTGTCAATGACGGGCCTTGGAACCTCCAGAGTCACCTCACTTCCTCTGGAGGACCTGTCATGACCGACACCCGAACGAACCCGACGGCCACATCACTGAAGCGTCACCCGGGGGGCTGTCAGTGTGGCGCCGTGCGCTTCGAGGTCGAACTCGACCTGAGCGCTCCGGTGAATCGCTGCAACTGCTCCGTGTGCACGCGGCGGGGAATCTCGGCCGCCTATGTGAAGCCGGACGCCCTCCGCATTCTGTCCAGCCCGGACACCCTTTCCGAGTTCCGCAGCGGGAACAGTGGGAGCTACAGCGCCTTCTGCAAGCGCTGCGGGTGCGAGTGCTTTGGCGCAGGCTTCCTCGAGGCGCTGGGCGGCGACTTCCGCTCCATCAACGTGAACTGCATCGACGGCATCGACCCGGCCACGCTGACCTATCTCTATTGGGACGGTCGTCACGACAACTGGGCAGTGGGCCCGCGCGACACGCCGTGGCCCGTGCATCCCTGACGCGGCCTTCAGGTCAGGGGAAGGTCGGGAGCGACGCGGGGAAGGTGTGAGCGCGCGGCGTGCCGTGCTCGAAGAGTTCCTGGAGGAGTCGGCAGCGCTCGGGCTCGGCGGAGGCGTCGCAGGTGGAGGCTTCCTGCCGGAGCTCCTCGAGCGGGACGAGCGAGGAGTCCTTCGGGCGCAGCGCGCGGGAGGAGTAGGCCCACGCGGTGCCCACGCGATGCACGGGCTGCTCGTTCGCGTGACAGAACGCGCAGTTCGTGAGGTCGGCCCGGAACATGATCTTCGTGTAAGGCGCCTCGGGTGGCACGTCGGCCTCGACGGGGAAGGCCAGCTCTCCCTTGATGGAATGGCCGGAGTCGTCGAGCTGGCTGAACTCGACGACCTCCGCTCCCGGGCCGTCGGGGACGACCGAGAGGATGAGGGAGCCCGAGAACAGGAAGATGCGGGGGCTGCGCCGGCCGTGCGCGGGCTGCGCGCTGAAGATGCTCTCCGTGGCGCTCACCCGCAGGGGACGGTCCAGGCTCTCCACGAGGCAGGCAACGGAGGTGGGGCGGGGCAGGGAGTTGATGAGCGCCACCGCCTCCTCGATGGTTTGGGGCGAGCCCGTGGCGCCGTTCGAGGGAACGCAGTCGCGAGGTGTCTCAGCCGCGGGAGCCGGGCCGCCGGAGGAACCGCAGGCCGCGGCCAGCACGGCCACCGCCACCGTCGCGAACACCTTCTGTCGCCATCTGCGCTTCACGTGTGACCTCCAGGGTACCCCATGCGTCCCCGAGGAGCTTCGTTACGCCTTCAGCGACGCCATGTCGATGTGCGGTAACGGAGGGGGCCTGTCACCCAGGCGACGCCCCCGCGCGCATCCTCCGTGTCCATTCCTCGCGGCGCGTGTAGCTACGGCCGCACGCCGTGAGTCACCTTTCCGGGAGGATGAGATGCGCAATGTGTTGGGGTGCTGTGCCGTGCTGCTGCTGGGGCTGTCGGGGTGCCGCGCCAGCACGAACCCGAACACGCCGGGGCAGTCTCCTGGCGAGACCCCCACCGCGGTGAAGGCCGGGACGCTGGAGGAGGTGCACGCCTTTCACGGGCCCATGCCCACCGGCGTCACCGTCTCGCGAGAGGGCCGCGTCTTCGTCAACTACCCGCGCTGGGGCGACCCGGTGCGGTTCACCGTCGCGGAGCTCCGGGACGGCAAGGAGGTGCCATACCCCAGCGCCGAGCTGCACACGGACTCACCGACTGGCAGTCCGGACAAGCTCCTCTCGGTGCAGAGCGTGGTGGTGGATCCACGCAACCGCCTCTGGGCGCTGGACACCGGCAGCCTGAGGCTGGGCCCCATCGCGGGCCAGGAGTGGCCGAAGCTGGTGGGCTTCGACCTGGGGACGAATCAGGTCCTCAAGGTCATCCGCTTCCCGGCCGAGGTGGTCCGCAAGAACACCTATCTCAACGACGTGCGCTTCGACCTGCGGCGCGGACAGGACGGGCTGGCCTTCATCACCGACTCCGGGGCTGGCGGCCTCATCGTGGTGGACCTCGCCAGCGGGCGGAGCTGGCGCAAGCTGGACGGCCATGAGTCCGTCAAGGCGGACCCGGGCTTCGTGGCCCCCATGGAGGGCCAGCCGCTGATGATTCGTCCGCCGGGCGAGCAGCCCCAGCCCTTCAGCGTCCAATCGGACGGCATCGCCATCAGCGCGGACGGTTCGCGCCTCTTCTACTGCCCCTTGTCCAGTCGCGCCCTCTATAGCGTCAGCGTGGACGCGCTCGCGGACGAGAAGCTCCCCGATGCAGAGGTGCTGAAGACGCTTCAAAAGGAGGAGCGGCGGTTCGCCTCGGATGGCCTGGAGTCGGACGCGCAGGGCCGCGTCTACCTCACCGACTGGGAGCACAACGCCATCCAGGTGCGCGACGCCACGGGGCAGTACAGCACCCTCGTCACCGACCCGCGGATGTGGTGGCCGGACACCCTGGCCCTCTCGACGGACGGCTACCTCTACGTCACCGCCAACCAGCTCCATCGCCAGGCGCAGTTCCATGGAGGGACGGACCAGCGGCAGAAGCCCTACCACCTCTTCCGGGTGAAGGTGGAGGCCACTCCCGTGGCGCTGACGCGGTAGCGACATGGAGCGGGACTCCGCCAGGGACCTGGCGGAGTCCTGGACCGCCGCTCCACGCCTCAAGCCCGCTGGCCACCAGCCTGGACGCGGGCGGCGGACAACACGCCCGCCATCATCAGCACGAGCGTGCCCGCGAGCGGCACCACGAGCAGTCCCGTGCGCAGGCCCACGGCGTCGGCGACGAGCCCGACGACCGGGGGCGACACGAGGAACCCGAGGCGCATCAGCCAGCTGACGACGGTGAGGCCGGTACCGGCTCGCAGGCCGGGCAGCTCGTCGGCACCGTGCATCGCGGCGGGAACCAGCGTCGCGACGCCGAAGCCGGCGAGTGCGAAGCCCGCGATGGTGCCCGTCAACGAGGGGAACAGCAGCGCCGCGCCCATCCCCGCCGCCGTAATCACGCCTCCTGTCCGGGCGACCGCGCGCTGGCCGAATCTGTCGACGAGGCCATCGCCGAGCAGCCGCCCGACGAACTGCGAGCCCACGAGCGCGATGTAGCCGAACGAGGCGAGGGCGACGTCGGCGCCGAGCGTGCCGGAAAGGTAGACGGCCGCCCAGGTACTGCCGGCGTCTTCGACGAGCGTGCCGCCGACGGCAATCAGGACGAGCGCCGCCATCATGAGCCAGATGCGACCGCGGCCCGTCGACGCTTGCCCCGCGGAGAGCCCGTCCGCCTGAGCGCCTCCTTCAGCGCGCTCGCCGGGCTCGATGGGCTCCGGGCCGGGGAGCGTGTACCGCAGCGCTGTCAGCGCGACGACGGCGAAGAGCAGGGCGGACAGGCCCAGATGCACGCCACGCGGCACGTCGAGGCCCGCGGCGAGCCCGCCCATGAGGCCGCCGCACACCGCGCCGACGCTCCAGATGGCGTGGAACGAGTTGAGGATGGAGCGGCCGTAGAGCCGCTGCACGCGCAGGCCGTGCGAGTTCTGCGCCACGTCGGTGATGGCGTCCAGGCAGCCCGCGAAGAAGAGCGCTCCGGCGAGCACACCCCATGAGGGAGCGAGCCCCGCGAGCAGCACGCCCGCGCTCGTGAGCAACGTGCCCGCCACGGCGACCCGAGACGACCGGAAGCGGCGGATGAGTGCTCCGGCGGCGAGCCCGGCCATCAGGGCCCCGGAGGGGAACGCGGCGACGGCGAGTCCGTACTCGGCGTTGCTCAGCCCGAGTCCCGCCTTGATCTGCGGATAGCGCGGCAACAGGTTGGCGAAGATCGCACTGTTGGTGAGGAACAGCACCGCGACGGCGAAGCGGGCTGCCCGGTGCTCGCGGGGCACCGGGGGAGGAGGGGAGGGGAGCATGCGAGGCCTGGTTCAGAGCGAGAGGATGCGGCGCACGGCGTCGCGCGTGACGGCGCGGCTGCGGGGAGTGGGGTCGAGGCTGATGTGGATGAACAGCCCTTCAATCAGTGCGTCGAGCTCTTGCGCCGTCCTGGCGTCGACGAGCCGCTCCAGCGCCTGCCGGCTCCGGCGCATCCAGTCGTGGGTGATCTGCCGGAAGGCGGGCTGGCGCGCGGCGAGCGTGTAGAGCTCGAGGGTGAGCACGAGGTCGTTCGGGCCGGCCGAGAGGTCCGCGTGCACGAGGTGGACGACCGCCTCGGCGAGCGCGTCGAGGTCGGCCGCCGCCTCGATGCGCGCGGCGAAGCGCTCGCTGAGGCGCGTGGCGAAGCGGGTGAACGCCTCGCGCAGCAACTCGTCCATGTTCGTGAAGTGATAGGTCATCGAGCCCAGCGGAACCCCGGCGCGGTCGGCGACGCGGCGGTGTGAGGTGCCGGCGACGCCGCCCTCGGCGATGACAGCCAGTGCCGCGTCGATGATGCGGTCGCGGCGCTCGGGGTCGTGCCGACGGGTCACCACTCGTGTCTCCGGGGACTCGCGCATGAGAGGGGCGCGCCCGTGAAGCGGGGCTCGATGCGTACGAACGTACATATCATGCGTACGTTCGTACATATCGTCCGGCATCAGCGCAAGCCCCTGTGTACAGGCAGGGCGGCTGCTCGCCGCGGCGCCGGGCAGCCGACGTGGCTTCAGGCGTGTCGCGTGGTCGTGCTCGGCGCTGGCCTGTGGTGGCTTCGGCCCTGCCCCTGCTTGGGGCAGGAGACACCGTCACGGATGCTGACGCGACCCGGAGCCCATGGAAGGATGGCCGCGAAAACCTGGGGGACCGGAATGTACCGTTTCGTCGCGTTCATCATCAGTGCGGCACTGTTCTTCGCGCCGTCCGTTGTCGAGGCCGAGCAGGAGGGAACTCCGAAGGAGCGCACCTTCCAGTTCGAAAAGCGTTACGCCGCGGCCGGCGACGTCGACACGGTGCGGCTGCGCATGGACATGAAGTTGGACTTCCTCCTGAATGGGCCAGGGGCCGAGCCCGAGGAGATGAAGGCGTCGGACACGACAATCACCCACTACGTGATGACGGTGCTGGCGGCTCGCAAGGGCCGCCTCGACAGGGTGAAGCTGGCCTTCGGCGAGAAGTACGAGGACACGGTCGAGGAGGGGAAGCCGGAGCGCAAGGTCAGCCCCCTCAGTGGGAAGACGTACCTCGCCGGATGGGTGAAGGGCCGCGTGGTGGTGACGGACGAGGCGGGCAAGCCCATCTCCAAGGAGGAGCGGGACGACATCGAGTCCAGCCTGCCGGAGTTCGGCAAGGCGGACCGGGTGCTGGCGGCGTTCCCCGACAAGCCCATCCGCGTGGGGGACAGCCTGGACCGCTTCGCGAAGGTCTTCGCGGAGGAGTCCCTCCAGTCCAAGGACTCGGGCGTGCGTTTCCTCGACACCCGCGTCCGGCTCTTGGAAATCGTTCCGGACCCGAAGGGGGACGTGGGCATCTTCAGCCTGACCACGACGATGGTCTTCCTGGAGGCCGACGGGCCCCTCGGGATGACCTTCCCCATGGAGGGACAGCTGCGCATCCGGGGGAAGGGGGCACGGCTGTTGGAGTTCACCATGGCGGGCCCGGCGCGCGTGGAGGTGAACGAGGCGCTGCGCGCGGTGGGCGTCACGGTGCAGGGCTCGGGCGAGACGCGGCTGCACCTGGTGGACCCCACCGAGACGTGAGCGTCACCGGCCCCCGGGCCTCCGACCTGGAGGCAGACTGGGCGCCCTCCGGCAGCTGCCGGCCCCGGCTCGCAGTGTCCCCGACGGGATTCGAACCCGTGGGCAGGGCGATAGCAAACCCAGGCAGGACGCGCTGTTACCCGCTATCGCCTTGATCTCACCCCCTGCATGTAGCCACGGAAGAACAGCTCCTCGGCCGTGCCCGCGGCCCGTGCGCCGAAGAGCATCAGCATCGCGAACGTGCCGGTCGAGGCCTGGCTGCTGGCTTCCAAGCCCTTCAGCGTGCTGGTCCAGCTCCAGATGCCCGTGAGGACGGAGGCGCTCTCCAGGGCCTGCCCCAGCGCGAGACTGGCCACCAGGGCGGCCAGCCATGCCCGGGGCGGCAGCGGCGTTCCGGCCTGGAGGCGCAGTCGCTCGCGCCAGGGTTGTGGGGACAGCCAGGCGCACAAGAACGACACCGGGCGGAGTATCTCCTTCCGCCCGGAGTTCCTGGGCCCTACCGCTGGCAGTCCCTCACTCGAAGGTGATGATGAACCGCTCCCATTCACCAATGGCGGTGCGGTCGGCGTTCAACCTGCCGCCGCCGCCGCCCTCGGCCACCAGGTAGCGGGGGGTGAGGAGATCGGGCGTCGACAGGGCCACGGTGTCTCCGGTGCCGATGGTGAGGAGGCCCGTGCCGGCCAGCTTCGTGATTCGGAAGGTTTCATAGCTGCCAGGTGCCGTGGGAGTGGCCGTCACCCCCGAGCCGCCACCGTTCACGGCCATGACATAGTTGCCGTTGTGCGTCTGCAGATGGATGAGGTCACCGCTCTGCAGCTCGAAGCCGTTGCGGTCCACCAGCCGGAACCTCTCCCAGGGGCCCACGGCGGTGCGGTTGACGTCCACCGCGGCGCCGCCGCCGCCCTCGGCCACCACGTAGTAGCCGCCCGAGGAACGCAGGTTGATGGTTCTCGAGTAGAGTCGCGCCACGGTTGCCGCGTCCGTGATGCTCAGCGCGTCGCGCTGCCCGATGGCCTGCCCCCCCAGTGGCTCGATGGTGGGCAGCCCGTTGCTCGAGAACGCCGTCCTCGGGTAGTGCATGATGGAGCCGTAGTCATAGGCGAGGATGTCGTCGCCGTCGGCGATCTGCTGGCTGAAGTTGTGCTCATAGCCCGCGAGGATGTTCTCGGTCCGGATGCGCACGTAGTTATTGCGGTCCTCGCGCGACTGCTCGTGCCAGAGGCCCAGTGCATGTCCGATTTCATGGATGGTGTTGCCCGTGGTGCACGTGCCAGCCAGCCACACCCCTTGCGCGCCACCAATCCGCCCCACGTTGGCACTGCACCCGGTGCCCGTCTGGAAGCGGATGTAGTCCGGGTACAGCGCCGCGTTGAGCACGGTGCGTAGCACGAACCGGAGGTGCGTGCGCTGTTGCCAGTGATTGATGGCGTCCGTGATTCGCGCCTGGTTGGGCACGGCCGCGTCGATGGTGTAGGGCACCTCGGAGTTGGGCCAGCGGTAGTTGGCTCCAGTGATGGCCACGCCCTGGGCCTGGACCCCCGGGGCGTCGAGGCCTCCCCGGGCCTTCACCTCGCGCACGCGCGCCTCCATCTGCTCCACCGTGCCGAGGACCATGTCCCCCTCGTGGATGGCCAGTCCATCCACCTCGGCATACTTCACCGGCATGAGCTTGCCCCTCGCCGCGTTCCAGGCGTAGCCCTCGCGAACCGGGGCGCCAGCCGGCACGCTGGCCTGCTCTGGGTCCAGGCTGGGGCGCGGCTCCAGGCTCGCCTCACCGCAGGCGGTGAGCAGCAGGCAGGGAATGAACAGTGCTACCAGGGCGGGTTTCGAATTGCTTCGCACGATGGTGACTCCTCTCCCGAAAGGCCTTCGGGGGTGCGCGAAGGTAGCCACACTCTAAGTGAAATGATAGTCATATGACTTTGAATTCGGCGCTCGAATCGATGAGCGCCGCGTTCTTGTCGGTGTATGTGACTAGCCAGGAGTTGGCGTGGGTGCGGGGAGCGTACGGGAGAGCACGTAAGCACTTCTCACGAGCCCCGTGGGTAGGTGGGTCCGCTTCACCTGGCGCGCTACTGCTTGCAGCAGAGCCCACCCTCCTCGCAGCAGGCGCCGTTCTCGCAATTTGCATCCCCCGTGTCGCCACAGGCCGCGGCGCTGAAAGCCAGGCCCAGACTGACTGCGAGTTCGCGCCAGCGCTCCCCCAAGCAGGAGAGGAGGAGGCGAGAGCGGGGAAGGAGGCAGCGGCCCGAACGGAGCGGATGAAGCAGAGGACGCGGCGAATGGACTGGGCCGCGTGACTGAGGAGGCCGTTCGACTTCGACGTGTTCGCCAGCGAGAGGTGTGGAGGCAGGCTTGAGGGTGTTGGCATCCGTGAAGGGAGCACGAGGGGGGCGCGCGATTCTGGAGCACCTGGGCCTGGCCCCTGCAGGTGCGAGGCGGGCCCCGGCGCGAGGGCCGCCGGGCGCTCCGCCAGCTTGCGCTGGTAGGAGTGCGGTGCGCGCTTCAAGGCGTTGCAGCTCGAGAGAAGCTGATTCCCGTGCGGTAGCGCCGCCGGTCCAGCTCGTGCCGGGCGGGAAGTGGCAGACGCTGATGGCCAGGCCCGTTGCGTCCGCCAGCCGCTGCGACTCGGCCTTTCATCCGGTCAGCGCCCTCAGTGTGTCCTTTCCTCAGCGGGCTGTGCACCGGCGTCGCTTTGCCACCGGGCGTGATGTTCGCGGATGAGCGCAATTGCTTCGTCCGCGCCGTTCACGCAGCGCGGGATCTCCAGGTCAGGGGCGCTGATGAGCTCGTCGCCGGGCCGTAGCATGTGCGTGCGTGCCCAGTCGACGAGCCCGCCCCACATCGCACCCACGAAGACGAGCGGCGTGTCACGCAGATGTCTGACCTGAAGCAGTTGCCAGACCATCAACGATTCGAGCGCCGTGCCAATTCCTCCTGGAACGACCACGTAGGCGTCGGACATCAGGACGAAGTGGTGCAGGCGGGTGAAGAACGTCTGATGCACATAGGCTTGTTCGACAAAGGCGTTTGACTCCTGCTCGAATGGCAGGTCCACGCGGATTCCGGTGGACTGCGTCCCGCTGGAACCCTGAGCCTGTCTGGCGCCTTGGTTCGCGGCCTCCATCAACCCTGGACCGCCGCCCGTGACGATGTCGCAACCCAACGTGGTCAGACCTGCCGCCATTCTCCGGACTTCGTCGTAGGCCCGGTGGCCAGGCTTCGTCCGAGCTGAACCGAAGATGGTGACGCGGTAGCGCGTTCGGCGTGACGGCCGAAGCCGGGTCAGGTTGTTCACGGCGGTCCAGAGCCCGAAGACGGTGTCGGTGAGAACACGCAGTGTCGTCTCTTCGTCCGCAAGGCTCACGGTAGCTTGGGTGCTGCTCGAGTACGGCGATTCGCTCATGGGAATTCTCCCTCGGTCAGTGCAACCGCTCCAGGCGCGCCGCAGTCCAGCGCGCGGAGGAAGTGCGACGCGCAAGGCTGTCCGGCTTTGGCCAGCGGGCTCGTCCGTCGCTCGGTCAGCGCAGGCGCGAGCCGGGTGGCGCCGCCGGGTCGAGCTCGTATACCTTGTAGGCGGCACGTAGGACGAACCGGGCTACGTTTCGCACCGGGACGCCGCCTGCGGTGAGCCCCCACTCAGTGCCGTTGTGTGCGTGGCCGTGAAACGCCACGTCGCACGGACCCTGGTCGATCGCGTCGGCCAGGAAGAACGAGCCCAGAAAGGGGTGGATCTCGGGGCGCTCGCCGAGGAGCGTGTCCTTGACGGGCGAGAAGTGCGTGAGCGCGACGTGGAGGTTGGCGTCCGCGGTGGCGAGGGCACGGGCCAGCTGCTCGCCACTCTCCCGGGAGCGCCGCACGAACAGCTTCATCTCGGGCTCGCCGAACTCGGTGCCGCACGCGCCGGCGAACCCGCAGCCGAACCCTTTGACACCGGCCACCGCGACCCGCACGCCATCGACATCGCAGACCACCGCCTTGCCCTCGAGGACGCGCACCCCCGCATCCTCGAGCGTGGCGCTAATCGCCTGCTCGGCGCCCATGTGGTAGTCGTGGTTGCCCAGCACCGCGAACATCGGCAACTCGAGGCGCGCGAGCTCGCGAGCCACGACCTGGGCTTCCTCGACAGAGCCGTGCTGCGTGAGATCGCCGGCCACCACCAGAATGTCGGCCCGGCCCCGCAGGTGCTCGACGGCGGCCCGGATCAGCGGCGCCGAGTCCAATCCGGCGTGGATATCCCCGACGGCGGCGATTCTCATGGGACGTAGGCCGTGACGGAAAGATTGTTCACGACCTGCATCTCCGGGGGAAGTGCCTCGCGCACCACCTGCTCCACCGCCGCGCGTAACGAGTCCGACTCGACGCGACCGGCGATGAACACGCGATTGCCCGTGATCCTGAGCTGCACGTCGAGGAGGTTGGTTCGTGGGTCCGTGGCGAGGAGCTGCCGCAGGCGGCCGACCCTATGTTGTGGGAGCATCTCGCTGGCATCCATGTATACGCTCCATTCATACAAGCGTTACGCGACGCGGCGTCGCGCTCCGCATGTGCATGTGAGGGATGACCCCGGCGGGTCCTTGGCCCTCGAAGGTGGCGAGGTTCAGAGGAAAAACAACCCGTCCATCCGTGCATGTTCTGGTTCAATGTTGGGGGAAGCGCGCGCGGTGTAGGGCAAGCCGGGGGCGAGGGGAGGCGTCGGGCGTCAGCGTCCCCACCCTCTACTCCTGGGAGAAGGAAGCGGTGGAGGCGGCCGGGCGGGCTGAGGTTCGGACGCTCGCGGCGCCCACGCTCCCCCAAGCAGGAGAGGAGGAGGCGAGAGCGGGGAAGGAGGCAGCGGCCCGAACGGAGCGGATGAAGCAGAGGACGCGGCGAATGGACTGGGCCGCGTGACTGAGGAGGCCGTTCGACTTCGACGTGTTCGCCTGCGAGAGGTGTGGAGGCAGGCTTGAGGGTGTTGGTATCCGTGAAGGGAGCACGAGGGGTGCGCGCGATTCTGGAGCACCTGGGCCTGGTGACTGTCGATTGAGCCCCTGCCCCGGCACGTCCTCGCCGGGGCAGGAGTCCCAGGTCCATCGGTCGTTGTCAGCGATGGACACCGTCGCGCTCGACGTGCCCACGGTGTAGCCGGTGGTCACCGTGAGCGTCACCACCACCGTCTCACTCCCTCCTTCACCGCGTCGTCGATGGGCGTGACTGGCAACGTCATCGCCGTCGCTCCAGCCGGGAGGGTCCTCCTCCTCTGCTCGGGCGTCAGCCTGAACGGCTGCTGCCCCATCACCTGCAGTCACTGGTGCTGGAACAGGTGGTCCCGCAGTTGTTGTTGACGCAGGTCAACCCGGATGGACACTCAAAACCATTGTCCTCCGCGTCCGCTTGGACCCCACCACACCCTCCGCTCCACCCTTGTGCGTCCTCAGCGAGAGGTGGACGTCACACTGCTACGGCTGTACGTCCCCTCAATACTTGATGCACATCTGGCTCGGGCCGCTGATTCCCTCGTCCGCCTGAAATTCCAACACTTCGGCTCCACCATAGGCTCCTTTGAGAGAGAATGCGGTCGAGCCGTAGCTGCCAGGGAAACTATCGTCAATTCCCACCCTCACCCACCAGACCCCCGCAGCAGGATTCTCAGCGATAAACGTGCAGTTCTTGCCCCACATGTTGCAGTACTCAGAAGTGTTTCCCGCCGGAATCGAATCGAACCCAACATCCATGGCCGGCATGAAGCTGCCATAACAGCTCGGAATGCTTGCCAAGGAGAATTGCAGATATGGGGTACCCTCCGGCACTTCCAGGAAGAATACCTGGTCATACGCCACCATCTCGCCGGAATAGGCCACATTGTTCTGGAGCTGAACTGGCGGTTCCGTCTCGGAAGTCACCGATGCCGACGCCAGACCTGTCTCGGGTGTTGTTGACTCCCCTGTCCCGCAGGCGACCAAGACAAGAGACAGAAGAAGTGCGGAAACGCGCGCGTGCATGGACCCGGTTGCGTCACTCAGATAGCTCATTCAAGGCTCCTCGGTGGCTATGTGAATACTGCGATTGTCAGGCTCGGCATTGCAAGGTGCTGTTTGCCCTCCAGCGCCATGAGCGCAGGAGCGTTCTGGTCAGAACGACTTGGTCTTTTCACATTGGGACCGACGCTTCAAGGTCGCGATGACGACAGCGGTTCGGTTCCCGGGCCGTGGGAGTAGCCCAGGTCCGTGGACACCCGAGATGTGATGGAAGGAGCACGGGATGTCCGCGAACGAGGAGAAGCCGAGTAGGCAGCTTCGCGCAGCGGGCGGCCCGTGGGGGGCTTTTCATGCGCGAGCGGTGGGTGCACGGCACTTCGCTCGGGGTGAGGAGGCGCAGCCCTTGAGGGCATGTGCCTGAAGCGGGGTTCCTCGCTGACGGGGAACGCCCTTGCCGGTGAGGCGCAGCACGAGTGAGCCAGCCACGAACTGGGCGCCCGTGTCCGCGGGCGCCCAGTGTGGTCTCAGTTGCCCAAACCCTGCACCTGCACCGGCGTACTGCGGTTGGTGGTCGTCCCGTCTCCAAGCTGGCCGTAGTCGTTGTTGCCCCAGGCCCAGACGGTGCCGTCCGTCCTCGACGCCACGGAGTGACGGGCGCCAGCGGCAATGTCCGCAACCCCCATCAGGCCCTGCACCTGCATCGGCGTATTGCGGCTGGTGTGGGTCCCGTCCCCGAGCTGGCCGTTGTTGTTATAGCCCCAGATCCAGACGGTGCCGTCCGCCTTCAATGCCATGGTGTGTACATCACCAGCGGCAATGGCTGTGCCCCCCGTCAGGCCCTGCACCTGCACTGGCGTACTGCGGCTGGTGTTGGTCCCGTCCCCGAGCGCACCGTTGCTGTTGAGGCCCCAGCCCCAGACGGTGCCGTCCGTCTTCAACGCCACGTTGTGGCCGGTGCCAGCGGCAATGGCCGCAACCCCCCTCAGGCCCTGCACCTGCACAGGCGTATTGCGGTTGGTGTTGGTCCCGTCCCCGAGCTGGCTGTAGCCGTTGTGGCCCCAAGTCCAGACGGTGCCGTCCGTCCTCAATACCATGGTGTGTTGGAAGCAAGCGGCAATGGCCGCAACCCCTGTCAGGCCCTGCACCTGCACTGGCGTAATGCGGTCGGTGTTGGTCCCGTCCCCGAGCTGGCCGTAGCCGTTGTAGCCCCAGACCCAGAAGGTGCCGTCCGTCTTCAACGCCACGGTGTGTTGGAAGCCAGCGGCAATGGCCGCAACCCCTGTCAGGCCCTGCACCTGCACTGGCGTACTGCGGTTGGTGTTGGTCCCGTCCCCGAGCTGGCCGTTGCTGTTGTAGCCCCAGGCCCAGACAGTGCCGTCCGTCCTCAACGCCACGGTGTGGTAGAGGCCAGCGGCAATGGCCGCAACCCCTGTCAGGCCCTGCGCCTGCACCGGCGTACTGCGGTTGGTGTGGGTCCCGTCCCCGAGCTCGCCGTAGGTGTTGCCGCCCCAGGCCCAGACGGTGCCGTCCGTCTTCAACGCCACGGTGTGGTAGAGGCCAGTGGCAACGCGAGAAGTAGCGGAAGCCACGCATGGCGTGCCGCCAGCCAGGCCAAATGAGGCGCTGGTGGACAAGCCCAGCGCGTTGGTGACTGTCACCGTCACCGCGGGTGTGGTGCCCGCGGGCACGCAGGAAGGCGCCGTCCAGAGGACTTCGCTCGTCGTCGCACCATGGGTGGCCGTGCCCAGCGTGCCCACGTTGGCAGTCCAAGCGAAGGAGAGCGCGCTGCCCTGCGCGTCCTTCGCCTTCACCCGGAAGCTGACGGTACCCCCCGGCTCCGGCACGCTGCCGCTGGACTGGTAGGACTCCACCACCTCCGGCGGGAAGCGCGCCGAGGGCTTCGGCCCCACGCACATGGCCAGCGTCCCCGTCTTCTGTCCTCCCCTCCCGTCCGTCACCGTCACCGTGAGGGCACAGCTGGCGCAGGAGCTGCCCGCCGGCGGCTGCGCCGTGGGCGTGAAGCTCGCGCTGGCCGAGGTGGCATTGGCCCACGTGCCCTGGCAGCCCGCCGTCCACGCGTAGAAGAGGCTGTCTCCATCATTGTCGCTGGCGCTCGCCACCACCGTGGTGGCCTCGCCCACCGCCACCCAGGAAGGCGTCGCCGTCACCCGGGCCACCTGCGGCCAGGTATTCACCGAGACGTTGACGGCCGCGCTTCCGGTGCCAGTGCTCACCGTGAGCGTCACGCTGAGCGCCGCCGTCGCCCCCTTCGAGTCCGTCACCGTCAGCGTCAGCACCACCGGCCCGAGCGCAGTGGGCGCCGTCCACGCCGTGCTGAGGCTGCTGGCCGAAGTGAAACTGCCCGCCCCCGCCGTCCACGCGTACGTCAGCGTGTCCCCAGTGTCCGGGTCCTCCGCCGTCGCTTGCAGCGCCACCACTCCGCCAGGTGCCACCGTCGCGGGACTGGCCACCAGCGACGTGATGACCGGCACCGCATTCTCGAACGCAGGGGACGAATTCACCTCTTGCAGCAACAGCGTCACCGCCGTCGTCTGGTCCGCCGTGATGGCGACACCTGTCACCTGGCCCGCGTAGCGCACCGTGTTGCCAGCGTCGAAGGCCTGGGCGCTGAAGGTACGGTCCCCTCCCGCCGGCAGCTGGCCCACCACTCCGCCCCACTGCCCGCCCGTCTTCGACAGCAACTCGGTGCGCGTGGCCATCCCCGCTCCACTCACCGTCAGCTCCACCCGGGCCACGTCGCTGGCGCTCAGGGCCTGTGGCAGCGTCACCACCGCCTGCGTGCTTCCCGTTTCCACTTCGGCGCCGCATCCCACCAGCGCGCCCCAGATGCCAATGGCAATACACAACAGCCAGCTTCTTCTCTCCCGGTACATGGATGTCCCTTGTGCGAGCGACTGCGTCAGCCTTTCCCGCGGCAGCGCCGCACCCACTCGTGTGCAAGGAGTGGCAGGAAAGGAGGGTCGCAACCGTACCTGGAGCGCACGTTCCTCTGCCCCTGAGTCGGCTTTCGCCCACCTCCATGCAATGACCGGGCGTGTGCTGCTCCCGACGGCATTGACAAGGGGCGCGAGACACACCGAGCCCCCTTCCGTGCACGCCCGCTCAGTCAACCCCGGTCGCGACCGGACTCCTGTCACGCCACCGGCTGCCGAGCCTCCTCGCGCAGTGCTGGGCTGCGGCGCTTCAGGGCGCGCACGGCAATCGCGGTGAGCAGCGCCCAGGCGAGCCCCGCCACCCAGCCGCCCAGCACGTCCGTGGGGTAGTGCACGCCCAGGTACACGCGCGTCCCCCAAGCAGGAGAGGAGGAGGCGAGAGCGGGGAAGGAGGCAGCGGCCCGAACGGAGCGGATGAAGCAGAGGACGCCGCGAATGGACTGGGCCGCGTGACTGAGGAGGACGTTTGACTTCGACGTGTTCGCCTGGGTGAGGTGTGGAGGCAGGCTTGAGGGTGTTGGCATCCGTGAAGGGAGCACGAGGGGTGCGCGCGATTCTGGAGCACCTGGGCCTGGCCCCTGCAGGTGCGAGGCGGGCCCCGGCGCGAGGGCCCCCCCAGGCAGTGGGGTGTTGAGGCGCTCAAGACACCCCACAGGCCCCGCCCGGGCTCTTGCCGCGCTCTGATGGGAGGGCGGCCTGGGCTGCAGTGTGCCCTATGGGGGTGCTCGGCCCCCTACACCGGCCTGGCACACAGCTCGGGTGGCTCCCGTCCGCGGCCCTCCTCGGCCCCTCCGCTCCAGCCCTCACCTTCAACCGGCCTCCCATTTTTCTGATGCTCCGAGGAGACGTCATCTCGCTGCTCCAGCACCGGGGCGTGGAGGTGGCCGGCGTGGACTTCAGCGAGGACATCCGCGCCTCCGTCTGGCCCAACATCCGCGACGCCTTCTTCTCCGGAGACATCCGCGAGCGCTGCCGCGCCCTGGCCGCCGAGGGCCGTCGCTTCGACACGCTCTGCGGCTTCGACATCTGGGAGCACCTGGCCCCGTCGGCCCTGCACGAGTACATCGACTCCGTCCTGGAGGTCGCCGCTCCGGATGCCCTGTGCATCTTCATCATCCCGCGTTCGGGGAGGACCGCGTCTTCGGCGAGCAGTTCCCGCTCGAGTTCGAGGAGAACCGCGCCCGCTTCGACGCCCGCGAGCCCTTCGAGTACCTCCTCGCCGAGCACACGTCGCCAGCCATTCCCGCCTCGGGTCATCTCATCTGGGCCCACACGGAGTGGTGGGAGCGGCAGTTCGAGCAGCACGGCCTGCGGCGGCTGACGGATGTGGAACGCCGGCTCCATGAGGTGTTCGACCCGTTCTTCCTGCCTCCTCCCGTGAAGCAGACCTATCGACAGCTCCGCCAGTGGTACCGGCGCTCTCGCGGGTGACGCACCGCGTAGCCACCATGGGAGACGGTCATCCGCAACAAATGACCCCTCCCTCCGATAATTCCAGGGAACGTCGGATCATGTGAGTGTTGAACGAGGGGGCACATGCGCATCACATCACCGAGGACTCCCACCTCCGGGGCCATTCCCAGCCGGGAATCCAAGGACATCACCCCGAACTCCACGACTGGAGAGGTCGACGGTGCGCAGGGCGGCGCCCCAACCCCGCGTCCCGCCACCGACTTCTCGGTCAGCGGCTTCGAAGAGACGCCGTCCGCGGCGCGCACCTGGGCGCGGTTCTCCGGGGAGACCCCGGGGCTCACGCTCGCTGCGGAGCGCGCCGCAGGGCCGGCGGGTCCAGCGGGCCCGGCCGCACCCCAGCCGTCCCCAGCCGCGCCCCAGCAGTCCACGGCCGCCCGGGTGCAGGAGCTCATCTCCTACGGTGTGACCGACTGGGCCGTGACGTCCGCCGAGCAGTCCCAGGTCCTCTCGCTGCTGCGCGCGGACCGGAACCTGTCCGGCACGGTCCGGGAGCTCCAGTCGAACAACATGCTGGGCGCGCTCATGGACCGCGTCTCCGACCCCGGCCACCGGCGCGAGCTGGTCCAGATGCTCGGCGCGCGGACGGATGACAGCGCGCGGAGCATGGTGACGCCGCATGTCGCCCGGCTGGGCGCGCAGTGGGAGATGCAGTTCAACCTGGGGCGCATGGGGGTCACCTCGGCGGCGCCGCCGTTCAACGTGGGGCCCTTCAGGCCGCTCGTCAGCAACAACCCGGAGGCGCCCTTCACTGGCGCGGGAGCCTCGGGCGTCAACCCGACGCAGCGAGGCGTCCCGCTGACGGACCAGTTCCAGCTCTGGCGGGAGGACCCGGCGACCACGCAGCGCTATAGCAACCCGATTCCCGGGGACCTGTCCGCGTACCTGAACTCGCTCTCGCCCACGGACCGGAGCCGGCAGGCCGAGCTCTTCCTGCGCCAGCCCATCAGCACGGTGGACCCCGCCTCCTACGCGGGCCGCATCCCCTCGCGCGCCCAGGTCATCGAGGCCGCCGCGCGGCACAACAACATCGAGCCCGAGCTGCTGGCCGGCTTCCTCCTCGCGGAGCAGCGGGACCAGTCCGCCAACGAGGACGCCAAGGACTACGTGGGGGCGACCCGGGGCGCCAACACCTCCGTCGGGCTGGGGCAGGTGGTCATCTCGACGGCCCGGCGCAATGACCTGTTCCAGGACCTGCTCTCTCCCGGCACGCGTGGCGCGCTGAGCGATACGGACACCGCGCGGCTGCTCGCGTCGGACGAGTACAACATCTTCGCGGCGGCCCGGTACATCCGGCAGGTCGCGGACGAGGGCTCCCGACTCGGCGCCACCGCGGTGCCCGGCACGCGGAGCACCTATCCCGACCTCGACCTGGGCGCCTATCGGCGCCACTCGTCCAGTTGGCCCCGGGACAACATCCGCGCGCTGGGCTCCGAGTACACGTCGCGGGCCTGGGACGACCGGCTCTCCACGGGCTGGGGCAACTTCGTCCTCTCGGCCTACGACGACGTCCGGGCCAGCGGCGTCTTCCCTGAACCCGAATGAACGTCCGCCTTGCCCCGGCGCTCCTCGCCGTGATGCTGTCCGCGTGCACCATGCCCGAGAGCACCACCCGCATCGTTCATCCCAACGGCCTGTCCGTGGCGCTGCCGGCCTCGCTGTCCGCCGAGCAGCGCCCGGAGGGCTTTCGCATCGACGCCCCTGGCGCGCGCAACAGCCGCGCCCCGCTGGAAATCTCCGTCAGCGTGCACCCCGGCGCGGAGAGGCCGGACGGAGCGTGGCCCTCCACGCGGGACGTGGGAGGGCGGCGCTTCTCGTACCGGGTGGACCAGGAGGAGGGGGGCTCGGGCGGCGACTTCTTCGTGCTCAGCGCCTGGACGTCCTTCCCGGGCGGGCACGTGCTCGTGCGGCAGGAGACGCAGGCGGAGCCGCCCGCGAAGCCAGACTTCGCGCAGGCCTGGAAGGTGATGGAGTCGCTCGTCCCACCCTCCCGGTGACGCACGGCGCGGCGGAGGACGCAGGCCGCGTTCCGCGAGGACGCGCCGCTCCCTCTCCAATCGGATCAGCCCCGGTGGCGCACCACTCGCAGCCATGTCCCGCACGCCATCGAAATCTCCACAGGCCAGAATGCCCGGGAATGCGGTGCCCGCGAGGAGCACCTGCCCCCACGGAATCATGAACGGACGCGGGGGCAGGCGCGCCATCTCTTAGTAGAGGGCATTCAGCGCGGTGATGTCGCTGCTGGTCCACTCGCCCGTCTCGGTCGAGCGGAAGCAGGAGTTCATGATGGAGCCACCCACCCAGGCATCGGGCGGCGTGCCGGGGATGAGTTCGGCGCCCACGCCCGCGGTGCCCTCGTTGCCGCCGCTGCCGCAGCTGATGGACCGGTTGTAGTAGTCCGAGTGGCGGAAGCCGATGGTGTGGCCCAGCTCGTGCGTGATGACGTGCTCGTTCACGTCAACGCTGTAGCTGTTCAGGCCCGTGCCGATGTTGATGGTGCCGTAGGGCCTGCCGCCGGAGGGGAAGCCCGCCGAGCCGCCCGCACCCGACATGGTCTGCGCGGTGATGTTCGCGCTGCAGCCCGTCGTGGGGCCGCGAGCCAGGGTGAAGGTGAGGCCCAGCGCGTTGTAGTTCTGGATGGCCAGGTCCAGGCCCTGGCTCAGCCGGCTGTAGCTGTTGAACGTGGAGGTGGGGTTGATGCAGATCTTCGTCACGGAGGAGCTGACCAGGTTGGTCGTCCGGTACTGCTCCTGGCTTCCCTTGTCGGTCTGGAGCATCTCGCGAGACGCCTCGAGAGTCACGTGAGCGTCGAGGCCCACGTACACCGCGTCGTCGACGACCCGGATGTCGTCGGCCGGGAAGCCGGCCTTGACCAGGTTGGAGACGATCTCCTGGTTCTTGCTCTCCAGGTCGGTACCGCAACTCGCCATCAGCGCGCCACAGCTCGCCACGAGGACTGCCGCCTTCTTGAGCATTTCCATTTCCTCTCGTTCGGGGATGACTCCGCCGCTTGACCTTCCCACCAGCCGCGGTCAGCGCGCCCCGACATGGGGCGACTGTCGGGCCACCAGGACCGACAGATGGGAATAGTCAGCATTTGATGAAATGACCCAGGGAATCAACACTCCCGCTTCCAAGGATGTGAGCGTCAAGGAATATGACACCGGAGCATATGGGGTTGTCCTTACGGCCGTAGCTCCTGGGGTCCTGTCGAGGCCGACAGCAAATCAGCGGTCGAGCTTGGGCCCGTCGACCCGGAAGTCGAACAAGAAGTACGGAGGCACGCACGCCCCTGTTCCAGGGGCGCTGCCTGGGTAACGGCTGCAGCCGTAGTCGTCGCGACAGGGTTCGTCGACGGAACAGGCACGCGTCATCATGCCTGCCACGAGCCCTCGTTTCCGGACGCAGTCTTCAATCGGCTCCTCCAACGGAAAACAGACCTGTTCATAGCCAGAGGCGAACGTCAGCGTGCACACCGAGGAGCCCGAGCGCGCGCCGGGCTGGGCGCACAGCACGGTGCAAAACCCGAGCGGGAACCCGTAGCGATTGGCGAAGCACGGAATGGCGTCCGGGGGCTGCTCCTGGCACACCTCGGGTGGCTCGGCGACGATCTGGTCGCCGCTCGCGCCCGGGCGGGCCACCACCCGCGCGTTCTCACACGCGTCGCCGATGGTCCGGATCGCGGGCGCGCAGAACCCGACCTCGTCGTGGTGACTGTCGCGGCACTCGAGCCCGGCCTGGCACGTCCAGTCCGCGAAGCTTGGATCTCCGAGCCCACAATGTGAGCCGTAGAAGCCGGCGGAGGTGGGGTGTTCGGGAAACGGTCGCGGCTCGGCGAAGGCGGTCCCGTCCGCCACGCTGGCGAGCATCCGCGCTCGCCAGCCGAGCTCCTCATGCAGGTGCGGCGAGACGCCGACCGCGAGGGCGTTGAACGTCTTGTCCGGATCTCGCTCCTCGCCGGGGAGGTGGAAGCCCGCCACGGACCGGCTCTGATGGCAGCCTGCACACGTGAAGCCATCCAGCCTTCGCAGCAGGCCCCGCGGAGAGCGAACCAGCTTCGCCCTGGCATAGGGGAGATCCGCGAACGCCCCCGAGTCGACCTCCGCCTTGAAGAGCGAGCCGAAGACACGATTGGCGGGCCTGGAGAGCCCGCGGGGGCTCGCCGAGATGGCCCGCATGGCCAGGAACCTGTCCGGAATGACGAAGCGCCCGGCGTCAATGTCCATGAAGCGCTTCACAATCCAGTCCGCCAGCGCCTTCTTCTCCGCCGGGTCGAGGTCCGCCCGAGGCGTGTTGAGGAGCGGCCGTGGGATGAGGCGCTCCTGCCTCACGTCGAAGGACCTGAGGACGTACTCCGCATGGTCGTCCGTCTCGGGGGTTGCCGGCCCGTGCAGATTCTGGAAGTTCGTCTCGAGGCCGCTCATGGGCGGCAGTCGGCTCACCATCCGCCCCACCGCGGCGGTTCGCTCGGCGGTGTTCGCCGGCAGCGCGCGCCATTGCTGGGCGCTCACCCTGCAGCTCCCGCCCGGCCCCATGGGCAACGGCCGGATGACGTTGACGGTCATTGGCAGGCGGACCACGGGCCGGCCGTTTGGCTGCAAGGAGAGGCGATAGATCAGCCGGAGCTGGCCACACTCCTTGGGCGTCGAAAAGCGCATGTCGAGCCGGTTGACCACGCCCACCAGTTGGAAGCGCGCGCCGGGCGAGCGCAGCCACTTCGGATTGAAGACGTAGTTCAGGCGCTTGGGGTCGAGCGGGAACTGGCTGAGGGCGACGCCGTCCCGATTGGACAGCTCGGCGAGGTCGCGTTCGATGACCGCAACGAAGGACGCATACCGTGGCGAGGCGAGGAGGCTCCGCGCGTCCTCGGCCGGAGCGCCCAACTGCTCGCCAAAGGACAGCCCCTGCCGCTCCAGGATGAGCAACTCCGCGGGGTCGGAGAGCAGCAGCGAGGGTTCGCGAGTTGGCGAAGGACGCGCCTGCGCGGCGGGCGGTTGGCTTGTCGTAAGGCTCGGAGCGCGGGCTGGAGGGCGCTCCGGCGGTTCGCTCGAACAGGCGGCGCATATGAATGCGAGCGTGGTCGCGATAGCGCGCAATCCGGAGAGGCGTGCTCTGGAACGGTTCGGTTGCATCGCCGCACCTTTCGTATGTCCTGGGGAAGCGCGAGGAGTTGTGCTTGCGCTTCTGGAGGAGGCGTCGCGACTCTCAGCAGACAAAGCATACACCTCCCAGCCCACCGCGTAAGACACCCCACAGGCCCAGCCCAGGCTCTTGCCGCGCCCTGATGGGAGGGCGGCCTGGGCTGCAGCTCGACCGGCCTGCGCCCCAACCCTACGCCGCACCCGCGTAGAGACGCCGGAGGGACACACTGAGGGCACATGACGGACGGGAGGGAAAGAAAAGCCCAGCACCCCCTTGAGATTGCTGGGCTTCCCATGTTGTCCCCGACGGGATTCGAACCCGTGGAGCTAGGGACTGGTCGCGAACACGAGATCGTCGTGGTCGGTGTAGCTGCCCACGCCGCAGGGGGCCGCGCTCCCGCCGTAGCGGAAGCGCCCCCGGATGACCTGCGCCCCCGTGGGCAGCGTGAAGGTGTGAGACAGCGTCTGACTCCCGGCCCGCGTCGGAGTGAGCGTGGTCAGGAAGGTCCACGCGGGGTTGCTCAGGCTGGTCGCGTAGTACAGGTCGAGCATGTCGGAGGAGTACGAGGAAAAAGCCCAGACCGTGGCGTCGATGCGGACCTGCTTCCCGGCGGCGAGGACGGTGTTGTCGGTGGTGGAGATCACCAGGCGGTCGAGGGATTCGTCATTGTGAAAGCCTCCCGCCGTGCCATCCGCGCAGGACGCCTGGAGGGTATTGGGCGCCTGGGGCTCCGGGCCCAACGGGCCGCGGCCCACCAGGAGCGTGCCGGAGTCGCAGCCCGCCGCGGGTGTGCTGCACCGGGGGACTCGCAGTGTTCCGTCATGGGTGGCCATCACCACCACCGGGTTCGACACCAGCACCGTCACACCCGCGCTGGTCGCGCTGTTCCCGGCGGCATCGAAGGCGCGGGCGGTGAGCACCCAGTTCCCGTTGGCGACGCTGGCCGAGTTCCAGGAGACCGAGAACGTCGGTCCGGTGGATGAGCCGATGAAGGAGCTCCCCACGTAGAAGTCGGTCCGCACCACGCCCACATTGTCCGAGGCGCTCGCCTGGATTGCCACGGTGCCCGTCACCACCGCGCCGCTCGAGGGCGAGCTGACGGAGACGGTGGGGGGCGTGGCTTCGAGGCAGACGCCCGCGGAGCCGCAGGTGCTGCCCTCCGAGCAGGTTCCGCAGGAGAGCGTACCGCCGCATCCATCCGAGAGCGTGCCGCAGCTCCGGCCCTGCGCCGCACACGTGGTGGGCGTGCAGCTCACGCAGACGTTCGAGCTGCAAACGTCGGTTCCGCTGCAAGCGCCACAGTCGAGCGTGCCGCCGCACCCGTCCGCGATGCTGCCGCAGTTCTTGCCTTCCTGGGCACAGGTCGTCGGCGTGCAGGTGACGCAGACGTTGGCTTCGCAGAGCTCCCCGCTGCCACAGGTTCCGCAATTCAGGGTGCCGCCGCAGCCATCTGGAATCGTGCCGCAGTTCTTCCCCTGCGAGGCGCAGGTCACCGAGACAGTACAGGTCGAGATCAGCTCGGCGTGCGTGGTGCGCGCTCCGTTCGAGTAGCCGCTGGCGACCAACACGCGGCCATCGTTCAACCGAACCGCCTGCGACATGTATCTGGCGATGAGCAAGGGGTCACCGGCGCTCCAAGCCCCGGTCGAGGGGTCATAGATCGCCGACGAGGCATGGTACCCGCCTTCATACCCACCGGCGACCAGGACGCGGCCGTCGGCGAGCACAGCTCCTACCGCGTCGGCACGCCCATTCATCGTCGCCGTCGCGGACCAGGTGCCCGTGACCGGATTGTACAGCTCCGCCTCGTTGAAGGTGCCCGTGCCCTCCTGCGTCCCGCCGACCAACAGCACCGAACCATCTCCCATGAGGAACGCCTGGTGCCGGGTCCGACCGGTGAACGGGCTCGCCCGCGGGGTCCAGGTGCTGGTCACAGGATCGAACTCCACCGCGGGGACGAAGGTCGGGCTGCCCTGGAGGTCGTATTCAAGCCCTCCGGCGACCAGCACCTTGCCGCTGAGAAGGCGCGTCGCGGTGTGATCGAGGCGCTTTTTCGGCAAGGATGCAACGTACGACCAGGTATTCGTCGTGGGGTTGTAGATTTCGCAGATCGTCGAGCCACCCGCGGTCGTCGTCAGCGCGTTCGTGCCGGCGACGACGAGCACCCGGCCATCCTGCAACAGCGTCGCCGTGTGCCTGGCGTGGGGCACCGCTGTAGGCGCTCCGTTCGACCAGGTGCCCGTGACCGGGTTGTAGATCTCCACCGTGTTCGTCACTCCGGTGGAAGGGCTGCCGACGAAACCACCGACCACGAGCACCCGGCCATCCTGCAGCAACGTGGCCGTGTGCGAGCTCCGGCCGTTCGCCAGGCTGGCGGCGAGGTCGAACTGCCCGGTCGCTGGGTTGTAGCGCTCGACGGTGGAGACATTGCCGCCCCAACCGTACCCGCCGGTCACGAGCACTGTTCCGTCTTGGAGCAGGGTGAGGGTGAATGAGGTTCGCGCCACATTCAGGGAGCCGGTCTGGACACTCAGCGGCTGGCTTTGGCTCGAGGACTCGCTCTCTTGGGGCAGCTCCGTGGGAGAACACCCAGACGCGAATGAGACAGCCAGGACTACCAATGAAAAACGTGTGAGCAATCTGAACATTCGCGGACCCTATGGCAACTCCATTCGGGGCAGCAAGGGCCGCTGGCTCTCCTGAGCCATCCCTCCGGTGACCCCACGAGTACGGACGCGGAAACGCCGTCCTTCGCGGGTCCGTTTGTTCCTCGGCGCTTCACGCGGTACTGGAGCCAGGGCGAGCGGCTCGTGCTTCGGACCTACATCTCACCAGGGGCTTCCTGCCGCGGTGGGAACGCCACCTCCCGGTGGGTCTCTCGCAACTCGGGGAGCGTCACGGCGAAGGTGGTGCCCCGGCCCACCTCGCTCTGCACGTCGATCCGCCCGCCGTGCCGCTCCACCAGATTCCGGGTGATGTAGAGCCCGAGCCCCAGTCCTCCAAAGCTCGTCGCCAGGGTGGTGCGGGCGCGGAAGAAGCGCTCGAAGAGCTCGGGAAACTGCTCGGCGGGAATGCCGACTCCCTCGTCCGAGACCGACACGCGAGCCTCCCCCTCGTCGCGCGTGAGCTTCACCCTGACGGCTCCGCCCTCGGGACTGTATTTGATGGCGTTGTCCAGGAGGTTGTTGAAGACCTGCGTCAGCCGCGCCTCATCTCCCTTCACGAAGACCTCCCCTTGCGGAAGCTCCAGGGTGAGGTGGTGACGAGGCGAGAGGGGGCGGAAGCTCGCGATGACTTCGGCGAGGAGCGAACCCAGGGTGACGGGGGCTTGCTGCAGCTCCAGGTGACCCCGCTGGATTCGGCCGACATCCAAGAGGTCATCGACCAGTCCGATGAGGCAGGTGACCTTGCGCCGGGCACGCTGGAGATGTTCTCTCGGCGTCTCCCGCCCCGATTGGTGTTTCCGCTCCATCGCTTCCAAGGTCAGTGAGAGGGACGTCAAGGGCGTCCTCAGCTCATGGGAAGCCACCAGCAGGAATTCGTCTCGGAGCCGCAGCGCTTCCGAGGCCTGACGGTAGAGTCTGTCCAGCTCCACCAGCTGCGCCTGATTGGCTCGGGCGCTCGCGTTGAGCTGGTCCACCATGCAGTTGATGCCCTCGGCGAGGTCGCCGAGCGTATCGGGCTGCTGCACCGGGATGTACCCCACGTTCAGGGTGGACGAGCGCTCGACCACCCGGTCCACGGCCTTCCGGATGGCATTGACCTGCCCGGACACGGCCTTGGTGACGAGGAACGCGCTCATGGGGGCCCAGACCAGCGCGGTGAAGGTGAAGAGGAACATCGTGCCGGGCGTTGGCGAGGGAGCAAGGAACGCGCAGGCCATCCAACACGTCGGCGTCAGCGCGAGGCAGGACGTGAAGATCAGCAGCCTTTTCCGGAAGGAGATGAGGCGGGGCAGGGAGAGCAGGTTCCGCTGACGGGCGACGAGCGAGAGCTCCCGGGTGGTGGGCGCGAGTCGCCAGATGAAGAGTGGAGCCGCCACGACGGCCTTGGCCGAACACGTCGCGAGGACGATGAGGCCGGTGAGCAGCAGCTCTCTTTCCCCCAGGCTCACCCGCTCCGGCAGAAGCAGCGCCAGCACGGCGACCAGGCTCGACAGCGCGAGGGCCCAGGAGCCTATCCACATCACGGTAAACCATCTGGGAATGTAGTAGGCGCGCACCAGGGCCTGATGGATGACCGCGTCCGTCTCGTCGCGAGTCCCTCGGACGCTCTGCCAGCGCTCTACCGGCTGCAGGGCCCACCGAAGCAGCAGGACCAGCAGGAGCTCCTCACAGGAGAAGATGACGAGGGCGACCGCGACATAGGCCTCGGTGGCCTGCCAGGCCGACAGTGGAAGGAGCTTGGCGTAGCAGATGGCGGTCAGGATTTCGAACGGGATGCCAATGACAAGGCAGTCGATGCTCCTGCGCGTCCATAGCTTCCGCATCCAAGCCATGACAGAAGACTGAAGCTGGAAGCGAGCGTCGGGGAGTGAGGCTCCGACAGGCCTCCCGCATCACCGCAGTCCCGCTTCCCGACCAGGAGCATTGGCGCGGTAGACCGCTCCAGCACACGCCAAGCCCCCTGCGTACCCGGGGGCAGGCGTGCAGGATGAAGGTGGTCAGGCTCCATGGCGTGCTCGGCGAGGGGGGAAGGGGTTCGCTGCTCTCGCGGTGGGCCTGCGCCCTGAGCCGGCGCTTGTCAGGGCGATCTCCAGGGTGGGGCCCGACACAAACCCCGTTAATACAGCCGGTCAGGCTGAGATAGATGCGCTCGCTATCGCCTTCTGGGATGCGATAAATACATAGCGGCACCTGCGCTTCGAGGGCTACGTGCGCTCCATGACACGCCATGGCACCACCTTCGTGCCCGGGGGCAGGCGTGCCGGATTCATGTGGCCAGGCTCCATGGAGTGCCCCGCGAGAAGGTTCGACCAAAGACCACGCGCGTGGTTGACCGACCGTCTCAACTCCCGTGGCGGCTTGAGTGGGGCGCGAAGAGCGTGTCATCATTGGGCATTCGCGGGGGGCTTGTGGTGAGGATTGAGTCCATCGGAATGAGTTCCTGCCTGGGTCCAGGGGTGACGGCATGCGCGGCCTTCAGGGCTGGCATCATGCGGCACCAGCCCTCGGAGGAATTGACGACGTTCGCCCCTGGTGACCGCGAGGCTCAGCCCGTCAACGTCTGCGCGATTCCGGGAGTCACCCTGGGCTTCTCGGGAGTGGGCCGGCTCGTTGCCATCACCGAGGACGCACTGGCAGATCTCGCTGCAAGGATCTCCCTGACTGCGCTCGGCCGAGAGGCGGGAGTTTTTCTCGCTCTTCCTGACATCTCCGTGCCTGGAGCCTCTCCTCGGAGCCGAGCCGCCACACAGGAGGCGCTGGGACGACAAGTGCTGGGACGTGCCTTGGAGGTACACAGCGTGTCTTGGTCCGAGGACCGCTGGCGCTTCTTCACCGGCGGCTCGGCGGGCTTCGCACTGGCCCTGGCCGCCGCGCGACAGGAACTGGAGCGTCGCACCTTCGATGTGGCTGTGGTGGGAGGGGTCGACTCCCTCCTGGAACCCGAACACCTACGCTTCCTGCTCGCTGAGCGGCGCCTCAAGACCGCAGACAACCCTGTCGGACTTCTACCCGGCGAGGCGGGGGCCTTGCTCGTGCTGCGCGCCCGCGCGCGAGGAGGAACCGGCGGCAGAAACCCCCAGGTCGAGTTCACCGCCGTGCATACCGCCGTGGAGCCGCGCGCATGGGAACCAGGGGCCATGCCCGATGGTAGCGCCCTCGCCACGTGCGTCCTGAACGTGCTCGGAGCTTCCCCTGAGCAGGACGTAGTCTTCCTCTGTGACCTCAATGGTGAGCAGCGCCGCGCCTGGGAGTGGGGCTCCGCACTGGTACGTCTGAAATCGCACGTTCCATCATTGGGAGATTCACCTGCGTGGGTGCCCGCCACAAGCTTCGGAGACATGGGGGCCGCCTATGGAGCCGTGGCGGCCTGCATCGCGTTGAGAGCCTTCGAGCGCCGCTACGCGCCCGCTCGCCGGTTCGTCGTCGTCTCGCAATCAGACTCGGGAGACCGCTCCGCGTTCTCGCTGGCCGCTGGCGGCCTTTTCCGTGGAGGAGGTCCTGTATGAGCAACACGCGCAGGGGTGGACTCGGGACGATGACGCTCAATGTCCTCATGCAGGGCGCATACGAACTGTATGGGCAGGGCGTTGCCAACGGTCGCTCCAACATCCGGGACCTGGGGCCGAGGCCCGGTAGTTCCGGCGCCATGAAGCGGAACGTGGCGCGCAAGCAGCAGGTGAACGAGACCCACAAGCGACGCAAGAACGACAATGGCGATGATTCCGGAGGCCCTCATGCCAGTTCGTTGGCGCCGTACAAAGCCATTCTCGGCAAGGGCACGAACTACGCCCGGAACGGTGCCACGTACATCCGGAGCAACCGTGCCAGCGAGTACAGCACCTTCGAGCACCTGGGCCCTGCGGATTTCCAGGCGAGCGTCGCTGCCCACGCGAGCATCGTACAACCGTCCAACTTCAATCCCACCCTGAGCGGTCAGACACTCCCCTATCTATGGCAAGCCCACCATATGATTCCTGGAGAGGCTTTCTATACCGAGGATTCCTCGGGGAAGCCTGTCTTCGATAAAGCGGAGAACTTCGACATCCTCCTCCAGACTCCCTATGACATCGATCATGGCCACAACCTGATCATCCTCCCCAACATCTCCTGGGCCGTTCCCGTCCACTCGCTGCTGCAGCACCCCAACAACCACAACGGCTACACGCTGGATGTCATGCAGGGGCTCAAGAGCATCGACTCGGCCATCGACACGCTGCGCGGGCAGGAGAAGCCTCACGAGGACATCGTCGCGAACGTCTTCGATGACCTGAAGAAGCTCGAAGAGAACCTCTGGACTGGCCTGCTGAGGCGCTCACGCAAGGCTGTCCGTGGCGCGGCGGAGGGACAGCGGTATGACGGCGCATGGTGCCGGTGGCAGACTCAGAAGGGGCGGGATTATGGAAGCTGGCCGGCCCTGTGGTGAGGATGAGAGGAATGGCGCATGACTTTCTGGGTGTTGTCGTCCAGGAATGACGGGGCGGTGCTTGACGCCTACCCGGAAGGCCCCGATGGCTGGCGATATCTCGAGCCCCAGCCGCTCGCTCATGAGTTCCGGGCAGGAGCGGTCATGGGCTTCTCGCCCAGCTTTCCAGACCGGCGGAAGACCTACGACTTCGTCACCAACGTCCTGGGATTGCAGGTCGTCTCCGAGCGTGTTCGCCGTGTCGTCAGTGAACTGGCGCCTCAGGACGCAGAGTTTCTGCCCGTCACTCTGGTGGACCACAACAAGGATGTGGTCTCGCGTGAGCACTTCATCATGAACCTGCTCCACCGCCGTGAGGCCATCGACCTGGAGCACTCGGATGTCGTGATGAGTTCCATTCTCAAGACGGAGATTCAGTTCGTGCACGGGCTGGCGCTCAAGCGGGACCATCCCTCCGACGGCTCCCACGTCTTCCGGCCCGTCCACCTGCGCAGCCACGCCTTCGTGGATGTCACCCTCCGGGAGGCGCTCGTCCAGGCAGGTCTCAAGGGCTGCCGCTTCCTGGCCGCGCACGGTTGGGATGGTGATGAGGACTGAGGGGCCGCGCACATGGAGATCGACTTCACGTTGCTTCGTGAGGAGGCGGGCGCCACGGTACGCGCCCTCATCGAGCACATCGGCCGAGGTGACGGAGAGCGGGACACTCTTGTAAGCAATACCCGGGAGCTGTGCGAGAGCTTCGTCACCATTGCCGCCGCCACACTGCTGCTCGAAGGGCGCACCCAGCCCTTCTTCATGAACCTGTGCCGGTCGGCGGAGAACTGGCGGCGCCTCCTCATCCACCTGGAGCAGCGTGGCCTGACACCGGCTCCCGCCTCATGGGGCCTCACCCCACTGGCGGGCGCGGTGGTCGCCTGTCACTGGGAGCTCGCGGCCGAGATTGCCGCGCGACTCACGTCACGTCGGTGCGAAGAGGAGGAATACGCGCTGGAGTTCGCGTGGGTGCACGCGCTCGGAGCCCTGGTCCTTCACGATTCGGAGCCAGGGTCTCATCATGGAAAGCCCGGCGCCCGCGAGGGATGGCCGGGCTTTTTGCGTGCTCAGAACCGCCCGGCGACTCCACCCATGAAGCCCCCGCGCGGCGTCGTGCCGAACGTGGGCGCCAGCAGGCCGCGCGAGTCCGTCCGGGAGAGGCGCGGCGGCGACGGCACCGGGGGAAGCTCGAGGCTCCGCGACAGCTCGTAGCCCGCCATGGCACCCAGGGCGGGGAGGCTGAACAGGGCGGCGGTGCCCAGCGTGTCGTCACCCCCGGCCGCGGCGACCACCACCCCCGAGCCCGTGCCCAGCAAGGCGCCAAGCAGCGTGCCGAAGAAGCCGCCGCGGCCCTTCATCAAGCTGCCCACCGCGTACGTGGTGATGGCGGCGCCGAGCGTCATGCCGCCCAGGCCCATGACCACCGTGGAGTTGCAGTCGCCTTCGGAAATCGCGCATTCGGTCGTCACGACGCCGAGCACCAGACCCGCCAACCCGCCCACGAACATGCCCGCGCCGCCCGACAGCGTCTCCACGATGACTCGCGTCGGGGCGGGCACGCCCGGGGCCTCCCCGGCCTTCACGGGCGCGTCCGGCGCCTCCTCCGGCGCGGGCGGCTCCAGCTCCACCTCGTCCGGTGCCGACACCAGCGGAGGCGCCACCACCGGCGCGTCCTCCGGGGGCGCGGGTGTGACGGTGTCCTGGGCAAGCCCGACGTGGGGCAGGAGCGCACACACCAGCACGAGGGCGAAGAGTCGGGACATGGGCGGACGGTACCGCGAATTCCCGGCGAGGTGCGCGGGGGCCGTCCAGCGACAGGGAGTGCCTTGACGGCGAGTCGCGGTCCCCCCATCCTGCCGCGCCCCATGCCTGTCCTTCGTGGTGCTGTCACCTTCTCGCGCTTCCGGGTCGAACCGGCGAAGGAAGCGCCGTCCGACATCAAGCGCTGGCTCACGCGCGGCCTCAAGTCCCACGCGTTCGAGCCCATCGACCGCCGCTCCGAGGAGGAGCGCGCCGTGGGCTTCGTGGAACTGGAGAACGCCGACTCGAGCGAGTTCCCCACCAGTCGCCTCTTCTACGGCGAGTACGCGCTCTTCGCCTTCCGCATCGACACCATCAAGGTGCCCGCCGCGGCCATGAAGGCGGAGATGACCAAGTGGGCCTCCGCCTTCGAGAAGGAGAACGACCGCCCGCCCAGCCGCGCCGAGAAGAACACCTTCAAGGCCGAGGTGCGGCAGATGCTCCGCAACCGCGCCACGCCCCGCACCGCCCTGCTGGACGTCAGCTGGAACCTGAAGTCGAACGAGATGCAGATCTGGGCCACGTCCCGCAAGGTCGTGGATGAAATCTGCATCGCCCTGGAGAACGCGCTCAGCCTGAAGTTCACCGGCCTGACGCCCTCCGACGTGGCGCGCACCACGGGCATCGACGAGAAGTCGCTCGGCCCCACCGCCGAGTTGATTGGCATGGACCTGCCCGCGTCGGCGGTCGAGGAGGTGTCTCGTGTCGAAGCGTGAGCAGGCTCGGGCCGAGGCGGCCTTCATGCGGGGCGACGTCGGTGTCGACGGCGCCGCCACCGAGGAGACGAAGGACGAGGCCGAAGTCGAAAAGGGCAAAGCCCGCGAGGCGCTCCTGCGCGGCCGGGCCTACCTGGGTCGCGAGTTCCTCACGTGGCTCCTGTGGCGCTCCGAGTCGGGCGACGTGCTCATCGAGCACGAGGGCGAGGGCGTCATCGTGCTCTTCATGGGCCGGGTGGTGCTGCGCGGCGTGGCCGGCGACGTCACGGAGATGAGCGCCAAGGGCACGCTGGCCCCGTACTCGGAGAACGTGAAGCACTCGCTCGACAAGGGCCTGCTGGTGGCCCAGGCGCGCCTGCGCCTCACCAACGGTGAGAAGGAGTACGAGGTCACCGTGGATTCCGAGTTCCTCGACATCCGCGCGGCCAAGCTGCCGGCGCTGATGAGCGAGGAGGAGGACGACCAGATCACCGAGCGCCTGTTCCTCACCGAGCAGCTGTCGGCCATGTTGGACACGCTGGTGAACGACTTCCTCGCCATTCGCGCCGGCCGCAACTGGAGCAAGCAGGTGGTGCCGGCGATGAAGGCGTGGATGCGCGGCGAGGAGAAGGGCGCGGATGCCCTCTCCAAGGCCTCCCGCGCCAAGGGCCGCGAGGCCCGCGCCGCGCGGAACTGATTCGCCGAAGCGAAGCCGGGCGCGCCCGTGTGAGCGCGCCCGGCGGGACTTCAACTCACCGCGGGGTGCACACGCTGGCGCCCTCGTTCCAGAGGGTGACGTTGCCCACCGGGTAGACGGAGCAGAGCCCGCCGCAGCAGTCCTCATCCGAGACGCACTGCGAGCCCAGGGGCCGGCACGTGAAGGTGGGCGGCGTGGTGAGCGCGGAGGAGGGAATGGGCTGCAGCGCGATGCCCGGCCCGGACCAGGCCAGCTGCGCGTGGGCGGTGCCGTAGGCCTCGAGGTACTCCATCACCAGGTCATGCCGGCTGCCGGCCGTCATGGACACCGTGGTGCTGAGCGTCTGCCCGCCTTCGTCCACGTGCATCCAGTTGTCCAGGAGCAGCGTGCCGTCCAACCACAGCCGCACGCCGTCCTTGGTGTTGGTGCGCAGCGTGTACGTGCCCGTGGCGGGCGCCGTGAGCGTGCCCGACCAGCGCGCGGACCAGCGGTCCGCCGGCACGCCGGGCGCCGGAGCCGCGGTGCCCCAGTCATGGTTGATGGCGCTCTCCTCGCGCACGACGACGCGGTTGTAGAGGAACTCGTGGGTGAAGTACTCGGCCTTCACGCCGGGGTACCCCTCGAATACCTCGGGGGTGCAGACGGAGTCGCCCTCGTTCCAGATGGTGACGTTGCCCACCGGGTACACGCTGCACCTCGCGGAGCGGCACTGCGCGTTGCTGGAGCAGTGCGCGCCCAGCGGCCGCGGCAGGTCCCGCATGGACGTCTGGAGGCGGGAGGCCGGCACCGTCTGCACGGGCTGGCTGGGGCTCTCCCACCGCAAGAGCAGCGAGGAGGCGGCGTCCCCGTCGAAGTACTCCACCACGAGGCTGGCGGGGATGCCGGCCGACAGCCGGATGCTCCCGGCGTTCTGCCGCGCGGTGCTGCCGGGCTCCATCCAGTCGTCCACCACGAGCTGGCCGTTCACCCACAGGCGCACGCCGCCGGTGGCGGTGGTGCGGAAGGTGTACGTCTGCGAGTACGCGGGGGTGACGGAGCCCTCGATGCGCGCGCCGAACATGTCCGCGGGGATGCCGGGCACGGGGGCGCCGGTGCCGTGATTCACATCCACGGTGGACAGGTAGCGCAGCACGGGCACGCCCGTCATGCGGAGGTTGGGGAAGAAGCGCGCCGCCAGCCCCGGTTGGGTCGTGGCGAACTGGAACACCACCGCGTACTGCGCGTTGGTGCCCTGCGCGGGCGGGGCCATGCCTCCGCCCAGCACGAGCGTCCCCGCCGGCACCGACTTCACGTACACCTTCATCGGCGTGGAGGGATTGCTCGTCGTGGAGGACGGGTCATTCGTGGCGAAGTTCTCGTCCGTGAGCGCCCAGGTGCCGTCCGCCAGCCACGCCGGCAGCACGGTGGTGCGGCGGTCCATGGCCACGTAGACGGTGGCGGCGCTGTTGAGCTGCAGCCGCACCTGCTCGGTGCCGGTGTACTGCTTGTCGTCGTTCGCCGCCTGGAGCAGCACGCCGCCCTGCAGGCGCGAGGACAGGCCGGTGATGTTGTGCGTCGTCCGGTCGACGTAGAGCCGCGTGCCCACGTTCGCCGTGGCGAAGGTGTAGGGCTTGCCGGTGGCCACGGACACCAGCGTCACCAGGCCATTGCTGGACGTCTGCGCCTGGGTGCTCGACTCCAGCGGGGCACCGGGCTCGGGCTCCATCGAGGGGCCGCAGGCCAGCAGCGCCGTGACGGCGAGCAGGCCGGCCGCGAGTTTCAGGGTGTGGGGATGTCTCATCGAGGAATTCCTCTCAAAGGGGGAAGTCCCAACATGCGACGAGGGCCCCGGGAGAAGGAAGTGACAGGAGGCGCCGTGACATGGAATTGCAGCGCCTGTTGTCACAACTTTTCCGCGCGGCTGGAGCCCCGGCGCACCCACGCGAGCGCCAGGCCCGGCACCAGTACCATGCCCGCGAAGAGGACGACGAAGGACTCCCACTCCGCCGCCGTGGCGCCCAGCGCCGCGTACGTGGCGGACACGCCCAGGTTGGCCAGCGCGCACACCGTGAAGAAGGCGCGCGGGGGCATGCGGCTGGTGCCCGCGAAGACCACCGACGCCTCCGCCAGCACCGGCACCGCGCGGAACACCAGCAGGAACCAGGGGCCCAGCCGCTCGGAGGAGCGCGCCAACCGCGCCACCTCCGCGTCGCCCGTCATGCGCCGCAGCGCCGCCGTGCCCGCGCGGGCGCCCAGCACGTAGCCCACCGCGCAGCCGCCCATCATTCCCAGCCACGCGGTGACGAGGCCGCCCCAGAAGCCGAGCAGCCCACCCGCCGCGGTGCCCACGAAGCTGGAGGGCACCGGCAGCACGACATCTCCCGCGAGGAGCCCGCCCAGCAGCAGCGCCACGTGCCATGCCGGAGGCCGCGCCGACAGGAAGCCCTGGGCGAGCGCTTCCAGCCTCTCGCCGAAGAGCGCGAAGGGCACCAGCACGCCGGCCAGCAGCAGCGCGCAGAAGGCGGCCCAGCCGACCACCACGCGCGTGCGCGAGAGGGGCGCGCGCGTCAGGTGCCGGGGAATCTCAAACATCCGCGTGTGGCAGCCGGGCCGCCGCGGTCATCAGCGCCTGCTCGCGCTCGACGGGGAGTTCACCCTCGGCCATGAAGGCGATGCCCACCACCGCGCGCACCTGCCCGGCGGCGTCCAGCACGGGCAGCGCCACGGCGGCGCGCGCATCCACCGCCTTCGCGCCCGGCTTGATGCGGCCGGTGTCGTCCTCCTTCAGGTTGCACGTCTGCACCGGCGCCTTGCGCACCTGCGCCAGGCCCGCCATGCCCTTGCCGTGGGGCACGAACCGCACGGCGTTCAGCACCGGCGGCGGGATGTTGAGGGACGCCACCAGCTCCAGGTCCGTGCCGCGCTGGAGGTGGATGGTGCCCGCGGCGGCGCCGTGCTCGGCGGCGAAGGACTCCAGCCACGACTGGTACGAGGGGTGGTTCGCGTTCGCGCTCATGGCGGGGGCGACTGTGCGCGCCCGTAGCGCGACGAGTCAACGCGGCGGCGCCCGTTTATGCGGCAGTCGACGTTCAGGGGCTGCCGCGCATGCCGAAGATGGGAACCCACCAGTCCTCCACGCCGCGCATGCGCACGAGGCCGGTGCCGGCGGTGAGCTCCAGGAACTCGCCGCCGCCGAGGTCGAACTGCCCCGCGAGCGCCACGCCCCCATAGGTGGCCGAGGCGGTGCGCTGCTCCGTGAGGATGAGCCGGTGCACGCCGAGGAAGGGCACCACGCCCACCACGGTGCCCTCCATGCGCAGCGCCAGCGACGCGGAGGCCTCCACGCCGAGGATGCTGCTGGGGCCGCCCTTCGCCCCGAAGCCGAAGTCCGTCGCCCCGCGCAGCACCACCGCGGGCGCGAGGCTCACGTCTCCGAGCTGGAGGTACTGGGACAAGCCCAGGGACAGGCCATAGCCGGGCACGGGGACGGGGCAGGTGGCCTCCACCTCGTCACAGCCCACCTCGCCCTGGAGGCCCACGTGCAGGCCGGTGCCTCCGCCGAGCGGCACCAGCATGTCCCCGTCGTAGGCCACGGCCCACTGGGGCGTGGAGAAGGGGGCGCGGTTGCCCTGGAAGTGCTCCGGGTCCTGCAGGGGCACGGACAGCCGGGGCCCGGTGCGCACGCCCGCGCGCGCCGTCACCTGGCCCGGGTTTCCGGGCACCAGCCGCACGGCCATGGGGCTCAGCGTGGAGGGCGCGCAGCCAGCCAGCAAGGCGAGCACCGCCCCCAGCACCCCTGTCGCGGCTCTCACGGCGGCCCCCTTCCCGGCGTGTGGCCGGTGTCGGATGCAGGATACCGTGTCGGAGTCCACGGTGCTGATGGGAGACTGTTCAACTCGTGCCATTCCGTTGCACCAGGGTGCATCCCAACTCCTCCTTCGGGCAGGATGCGGCGCGGTACCGCCGGACTTCTTCATTCTTCCCCACGTACGCGTCGTTCCTGGAGCCCGGTTGATGAAGGCCCGCCCGCTTCGTTCGCATCTCGCGCTGCTCGCGCTGGGACTGCTCATCCCGCTCGTCCTGTTCGCCGCGGGCACCGTGCATCGGTTCGCCACCGTCCAGCGGAGCGTGCGTGAGCAGGGCATGCGCGAGACGGCCCGGGCCCTGGCGCTGGCCGTGGACCGCGAGCTGGGCCAGTCCATCCGCGCGTTGGAGGTGCTCTCCCACTCGGAGCCGCTGGCGCGCGGGGACTTGAAGACGTTCTACGTGACGTGCAAGGCGGTGGTCCGCTCGGGGCAGCCATGGAGCGCCCTGTCGCTGGTGGACTCGCGGGGACGCATCGTCTTCACCACCGACCAGCCCTTCGGCGAGGCCGTGGCCGGCGGGGGCGACCGCCCCTACGTGCGCGAGGTGCTGGAGAAGGGGCGGCCGGTCATCGCGGACTTCCCCCTGAACCGGAAGCACGGGCCGCTCGCGGTGGTGGTGGCGATGCCGGTGCGCTCCGGGACGGCCATCACCGGCGTCCTGGTGGCGCTGTACTCGATGCGGCACTTCGAGACGCTCTGGTCCGACCAGCGCATCCCCGCGGAGTGGGTGGGCACGCTCGTGGACGAGGTGGGCATCATCCTCTCGCGCAGCCGCGGCGCGGAGCGCTACGTCGGCACCTCGGCGCGCCAGGAGTTCATCGAGCGGATGCGCTCCGTCTCGCCGGAGGGGTTCTTCCCCACGACGACGGTGGACGGCATGGAGGTCTACACGGCGGTGGCGCGCTCGCAGCTGGTCCCCTGGACGGTGGCCTTCTCCGCGCCGCACGACGTCATCGCCGCGCCGGTGGACCGCTCGCTGCTGGGGTTGCTCGTCGCGGGGGTGTTGTGCTGCCTCATCGCCGCGGTCTGGGCGTCCTGGGTGGGACGCCGCATCACCCAGCCGCTGAGGGCCCTGGCCCGCGCGGCCACGGACAGCGCTGCCACGCCCGCCGCCTTCACCCACATGGGGCCCACCGGCGTCTCGGAGCTGGAAGGGCTGCGGGTGGCGCTCGCGCGCACCACCTCGCTGGTGGCCGAGCGGGAGGCGGCCCTGCGCGCGAAGATGCTCGAGGCCGAGTCGGCCCGCGCGGAAGCCGAGTCTGCCAACCGCGCCAAGGACCAGTTTCTCGCCATGCTGGGCCACGAGCTGCGCAACCCGCTGGCGGCCATCACCAGCGGCGTGAAGGTGCTCTCCGTGGCCCGCGACGACGCGCGACGCGAGCGCACCCGGGCGCTGGTGGAGCGGCAGGCCCTGCACCTGGCCCGGCTGGTGGATGACCTGCTCGACGTGGCGCGCGTGAGCAGCGGTCGCATCACCCTGCAGAAGGGGCCCATGGACCTGTCCGACTGCGTGCGCCGCGCCCTCGCCGCGCTCGAGTCCTCCGAGCGCACGCGGGCGCACCAGCTCGAGGTGGACGTGGCGCCGGCGTGGCTGTCGGGTGACGACAGCCGCCTGTCCCAGGTCGTCACCAACCTCGTGTCCAACGCCCTCAAGTACACGCCCGAGGGAGGCCGCATCCGCGTGAGCACGCGCGAGGAGGGCGAGCACGTGGTGCTGGAGGTGTCGGACACGGGCGTGGGACTGCCCGCGGATGCGCTGCCGCGCGTCTTCGACCTGTTCTTCCAGGAGGACCGCTCGCTGGACCGCTCGCAGGGAGGATTGGGCGTGGGCCTCACGCTGGTGAAGCGCCTCGTGGACCTTCACGGCGGCACCGTGCGGGCGTCGAGCGAGGGCCCCAACCAGGGCAGCACCTTCACCGTGCACCTGCCTCGCGGCCTCGTGGAGGAGGCACCTCGCGCGCGGAGTGGCGCGGTGCTCTCCGCCTCGGGTCGCCGCCTGCTGCTGGTGGAGGACCACGCCGACAGCCGGCACGTGGTGCGGCAGCTCCTGGAGGCGGAAGGGCACACCGTCTTCGAGGCGGAGGACGGCCCGTCCGGGCTGGCGCGGGCGCGCGAGCTGCGGCCCGACGCCGTCCTCCTGGACATCGGCCTGCCGGGGATGGACGGCTACGCGGTGGCCCGGACGCTGCGCGCCACACCGGAAGGGCGCGGACTGCTGCTCATCGCCCTGACGGGGTATGGCCTGCGGGAGGACCGCCTCCGCGCCCTGCAGGCCGGCTTCGACGAGCACCTGGTGAAGCCGGTGGACATGGCCCGGCTGCGTGAGGTGCTGGCGGCGCGCGAGGCCCCGGTGGAGGCGGTCTCCTGAGCCGGCCGCGCCCCCGGGCGGGAGCGCGGCCTCGGGCCTGCTTCAGTTGATGAAGTACGGCGACGTCGCGCGCTTGATGCGGTTCACGAGGTCCAGCACGACCAGCCGCTCCCCGCCGCTGAGGTCCGGCAGTGACGCCTCCAGCGTGGCCTGGGCTTCCAGGAGGATGTTGTAGGCTTGGTAGCCCTGGAGCTTGTGCAGCACGTCCACCGCGACCCGGCGCGAGACAGGTGAGCGCACGCCGTCCACGTTGAGGAGCATGCCCCGGAGCTCGGAGAGGATGAGGGGCGCCAGCTGCGCGTCCGGGTAGATGTCCTGGTTGAAGGGGCCACGCAGCTCGGGCGGGGTGATGAAGGCCCGCTGCATGACGAGGCGAAGCATGGCGTCGGCGACAGGGCCGTAGGCCGGGTGGAGGGCGAGCCGCTCCGGCGGAATGGGCGGGCGCACCGCTTGCGTGAGGTAGTTCCACCCCTCGAGCTTCTCGGCGTTGCTCCGCCCCACGCGGACGTACTTGAGGACAGCTTCGACGGCGGTGTAGTCCGGCATGACGTCCTGCCCCACGAGCGCGTACGAGAGCCACTGCGTGTAGATGGCCGCGGACCAGTAGCGGAACGGGTCGACGAAGCGGTCATAGCGGTTGCAGTCGGGGTCCACCAACGCGTCCTGGTCGTTGCAGAACGGCTCCTGGGGCAGGCTGCTGGACAGCCCGTACAGGTAGCGGACCGCCGCGACGTCGTACGGCCCCGGCGTGTCGCGGTACGGCGCGTCCACGGGATGGATGTACTCCATGACGGAGCTGGCGGGCAGGAAGTACGAGCCCTTGAAGTTGTGCCGCAGCCCCAGCGTGTGGCCAATCTCGTGCAGCACGAGCTGGGTGAGGGCGCGCTCCACCTTCTCCTTCTTCGTCAGCCGGGGCAGGGGCTCCGCGAGTGCCCCTTGCGTCTCCTGGGCCGGGTGCCGGTGCGAGTCCTCGAAGGTGAAGGACTCCGAGCAGAGCCACCGCGGTGCCAGGCCGTTCCACGACAGCCGGACTTCCCTGCCGGGAGCGGGGGAGGAGGGCTCCACGGGCGACTGCTCGGCGAGGCCGGGCGCGGGCGGGTCGTCGCGGTAGTAATTGATGAAGCTCTCGATGTAGCGGCTGCCCAGGTACACGGAGGCGCCGCGCACCTCGCCGGTGTTCGGGTTGGTGTACCAGCTCGCGCCAGCGAAGTTGTACGTGCGGTCCGGGTCGAGGATGAAGCTGTTGAGCCCGTCGTCCGAGAAGCTCTCGTCCGGGGTGGCGATGCGGGCGGTGAGCACCTGGAAGCCGAACGCGGCGTTCCAGCCCTCGATGCCGCGCTTCATCGCGCCCACGAGGTCATAGTCCTGGAAGCGCGGGTCCTGCTGGAGGCGGAGCACCGAATCGGTGATGACCCATTCAATGGGCTTCATGCCGGGCTGGATGGCCCACTTCGCGACGACCTGCTTGCGCACGCCCCCGGAGTTGGGGATGAGCATGGGCTCGCCGCGGAAGTAATGCTCCCGGGCGGGCAGCGCGGTGGGGACGTACCCCGGGCTCTCCTGGTACTTGCGCAGCGAGAGGGCCAGCGTGCCGGAGATGCGCAGCGGGTTCTCCTCCACCGCCTCGTTCTCGGGAGGCAGGTCCGTGGCCGCCCAGTCGCCGTAGCCGGTGAAGACCTGCTCGTAGGCGATGCCGTCCGCCATCTTGCGGAAGCGCTGCGCCAGGGACAGCTCCACGCGGAACGGCCGGGCGCCCGCCGCGCCCTCGCGGTCTCCCATGATGCCGAAGCGGTTGAGGCCGGCGGTGGGGTCGAAGAGGACGTAGTCCTTCGCGCGGGGGTGGAGGTTGAATGCGGCATGGTCCGTGATGATGGGCCACGCGTCGACGAGCACCTCCGGCGCGAACAAGTCGCTCTGCACCTTCCGGTTGTCCACGTCGAACGCGTACAGCCGGCCGTTCTGCACCTCGAAGGACACCACGCGCGCCCCGAGCGGGTACGCCGCCCCGCCCTGGATGTGTTGCGGCCACTGGGTCTTCAGATAGGCATTGAGGAAGTAGCGCTCGTCCAGGTCGCGCTTGCGGATGGCGAGATAGAAGGTCTCGCTTCCGTCTCCCCGGAGCGCGAGGGTGTCACCGAGCCCGGCCTTGAGCTGTGTCTGTGCCGCCGCGTCCAGCGCCTTCGGCACCGCGACGAAGGAACCGTCCAGGTCGAGGGCCGGCTCCGGGGCGCGTTCCGACTCACAGCCCGTTCCCAGCAGGGACAAGACTCCGAACAACACCAGGAGCCCATGGCTCCAGGAGGGTGATGGCTTCCGCATGGTGTGACTCCTCCGCACGACAGGGACGCGAGCCTGGATTCATCGGCTCACGGCCGCCGCACAACGGAAGGAGTGACAGCGCATATCGGACTGGTTTCGCGCCGATTTCCGTCGCCAACCTGTCGCAAATGTAATGCGACTTCAATTCCCCGAGCCCGTTCTCACGGGGGGCTTTCGCGTCGACGGACTCACGGCGGCGGCGGCGCGAGCGCGCGGAAGCCCTCCGCGATGGCGAGGCCGATGTTGCCCAGCAGGTCCTGCCGCGCGTTGACCACGTAGAGGTACGGGGTGAGGGCCCAGACCTCCCGCTGCACGCGCCGGGGCTCGGGCGGAGGCTGCGTGCTCAGCTCCGCCTGGAGCAGCGGCAGCACCTTGTCGGACAGGCGCAGCGCGGTGTCCATGACGAAGATGGCCAGGTGCGGGCGCAGCGCGCGCACGCGGCGGAAGAAGGCGCCGACCTCGTCGGGGGCGAGGTGCTTGGGCGGGGAGGACTTCATCTCCAGGTAGAGCAGCCGGCCCTCGGCGGCGGCCACCACGTCCAGGTCTCCGCCCACCTCGGGCGCGTGGAACTTCACGCCGACGGCCACGTCGAAGCCGTAGCGCCCGCGCAGCTCGCGCGCCACGTACCACTCCAGCGTGCCGCCGAAGCTGGCGGCGGGATGGCGCAGGCGGTAGCGCCCATCCTCCTCGCGCGACGCCAGCTCCAGCGCCACCAGGTCCTCGGCGAACGTGGCGGCCTGGGACTCCTCCAGGTACTTCGTGGCCTCCGCGGGAAGGAAGGGGCCGCGCCGGAGGATGGCGCCGCGCAGGAAGAGGCGGAAGGCATAGTGGCCGAGCCGCTCCACCAGCCGCTCGACGCGCTCCTCCTCCATGTCCGCGGGGAAGGGCAGGTCCAGCGGGGCGACGGAGGGCTGGAAGCCGCGGCGCACCAGCATGGCGAGCGCCTCGCTTCCGGGCGCCAGCAACCGGCGAGGCGATGGCGGGGCTTCGGCCGCGCTCAGCTCCAGGTCTCGGGCCGTGGGCAGTTCCTTCATTCCGCAAACCTAGCCCGCCGCGCGGTCCCCTGCCCATGGACCCCCGCGGGCCGCGCTCATTGGACGAAGACGGGGCAGTAGCGCAGCAGCTCCTGCACGGGCGGCTGGCACAGCTGCACCCCGCGCCAGGACTCGATGAACGTCCTCCGCCGCGTCTGGAGGTAGCACGTAGCGGGGTCGTCCTCCGGGGTGGAGAACTGGCAGAGCTGGACGGCCTGGCCCTGCGTGAGCGAGCCCTCGTCCTGGACGCGCAGGAAGCACTGGGCGGGGGCGGTCGACCGGGCGCCCCGGCACAGCTGCGTGGCCGCGTACTCGTTCGTCAGCCCCGAGTCGAGCACCATCCGGTAGCAGGTGAGCTGCGGCGCCTGCTCCTGGGCTCCGGCGTCCGCCGGCACCGCGAGCCCAAGAAGGGTGGCGAGCAGCGCCGAGCCGCCTGCCGCATGACGGAAGAGCCGGGACGTGCCGCTGCCTCGCTTCATTCGGACCTCCTTCCGGAAATCTAGGTGTCCGCGTGTCGCCGGAGCGGCGCGGCGGCCGGGGCTCGGCCCCGCGCGGGGCGGCCAGTGGAGTGCCCGGCTGGCCGCCTCCCGTTGGAGTAGAGTCCCGTGGGGAGGGGGTGACGCATGACGGAGGCGACGTCCACGCTGGCGCCGGAGTGGCGGGCGTGGCTGGCGGAGAACCTGGTGCTGGGCGTGGCTCCGGAGCGGCTGGAGGGCACGCTGGTTTCTTCCGGTGTGTCCCCGGACGTCGCGCGGACCGAGGTGGCGTCCGCCCGCGAGCACCCGGCGGTGGAGGCGGGACGCCAGCGCGCGCGGTTGCACGGACGCGTCCGCTCGCTGCTGGACTCCAGGGTGGCGCTCCACCGGCAGGGCGGCTGGCACCAGCGGCTGGAGCGCCGCCGGGGCGTGTCCGCCCGCGAGCTGATGGAGCGCTACTACCTCGCGCACCGGCCCGTCATCCTGGAGGACTTCATGGACGGCTGGCCCGTGCTGGAGCGGTGGCAGCCGCGCGCGCTGGCGGAGCGCTTCGGCGACGTCGAGGTGGAGGTGATGGCCGGCCGCGAGTCGCGCGCGGACCATGACCTGGAGCCGGAGGCCTGCCGCACGCTGATGCGCTTCGGCGAGTTCATCCGCCGGCTGCTGGAGGGCGGCCCGTCGAATGACCTGTACCTCACCGCGCGCAACTTCGCGCTGGAGCGGCCGGAGCTGCGCGCGCTGATGGAGGACCTGCGCTACCCCGCGGGCGTGCTGCGGGAGACGAACCTCGTGGGCGCCGTGAAGTTGTGGGTGGGGCCGCGGGGGACGAAGACGGCGCTGCACCACGACCTGGGCACTGTCTTCTTCGGGCAGATTGCCGGGCGCAAGCGCTTCCGGCTCATCCCCTCGTTCCAGACGCACCAGCTCTACAGCCAGCGCGACGTGTGGAGCCAGGTGGACGCGGACCGCCCGGACCTGGAGCGCTTTCCGCTCTATCGGGAGGCGGATGTGCTGGAGACGGTGGTGGAGCCCGGGGAGATGTTGCTCATCCCCGCGGGCTGGTGGCACCAGGTGACGTCGCTCGACGTCAGCGTGTCCGTCACCTTCCAGGAGTTCGACGTCCCCGGAGGCAATACCTGGTGGAGGCTGCGGTGAGGCGCCGGTGCGCGGCGCTCACTTCTTCAGCGGCGGCGTCGGGGGCGGCGGCGTTGGCCGGGTCCGCTCCGTGGTCGAGTCCGGCTGGGTGGCCGGGTTCGGGTTCGGGACGATCATCTCCCGGCGCGTCGGCGGATTGGGCGGCGGGTTGGGAACAATCTTCGGAAGAGGATCCGTTGGCTCTTTCATGGGGCTCCAGGAAGAAATGCGCGGCCAGCGCCACTGATATAACGCACGGTGCACGTGATGCGACCTGACGAGCGCCTCTCGCACGCGCGACGTGCGTGGATCGCGGAAAACCTGACCCGCGGAGTGTCTTCCCGTCGCCTCGTCGACGTGTTGCGGGAATCGGGCCTGACGGCGGACGCCTCGGCCGCGGAGGTGGAGTCCGTCGCCGCCCACCCCGCGGTGCGCCATGCGAGCGCGCATGTCTCGCATCGCCAGACATTGGAGGCGCTGCTGCGAGCCCGGGCCGTGCTCTATCGGAACGAGCAGGGTGGGAGCGAAGCGCCCCGGGTGGAGCGACGAAGACACCTTCCGCCGGAGGAGTTCTTCGAGCGCTACTACCTGCGCAACCGGCCCGTCATCGTCGAAGGGCTCTTGGAGGACTGGCCCGCGCTGTCGCGCTGGACGCCGGAGTGGCTGGCGGAGCGCTTCGGCGACGAGCCGGTGGAGGTGATGGCGGGCCGCGAGTCTGACGGGGACCCGGACTTCAACGCGGAGCGCCTGCGGCGGACGCTGCCCCTGCGCGAGCTGATTGCACGGATGCGCGAGGGCCGCGAGACGAATGACGTGTACCTCGTGGCGCGCAACAGCCTGCTCTTGCGCGAGGCCTTCCGGCCGCTGCTCGCGGACCTGCGGGCTCCGGTGGGGTACATCCACCCGGACATCGCGACACCGGACAGCGTGCACCTGTGGTTCGGTCCGGCCGGGACGCTGTCCAATCTCCATCACGACCACCTGAATGTCTTCTTCTGCCAGGTGCTGGGGCGCAAGCGCTTCTGGCTCGCGCCGTCGTGGGAGACGCCCTGGCTCTACAACGACCGGGGGCTGTACAGCGCGGTGGACATCCGCGCGCCTGACCTCGAGCGCTTTCCGGACTTCGCGCGCGCCACGGTGCACACGTGCGAGGTGGGGCCGGGGGATGCGCTGCTGATTCCGGTGGGGTGGTGGCACGCGGTGAAGGCGCTGGACGTGAGCCTGTCGGTGACGTTCGTGAACTTCGACGCGGCGGCGCGCAACACGCACTGGCGGGACTACTGGGTCGGCCCTCGGCCGGAGGAGGTGGAGCGATGACGGGAGAAGGTGGCGGCGCGGGGCTCGCGCCCGAGTGGCGGCGCTGGGTGGTGGAGAACCTGCTGCGGGGCGCGGAGGAAGCGGACCTCGTGGCGGTGCTCGAAGGCGCGGGCGTGGACGCGGAGGTGGCGCGCGCGGCGGTGCGGGCCGAGGCGGAGGACCCGTGTTTCGAGGGGACGCGGAAGGCGGTGGCGCTGCAGCGGAAGCTGGAAGGGCTGCTGGACCTGTACGGCGACCTCTATCGGCAGGCGGAGGGCCATGCGCGGGTGGATTGCCACGAGGCCCTGTCGCGGGAGGAGTTCCTCGACCGCTACTACTTCCAGAACCGGCCGGTGGTGCTGCGCGGCGCGGAGGTGGCGGAGGCGGGGCGCTGGGCACCGGAGCGGCTCTCGATGTGGATGGATGGGGCCCGCTCGGTGTCACTCGCGGAGCATGCGGACCTGCGCCCGCTGTTGGACTTGCTCCGTCCTCCCATCGACTTCGGTGTGGCGGACGGACGTCCGGTGCTCACGGTGGAGGCGGAAGCTGCCGAGGCGCCGGATGCTCCGGTGCGGGAGAACGTGCTGGTGCACCAGGTGCATGGCCGGCGGCGGTTCCGGCTCGCTCCCGTCTTCGAACTGCGCCGCATGGCGGGTGAGCCCTCGGAGGCGGAAGCGGTGCCGCGCCTGGAGGTCGAGCTGGAGCCGGGGGACTGGCTGCTGCTGCCCGTGGGCTGGTGGTACGGCTACCGGGTGCAGGAGGAGAGCGCCTCGGTGTCCTTCGCCGCCTTCGCTGGCGCGACACCCAAGGTCATCTGGGAGGAGGAGCCCGCGCCGCCCGAGCCGACGCCTCCCCCGTGGCATCGAGCCGGCTGAGCAGCAGCCGTCGCGCCAGTCCGCCCGGGGCCGGCGCGGCCGCCTTCTGGCTCACGCGCCATCGTCTCGTCTCAGCGGGACCACAGGATGCCCAGCTCCGGCACCTGCTCCGTCTTCACGGTGATGCCGAACTCCCCGCGCAGCACGTTCACCTCCCAGAACCGACCGTTCGCGCGCAGGGAGCCCATGAGCCACGGCATGACGTGATGCAGGTAGCTCCGGCGGAAGGAGGACTCCGGCCCCAGCATCACCGGCTGTACATCCGGCTCGGGCAGCGGCATGTCGAGCATGACAGCCTCCGCGCGGAAGCTCGGGTCGTACAGATACAGCCGGCCGCCGTCCTCCAGGAAGCTGACGCAGTGGCCATCCTCCAGGCCGGCCAGGAAGCAGTACCGCGCCTCGTACCGGCCGAGCAGCTCCACGGGCTCGTCCGGCGAGAAGGGATACTTGAGGCTGTCGTTGTACCGGCCCAGGAACCGCGTCAGCCGGCTCGGCTCGAACTGGTTGAGCCCCGGCGCCGCGGCCACCATGCCCTCCCAGCGCACCTCGCCCGTCTGGGAGTCCTTCGTGGAATGCAGGTGCAGCGTGCGCCCCTCCAGCGGGACGCCCTGACACCCCGCGAGCTGCTGGAACAGCTGCGTCCATCCACCGCACATGCCGCCACCGACCAGCAGCATGTGCCGCACCGTCCACGCGGGCACGCCGTACCGCAGCCGTGTCTCCGGCAGGCCTCGGAGGATGGCGTCGCAGATGTCCTTCCGGTTCTCCAGTCCCGCGCACCACCGTGATGCCCAGCGCAGGAGCGGCACATACACCCCCGTCGGAGGCGCCCCCGGCAGCCCATGCGCCATCGGCGCGCCCGTGGTGTGCAGCTCGTGCCGCGAGTCACCGAGGAAGAGCCGCCGCGCGACGCCGCGCTCATCCGTCCACTCCGCGTACCACTGCAGGTCCAGCGCGTGCGCGCCGATGCGGTTGGGCAGCGCGCGGTTGAAGACCACGGACTCGGGGAGCGTGGTCCACCCGGCCCGCCGCTCCAGGCGCACCGGATGCGGACCCAGCCACCGGGTGGTGCCCGCACCGTCGAGCGCCGGGCCGAAGGCGCTCAGCTCGAAGGTCTCCGGTACGAAGTGGTGGGCCAGCAGGGTGACGCGCACGGAGGGCCGGGTGCCGCGGAGGTATGCGGCGGGCTCGGCGCGGCGCTCGCGAATCCACTCGGGCAGCATCCCCAGCCGCGTGTCGGTGACGGGGTCCCACAGCGCAATCGCGCCACTGTCCCCATGGTCGAAATGCAGGCTGTACACAGCCAGCGGTCCCGCGTCGAACATTCCACTTCCCCCTCTACCGCCCGCACAGCCACCGTTCCCCGGCCGGTGCGACGGCTTGCTACTCGTACAGCAATACCCGCGTCACCCACCGCGCGCCGGGCTCCTCGCGCAGCCAGCGCAGGCGCTCCTGGCGAAGGGCGAGCGCGGGCCGGGTGCCGGTGTGGATGCGCTCGCGCACCGCCTGGAAGAAGCGCCCCGCCGAGTCGGGGATGTCCACCGTCGCCGCGAGCACCGCGCGCGCCCCGGCGTCGACGAACGCCTGCGGCAGCGAGGACGTCTGGTGCAACAGGGGCGGCAGCCGCGCCGCGCTGCACGCGCCCAGCAGCACCACCGGCGCGCCCTCCAGCCGCGTCTGGCGAATCTCCTCCGCGGTGAGCGCGTAGCGGCCGTCATGCTCCGGGGCCAGCGCAATCACCGTGGCCTCCGACAGGCTCCGGTCCACCAGTCCGTGCGCGTGGAACTCGATGTCGGTGGCGCGCGTCATGGCCTCCAGCACGCGCGAGGGCGTGGCGTACATGCCCGTCAGCTCCAACGCGTGCCCGGCCGGCGCGGGGGCGGACTCCCACGACGACAGGCGCGCCAGCCGCAGCGTGCCCGGAGTCTCCACGTTCGCCACCACCACGTGCAGCGGGTCACGGGTGGGGGAGGGCGCCCGCGAGGACGCTGTCCCCACCCGGTAGCGCCACGCCATCTCTGGCGGCAGCAGGCCGGAGCGGCTGTCCAGCGGGGGCGCTGCGAGCACGTCCACCTGCTCGCAGCTCCGCAGCAGCGCCACCAGCTCGCGAGGCACGAGGCTGGACAGGTCCTCCCCCAGCGGCTCCCGGCGGGAGGCGTCATGGTGGCCGCGCACCTCGCCGTTCGGTCCGCGCGCCACCACCACCGTGCGCTCCTGGTCCAGGGCGGCGGCCAGGACACACCGCTCGGGCGCGGTGACGCCGAGCTGCTCGGCCACCACCTGGGGCACCTCCTCGAAGGCGCCCGCGCTCCCGGCGCTCACCGCCAGCGTCTGGTACGCCACGGCGCGGGCGTCGCGCGCGTCCGCGTGGGTGCGCAGGAGCGGCTCGGCCTCGGCGATGGCCTGGCGCAGCAGGACCTTGCCCTTCTCGCGGTCCCTCACCGAGGTGAAGCGGCCGGCGATGAGGGTGGCCAGTACGCGGCGACCCGGAGGGTCCCGGTCCGGGTGGACCAGCGCCAGCTCCCGGCGCAGCACCTCCTCGTCGGAGGGCCTCGGGTCCACCCGCCACAGGTCCGCCAGGGTCCACGCGCCAATCAGCGCCACGGAGGGCGTGCACTCCTGGGCCCTGTCGAGCGCCAGCCGCGCCTCCGCGGGCCGCAGCCGCATCATCGCCAGCGAGGCGAGGTTGCGGTGGACGTAGTTGCGCGCGTCGCAGTCGCCGGGGCTGCGCTCCAGGAACTCGTCCAGGTAGGCCTTCGCGGGCGCCACGCGGTACTGGTAGCGCGCGGCCTGGCCGAGCGCGCGGATGGAGAACCCCTCCTGTCCCCACTCGCCCAGGCGCCTCGCCTCGCGCCAGCTCGCGCGGGCCAGCTCCTCCGCCTCCGCCAGCCGGTTGGCGGAGGTGGCGTACTGGCTCATCCGCCGCTGCAAATCCAGACACCGCAGCCCCAGCTCCTGCTCACGGCAGAAGCGCAGCGCGTCCCGCAGGCGCTGGGTGGACTGCCAGGATTTGCCGGCGACGTCCTCCATGCGCGCCACCTCCTCCTGCGCCAGCACGGCCAGCCACGGGTCCTCGGTGGCGCGGGCGAGCGCCTCCACCTCCGCCGGCTCGCGGGGCACGTCCGTGCGCAGCAGCAGCGCGCCCAGGAGCAGGTCCGTCTCGCCCGAGCCACGCAGCTTCTGGACGAAGGCGGCCGGAGTCGGGTGGGCGCGCCGGACGAGCTTCGTGTACTCGAGGGCCAGGGGCCCGCGGCGGGAGAAGTCCCGCGCGGCCGCGCGCCGGGTGAGGTTCACCAGCACCGGGACGCCCCCGAAGGCCCGGTCCAGCAGCTCCGCCAGGGGGAGGAGGGCGCGGACGCGCGCGGCCGTGGGCGCGGTGCGGACCGCGTCGTAGAAGTGCGCGCGGGCGGTGCCGGGCAGGCGCCTTGCCTCGTCCAGCGGAATGGGCGCGGCCGGGTCTCCCACGAGCGCGAGCACGGCGTCGCGCGTCTTCATCCACGCGTCGGCGCGCTGGCGCTCGGAGGCGCGCAGGGTGCGTGCATGCTCCTGGGCCTCGGTGCTCCAGCCGGGCTCGCCCAGCTCTGCCACATCCTCGAAGGCGGAGGCCGCGAGCAGGTTCAACCCCAGCTCGCGCAGCACGAGCGCCCGGTTCCACAGCGCCTGTGGATGGCGAGGCGAGACGTCCAGCGCGCCATCGAGCAGCGTCAGCGCCTCGTCGTGGCGGCCCAGGAGGAAGGCCGCGGCGGCGCGGTCGCTCTCGCGGTGGGGCGACGCGGGCGCCAGGCTCAGGTGGGCCAGCGCCTGCTGCGGGTCGCCATGGACGAGGTACGAGGCCGCGACACCGGCGCGGTCCCCGAGCGCCTCCAGGCGGGCCAGCTCCCGCAGGGGAACGGGCGTGGCCTGCTCCACCCCGCGCATGGGGACGTAGGGGCGGTGCACGTCCGCGGGCGCCACGCTGAGGCGTGGCTCGATGGGCCGCATGTGCGTCGTGGTGAGCCAGATGCGCGACGTGCCACGGTCCTCCGCTGGCGGGCTGGACCCGGGAAGGAGGAAGCCCCCCAGGGCGAGCAGCGGCAGGAGGTACCACGCACGAAGGCGCAACGGGCCTCGCCGCGGTGTCCGCCCCCCTCGGTGTGGTGCTTCCAGCTCCCCGGCCATTCGCTGGACCTCTCTGGAGTCCCGCCGTCGAGGGTTTTCCGCCCTTATCTTGAGCCAATCCGAGCTTCCGGAACAAACCGGCCCCCCGGAACAGTGTCGTCGGGCCCCTCGAAGGGGTGGGGCGGGAG
>NZ_JABBJJ010000319.1 GCF_012933655.1 Pyxidicoccus fallax | reverse complement strand
CCCCGTGCCCCCACAGCGCCTCGTACACGTTGCAGCTCAGGCCCTCGTACTGCCGCCCCTGCCACACGTAGCCCTGGATGCCGGGCGCCTTCGCCATCGCCTCGCGCGCGAAGCGCCTCAATTCCTCGTACGTGCGCGGCGCCCGCGGCACCAGGTCCGTGCGGTAGTAGAGGACGCCCACGTCCAGGTACCACGGCACCGCGTACGTCCGCCCGTCCACCACCACCGCCTCCACCGGGCCGGGGAAGAAGTCCGCGCGCAGGCGCTCGGGCGGGAAGTGCTCGGACAGGTCCGCAATCCACCCCGCGCGCGCGAACTCGGGCACCCAGACGACGTCCGCCACCAGCACGTCGAAGTCGTCCGCCCCACCCTCCAGCGACGTGAGGAAGAACTGGTGCGCCAGGTCCGACGCGTTGGGCAGCGCCTCCGTGACGAGCTCCACCCCCGGGTTCTCCCGCTCGAAGCGCGCCAGCAGCTCGCGGAACGGTCCCGGCGGCCCCCACAGCGGCTGGTACTTGAACACCAGCCGCGTACGGCCCGCCTCCTCGCGCGGCTCCTTCGAGCGCCGGCAACCGGACGCACCCACCCCCAGTGCGACGAGGCCTGCCACGAGCAGCGGAAAGAGACGTCGGCGCATACGCGGGGCATGACTCCAGCCACCCCAGCGCCGGTCAAGGATGCCAGCGCCCGACGGTCATCACGCCAACATCCCCCCGCGCCTGTTCGGAAGACGGCACGCTCGGCTGCTCCTACCTGGCAAGGGCGATGATGGTTTCGCATTGGAGCGACGCGGGCGCTATCCTCGCTCGCAATCACGGACAGCGAGGGGGAGGACATGCCTCAGCAGGACGAATTGAAGTTCGGCGCGCACAACGCCCATTTCGAGCCGCCGGACACCCTCGTGGTGTCCTTCAACGGCCTCATCAACATGGACGATGTGAAGCGCACCTCGCAGCTCTACCGGGAGACCTTCGAGCGCCACGGCCAGTACTACTGCATCGCCGACATCGGCCGCTCCCAGATTGACAACGCCGGCCGCAAGTACCTCTCCGACAACGGCCGCTCCGAGTGGTTCCACGCCGTCATCTACGTGGGCGCGGACGTGGTGCAGCGCACCTTCGGCAAGGCCATTGCCCTCGCCATGCTCTTCACCGGCAAGACGAGCTTCGAGACCGTGTTCGTCGCCACCCTCGACGAAGCCCGCGCCTGGGTGACCCAGCACCGCTCCACCGCCGCGCAGCGCAAGGCCGGCTGAGTCCCCGCTCCTCCCTGGGAGTTCCCGCTCTCCAAGAAACCCGTGAATCTCGCGTCAATCCGGCGCGAGCGCTATGCTGCGTCCGGGTTTCGAAGGGAGTGACATGCAGCAGCAGGAGTGGAAGCTGGGCGCCCACGTGGTGCGCTATGAGCCGCCAGACCTCGTGATGGCGACCTTCTCCGGGCCCATCAACCTGGAGGAAATCCAGCGCGCGGTGGCGGTGTACGGTGAGGCCGCGAAGCACGGCCCGTACTACATGATCGCCGACATCGGTCAGTCCCAGCTTGGAGCGGAGCCCCGGCGCTACCTCTCCGAGAATGGCCGGGCGGACTGGTTCAAGGGCGTCGTCTACGTCGGCGCGGACGTGGTCCAGCAGACCTTCGGCAAGGTCCTCGCCCTGGCCATGCTCTTCACCGGCAAGACGCGCTTCGAGACCGCCTTCGTGAAGACGCTCCCCGAGGCTCGCGCCTGGGTCGAGCAGAACCGCATCAAGCAGCGCAAGAAGCACGGCTGAGGCCCTCCGAGCGCCTCGCCCCCCCACCCTTCCAGGCCCATTCCGGGGCCTGGAAATGATGGCCACCCATGGGTCACCACCCGCCCTGGCGGGGTGGATCCACCCATGCCCCGAGGTCGCAACATCTGTTGTGAATCTTTTTCGCTCCAGCGAAAAACAAGGCAATTCAAGCCCTTACGCCAGTCCAGGGGAGTGTCTCGGGCTGACCAAATGCCGGTCTTTGTGGAAAAATATGCCCTTACTGGCCAGGAAGCGTGGAATTGTTGTATATGCGGGGCTCCAAGGGAGCCACATCGCGCCCGGGTTGTCCTCGTTCCGGCTCCTCGTCCGTTTTTCCAGCCTCATCCGGTGAAGGGGCGTCCCACCCCTCCACTCCCACCACCCGTTAGCGAGCGTCGACCTTTGGGGGGGCTCGCTCGACCCACGAGTCAAGCCATGCCCGTGAATGTGCAGAAGCAGGAAGAGACCGGAGTTCCCGCCCACGCCTCCGCGACGGTGCCGAGCCCCCACCTTGGCGCGCAGTACAACCCGTTCTTCGGGCCCCACGTGGCCAACCCGCACGACTTCTTCGAGAAGCTGCGCAAGGACGAGCCGGTCACCTTCAGCCCCATGCTGAACATGTGGCTGGTCAGCCGCTATGACGACATCACGGCGGTGCTGAAGGACCCGGCGCGCTTCTCCAACCGGGACATGCTGGGCAGCGGCACGCACCTGACGGAAGAGGCGAAGGCCATCCTCGCGCAGGGCTTCGACACGCGGCACGTGCTGCTGGGCATGGACCCGCCGGACCACACCCGCCTGCGCCGGCTGATGAACCGCGGCTTCACCCCCGCGCGCATCAATGGCATGGCGCCCTTCATCCAGAAGCTGGCCACCGAGATGGTGGCGAAGTTCGCCAACGATGGCCGCGCGGACCTGGTGGAGCAGCTCGCCTACCCGCTGCCCGCGTACGTCATCCTCGGCATCATGGGCGTGCCCGCCGAGGACGTGTGGAAGATCAAGCGCTGGAGCGCGGACTGGCAGCAGCTCACCTTCGAGCACATCCCCGCCGAGCAGCAGGTGGAGATGGCCAAGGGCGTCATCGAGTTCCAGCAGTACTGCGTGCGCCTCATCGAGGACCGCAAGAAGAACCCCAAGGAGGACCTCACCAGCTACCTCGTCGCCGTGGAGGACAACGGCGAGGCCCTGACGATGGACGAGCTCATCATGGCCATCGGCGCGTCCATGCTGTCCGCCGGCCACGAGTCCACCACCGCCCTCATGGCCAACACCTGGAAGCTGGCCCTGGAGCACGGCATGTGGGGAATGATGCGCCACAACCGTGAGCTGGTGATGAAGTTCCTCGAGGAGTCCAGCCGGTACGACTCCGTCTCACACTCCATGATCCGCACCGCGCGCGAGGACGTGGAGGTGGGCGGGGTAAAGATTCCGGCGGGCTCGCGGCTGATGCTCCTGTACGCGGCCGGCAGCCGGGACGAGTCGCGCTGCCCGTTCTCCAGCAAGCTCGACGTGACGCGCGAGAAGGTGCCCCAGCACCTCACCTTCGGCCACGGCACCCACTTCTGCCTGGGCGCGCCCCTGGCCCGCCTCCAGTACCAGATCACCACCAACACCCTGCTGGACATGCTGCCGGACCTGAAGCTCGTCCCCAACCAGGACTACGGCATCTGGCAGAGCATCGTCCTGCGCCAGATGAAGCACCTGAGGGTGGAGTGGGAGCGCTGAGCTGACCTGAGCGCACCCCGCCGCCGCTGGAAAATCCCAAGGGCCTGGCGACCACTTCCGGTCTCCAGGCCCTTTTCACGTCCGCGCATCCATGCGGGAAGACGGCCGGGCCCACGCCTCCAGGACGACTCAACCCGCACAATGAGTAAACCACGGAGTCATTGGATACCCCCATGGGGTACGGCATGACTCGATATCCCCTCTTCACTGTGAAACGCTTCCGGTCCTGAAAGAAAATTCTTGCCAGACTGACGTGTTTCGGGCGAAAGAGTCGGGGTACACCCTGCTTCGTAGTGAATCCAGAAGCAGAAGGAGCCCCCCATCATGTACGCCGAGGTAGTGGACGAGGCCGATACCCAGTTCGCGCGCCGGGTCGACCGGAAGGCGCTGGCTGCCGTCACCCGTGAGATGTCCCAGGTGAGCAATGGTCGGGCGCTGTGGGCCCTGGCCTCGCAGTGGCTGGTCATCGTCGCGGCCTTCGCGTTCGTCGTCATGGTGGACCGCTGGTGGGCGTGGCCCATCGCGGCGCTGATCATCGCCTCGCGGCAGCACGCGCTGCTGGCGCTGATGCACGAGGCGGCGCACTACCACTTCCTGTCCAACCGGACGGCGAACGAGCTGGTCAGCGACATGCTCTGCGCCTTCCCGCTGAACATGACGACGGCGGGCTACCGCTACGAGCACATGATGCACCACCGCTACGTGAACACGCCGCAGGACCCGTACTGGGCGGGGCAGCAGGCGGACACGTCGTGGCACTTCCCGCGCACGCCGGTGCGCGCGACGCTGGTGTTCCTGGGCGACGCGCTGGGCCTGTACGCCCCCAACCACCTGAAGGTGGTGCTGCCGTGGACGTACTGGGGCCGCCTGGCCCGCAAGGGCCAGCCGGGCATCTCCGCGATGGAGCACGTGCGCTACTGGCTGTACGTGGCCACGCTCGTCACGGTGCTGGTGACGACGGGCGCGTGGCTGCACTGGCTGCTCTTGTGGGTGCTGCCCACGACGACGGTGATGATGGCCTTCTTCCGCCTGCGCGCGCTGGGTGAGCACCCCATCGACCAGGAGCCCAAGGGCGACGAGACGCGCGAGACGCGCGACGTGACGGGCACCGCGCTGGAGAACTTCTTCGTGGCGCCGCTCAACGTGCACTACCACCTCACGCACCACGCCTTCCCGTCCGTGCCCTTCTACAACCTGCCCGCCATGCACCTGGAGCTGGAGAAGGCCGGGCTCTTGGAGGACGGCGTGAACAACTTCGACACGTACCTGGGCAAGGACAACAGCATCATCCAGTACCTCACGCGCCCGACGGGCTCCCAGGCCCCCGTCGTCTCCGCCCCGCAGGCGGAGCCGCTGCAGCAGCCGCTGCACTCGTGAGCGTGGTGCACGGGCCCGCCTGAGACGGGTCCCTTCCGAGCAGCAGGGTCTGGCCCATGGCCACCGTCAGGAGCTGGGGGGCTTCGCGGTGGCAGGAACGCTGGACCGGCGCTCGGAGGGACACGAGGGCGGGCCTCACGGAAAGCGGCGCAGCGAGGACCAGGGGAAGGGCTTCCAGAACGGCGTGGCCACCGCGTCGCCTTCCAGCGGGAACCAGGGCGCCGTGTCCTCTCCTCCGCCGGGGGACAGCACGTGGAAGTCCTGCGCGGGCATGAAGCCCTGCCCCAGCAGCGCCACCCGGCGGCCCTCGGCGTTGGCCGCCACGTCCAGCACCATCACCGCGTGCCCCGGGCTGCCGCCCAGCACGAAGAAGTCCCCGGGCCGCACGTCCTCGCGCGAGGGACGGCCCTTCAGCGGCTCCAGCGACAGCGTGCCCGCGTAGTTGAAGACGAGGTCCAGGTACGCGCGGAACGCCGCACGCGATGCATCCGCGCCCGCGCTGCGCACCCACGCCACCTTCGAGCCCGTGACGCGCGCCCTGTCCCCCGCGGCGTACTTCGGCCAGGACGCCAGGTGGCCACTGGTGAAGCGGTAGGCGATGCGCTCGCGCTGGTTGCTGGACCAGAGCCACTCCGCGTGGAGACGGATGACGGAGTCCGCGCACTGCTGCAGGTTGGCCTGGCCCACGTCCAGTTCCGCCACCGCCGCCAGCCTCGCGTCGTCCGCGGGCAGCACCTCGCCGCCCCGGAAGTGGAGCACCGGCGTGCCCTCCGGACGCAGCGGCAGGCCTCGCAGCCACGCGCCGAACGAGCCCTGCTCCACCGCGACCCGCGTGTAGCCCTCCGGGGGCGCGAAGGTGGCCTCCAGCGGCCGCACCCGCGCGTCCGGAGACAGCCACGCGTAGCGCGCCAGCTCGTCGCGCGTGGGGGCACGCGGCTCCGAGGCGGCGGGCAGGGTGGAGCCCATGCCCGCCAGCACCCAGCGCCGCATGTTGAAGAAGGAATCACGGGCCGCCTCCCGCTCGGCGGCGGTGACGGGCGCGGGCTGGGGCTCGGTCGACGTGCCAGGGGAGGCCTCGACGGCACCGGGGTGCAGCGCCGCCATCAACAGGAGCCCTGGCACCGTGAGCCTGGGACTCGCGGAGTGGCCGTGCGTCGACGGACCTGTCCCGTCCTCCGGGAGCGAGTCACCGGCCTCGCGCGAGGAATGGAGGGATGCGCGGGACGTCCGAGGGGGTGACTCTTTCACGGTAGCGAGGCTCCGGTACGAGGGGAATGCACGGGAGATGACGGTCCCCGGGTTGGACCATCCTCGCAGCTCCGGGGTTCCATCGCAGCTCCCAGGCGTCGGCGCCTGGACGCTGGAGGCGGCCCGTGCTCCGGGCCCGGCGTCCGAGGGAAGTCGGTCGCCTGCCCGGAGTATCCCTGGACCGGGCAACCGTCCGAGATGGGGTCCGCCGCTGAACGGTCACACGCCGGTTCCCGTGCATCACTCCGGGCGAGGAAGCACCTTGATGCCTATGCACCGCCGGGCGCGTCTTGCATTGCTCAACACCCTGTCGCTGTCACGCCTGCCCATGGCGGTGGCTTTCATCGTCATCCCGGACGTGGTGGTGCGCGCGGCGCTCGTCGTGCTGGCGGCCTTCACGGACTTCCTGGACGGGTGGATTGCCCGGCACAAGGGACTCGCCACGCGCATTGGCGCGCTCATCGACCCGGTGGCCGACCGCGGCTTCATGGTGACGGCCATCCTCGTCTGCTACCTGGACGGGCTCATCGCGCTGCCGGAGGTGCTGCTGCTGGTGGTGCGCGACATCGGCACCGCCATCGGCTTCATCGTCGCGCGTGCGGTGCCGGGATTGCGCCCGGTGGAGCTCAAGGCGCGGCTGCTCGGCAAGCTTGTCACCGCGCTCCAGCTGGCGGCGCTGCTGTGCGTGCTGCTCTTCCCGCCGGCGGTGTCACCGCTCGTCGCGCTCATTGGTGTGCTGTCGCTCGCCTCGGTGGTGGACTACTCGCGCGCGGTGCTGCGAGCGCGGCCGCGAGCGCCTCACGCCGGGGAAACGGGCGCGCACCATGGTTCGATGGAGGGGCCTCCACCGTCCATGCCCACGGCGCGCAAGTAGGGCCTCAGCCCTGGGTTGATGGCGCGGAGTCGGTGTCCTGGGAATCGGGCAGGCCGAGCGCGCGAGAGCGCTCCGAGGAGATACAGGAGCGCTCGCCCTCGGTCATCTCCGCCCAGACCTCGTCCATGACATCCAACAGGGAATCCTCTTCGGGAGAGCCGCCCTCCGGATGTCGCGCACGCACGAGCACGAGCTTGCGCAGGAGCGCGCGATATCGGTCATAGGCCGTCATGATGGGAACCTCCCTCCCATGGACGTGCGAGGAGCGTGCGACTGACGGGGCGTGGGCCGGCTCCCCGCCTCAGCCTCCCCGAGGCGCCGCCGGCAGCACGGCGATCTCCAGCGTCTGGTCCTGGCCCACCAGGTCCACCACCGCGCGTACCTGCTCGCCCTTCTCGAGCTGCCGCACGCCGATGCCGCGGCCATTCCGGAACACCCGCGTGCGCGCATCCACGTCCAGCACCAGCGGCGCGCCCGTCTCCAGCCCGATGACCACCTGGTTCCCCGACACCGAGCGCACCTCGCCCGTGTAGATGGCGTTCACCATCTGCGTGCCGCTCGGCGCCGGCACGTTCGAACCCGAGGGAGGCACGTCACTCACGACGGGGGCGGAACCCCTTCCTGTGGCTCCCGCGCCACCTGTCCCCTGCCCGGTGCCCGCCGTGCCCGCGCCGCCCGTTCCCCGCCCGGTGCCCGAGGCTCCAGCGCCGGTGCCCTGCGCGTTGCCCTGGGTCTCTGTGCCCGCACCGCCGGTGCCCTGCGCGGTGCCCGTGCCCGCCGTGCCTCCACCGCCGGTGCCCTGCGCGGTGCCCATGCCCGCCGTCCCTTCACCGCCTGTCCCCTGCCCGGCACCCGCCGAGCCGCTTCCGCCTGTCCCTCGTGCCGCGGTACCGGCGCGCGTGTCCCCGGTTCCCACCGGGGTGCCCGAGCCGCCCACGCCCGTCCCGGCCGTGTCGCCTCGCAACCGCGCCACCTCCTGCTGGAGCCGTGTCACCTCCGCGCGGAGTGCCTCCACGGTCTGCCGCAGCTCCGCGTCCGTGCCGGAAGCCGGCGCCTGGTTGCCCGCCTGCTGTCCTCCCGCCGCCGCGGGAGCGACCTGCTCGGTTCCTCGCGCGCCCGTGCCACCGGACTGAGCCTCGGCCGAGCACCCACCACACATCAGCACCGACAGTCCCGCGATGCCCAGCACCGCCCAGCCGACCTTCCGCACCATGTGGCCCGGCCTCCTTTCTGCTTCAAAGGTGGGGACTTCCGGGGCCCGGACAACCACCCGCCCGTCCAGGAAGCACCGGAGAGCAGGGTGCCAGCCAGGGCCCGGCCTGTCCGTGAAGCCCATGGGCCGACGAGCATTCCCCAGGGCATTCCGGCGATAGTGGCCCCCCTCTCCCGCCCTGCCCTGGAGCCGAACCATGGCGACGAAGCGTCCTCAACCGCCCGCCGGGCCCGCCGCCCACGCGGAGGAGCCGCCACGCACCGCGCTGCGCATCCACGCGCCCGACGCGCTGCCCGCGGCGGAGCTCAACGTGCTGCGCGACCTGAACGTGCTGCGCGCCCCCGCTCCGGACCTGCTGGCCCCCGCGGGAGTCCCGGCCGGCACGCCGCTACGGCAGAACCGCTTCATCACCCAGGGCTACATCCGCATCGCCCAGACGCTGCAGGGGCTGCTGGACCCGGACTTCCGGCCCGGGGGCACCAGCCGCGTGCGCCCGTGCTGGTTCGCCTTCGCGCCCCATGCCTCGCAGGAGGCCGGCAAGGGCCTGCTCGGCGCGGCCATCGCCCGGCGCATCATCGACATCGCCCAGGGAGAGGCCCTGCCCAGCGCGGCGCACGCGTATGACCGCGTGGGACTCACCGGCCCCATGCGCCAGGGCGCGGAGAAGCTCTCCACCGCGCTCGGCTGGCACGGGCTGCCGCGCGACGCCGCCGCCGCGATTGGCGCGCTCGCGGGCGCCATGAACCTGGAGCCGCTGTCGGACCCGCGCACGCTCTGGTCCACCGCGCACCGCTTCGCGCGACTGTTCTTCCTGGCCCCCGGCGTGCTGCCGCTCGACAAGACCGAGGCGATGGCGCGCACCCTGGAGCGCCTGCTCAACGAGGGCAACGTCGCCATCTTCACGGACATCGGCGGCTCCGCGCAGGCATACCTCGCGTGGCGGCAGGGCGCGGGCGCCCTCACTCCGGAGCGCGTGCTGCGCGAGTTCACCCTGCGCGGCGCCACGTCCCAGCAGGCGAAGCGCGCGTACGACGCCCTCATCACCCGCACCCGTGAGACTCCGGCGCCGTCCGACTTCGCGCGCCTGCTGCCCGACGTGTCCGGCCCCAGCCTCGTGGTGGCGGCCTTCGCGCTCACCGAGACCGCCCGTCAGGCGCCCGGCGGTGGCGCGCGCGACGCGCTCATCGCCATCGCCAACAACTGCTTCGCCTGGCGCGAGCAGCACGACGCGGTGCAGCCCGCCTTCACCCCACCCGCGCGGCTGCCGGACGAGGTGTCCCGCCCCGACCTCACGCAGGCCATGACGCCGCTCTTGCGCCTGGAGCTGGGCACGGTGGTGTGGAACTTCTCCGACTACGCCGCCACCCAGCGGGACCGCGACTCCAACCCGCTCACGTCCAAGCCCACCGAGTACAACTGGGCGAGCTTCGCGGACCGCTGGCCCGCCATCCTCACGTCCTTCACGCTGGGCTACCGCAACCCCACCGTGATGTGGGACCTGCCGAAGCCGCTCGTCCCCGCCAACAGCCCGCTGCTGGACCTGCTGGCCTGACGAGGGCACCGGCGCGCGCGCCCGTCCGGGACACGCGCGCGCCGGGTCAGTCCACGTGGAGTTCCAGGGTTTGCTCGTCGCCCTGGAGCAGGACGCTGGCGGCGAAGCGGATGGTGTAGTCCCCGGGCCGCGTCGGCGTGCCGTGCAGCAGCCCCTGTGAGCCGTCGAGCAGGAAGCCCGGCGGCAGCGCCCACCCGCTCGCCACATTCCAGGAGGGCCCCGACGCTCCGACGACGCGCAGGGTATAGCTGTACGGCGTCCCCACGCGCCCGTCCGGCAGGGCCCGGGTCGCGATGTCCATGGCCAGCGTCACGTTGACCGTCGATATCGACAGCTCGCGAGTGGCTTCCTGCGGCGGCGAATCGCTGTCCACCACCCGCACCGTGAAGCTCACGGTCCCCTCCTGCCCGGAGGTTCCCGTCACCGCGCCGGTGTCGTTCAGGTTCAGCCCCGAGGGCAGGGCGCTGCCCGGCTCCAACGAGAAGCGGTAGGGCGGAATGCCGCCCGTGGCGTACAGGCGCTCGGCATAGCCCCCGCCTCGCGGCGCGTTCGCGAGCGTCAGCGGCCCGACCATGCGCAGCCGCCCGCGGACGCGAAGGAGGATGCTGCCGCTCGCCCGCTTCGGAGGCGTGCTCTGGTCCGTCACGTCGACGGAGACATAGACGTCCCCCGCCGAGGCGGGCGTGCCGGAAATCCGCCCCTCCTCGTCGAGCGTGAGCCCGGCGGGCAGCGCCACGGTGGCGTTGAACGTGTACGGAGGCGTTCCGCCACGCGCGCTCACCTGGCCGCTGTACGGCACTCCCTCCACGCCCGCCGCGAGCCCATCCGGGTTCAGCGCGAGCGCCGTCGGAACACCTCCATCCTCCACGCCCGCGTCCACGCCCGCGTCCGAGCCTCCATCCTCGACCGGCCCCGCGTCCTCCGGCCCCGCGTCTGCGCCGCCATCGGCCATCGGCTCGCCGGCATCGTCTTCCGTGGGCGGCGGGTCCACGGGGCCACACGTCGCACTCTCACCGCAGTCCGGGACGCACCGCGCCTCGGCGGCGAGACACGTGGAGCCCGAGGGACAGGCCCCCTGCGCGTCACACGGGACGAAGCGGGACAGGTCCGGCGCGAAGGTGCACGCGGCCATCACCACGAAGGCCAGCACGGCGGGCAGTGCGCGTCTCATGGCAGCTCCCACACGAGGAAGAACGTGCCGCCCGCGCCCAGCAGCGCGCCCGCGCCCAGCAGCACGTTGGCCGTGTGGGCCTGCCTCCGGCCATCGCGCAGCTTCCCATCGAGACACGCGCGGAAGGCCTCGCCGTCACCCGCGCAGCCCGCGTTGCCCGCCGACAGCCGGGACTCCGCGCGGCGCGAGGCCATGCCGAAGCCCACGCCCGCCGCCAGCGCCGCGCCTCCCGCGGCCAGCAGCACCTTGGGCCACACGCGCGCCGGCTTCTCCACGCCGGCCGTCCGCTCCGCCACGGCGCCTCGCGCCGAGGGACGCGCCGTCCACAACGTCTTGAAGGACTGCCGCGACTTCGCCTCGGCCTCGCCGGGCTCCGCGTTCACTCCGGGAAGCTGGAACGTCTGGCGCGACTCCCAGCCCAGCGAGTCCACCAGCGACAGCACCACGCTGCGCCCACCGCCCAGGCCGAGCGCCACGCCGCGCACCAGCCACGCCGCGCCGGGCGCCACGCCCCGCGCGCCCAGGCACTGCGAGCCCTCACAGGCGAGCGCCCCGGGCCCCAGCGCGCGCAGCCGCTCCACCGTGTCCGCGCGGGACTCCAGGCACACGCCGGGGGTGGCGGCCACCGCCCGGCGCGCGGCCTCTTCCAACGCGCGGGTCTCCGCGCGCGACAGCGCCACCGTGTCGAAGGGGAGCAACACCACCTTCTCGCCCTGGCAGCCGGCCGTGGCGGCCTGCGTGAGCGAGAGGAACAGCGCGAGAGACAGGGCGCTCATGGCGAGAGGTCCGGTCCTTCCTCGGGCGCCACCGGCGGCAGCTCGAGGTTGGCCACATAGCCACGGTAGAAGCGCGAGCCGAAGGGCACCGAGAAGAGCTTGTCGCGCAGCGCGTCCTGCACCGCCCCGCGCGCGGCGAAGGCCGTCTCGCGCCAGGGCAGGCCGCCGCCGTCCACCACCGCGCCCGCGCGCGAGAAGGTGAACGGCGCTTCACGTCCCGCCATGCGCAGGAAGTAGCCGCGCCCCGTGGGCAGCGCCAGCACCAGCGAGCGCTCGCGCTCCTTGTGGAGCTCCGCCACCCGCAGGCCCCGGTCGTCCTCCACCCACAGCCGCCCCTCCACGCCCCGGGGCATCAGCAGGTAGCCCACCGCCGCGCGCGCGCCCAGATTCGCCAGCGACGCCGAGCGGTCCAGCGCGGGCGGCCGCACGAAGGCCGCGAGCCGACCGCGCACGTCCTCCACGCCCTGGCTGGCGGCGGCGACGAAGGCGTGCAGCTCCGAGTACTCCACCCGCCCGTCCGCGTTGACGTCCGCCGCGCCCGCGAGCGCCGAGCGCACCATGTGGCTGAAGACGCCCGAGCGGATGGCGCTCCACTCATGGCTCTCCTGCTCGGTGGAGGTGGACAGCACCACGCCCACCTGCGGGTAGCGCTCCAGCTCGCGCATGGCCAGGAGCCCCTTCACGGCCGCCGCCTGGGTGGGCCCCACCGGCAGCGCGCCCCGCGAGTGCACGAAATAGTACGAATCACACGCGTCCACGATGAGGTGGACGAAGGACGCCTGGCTGGGCGCGAGCACGCCCTCGAAGAGGTCCGTGCGGGTGAAGGGCCCGTCCAGGAGGCTCACCGTCCCCTCGCCCGCGGCGCCCCGCTTCCCGTGGCCGGTGAAGACGAAGTACAGCACCGGCCGCGCGCCCCGGGCGCGGTCCTCCGCCATCCGGGCGTTCAGCCGCGTGAGGGCCTCCTTCAGCGCCGCGCGCGTGGGCGGGCGCGTCTTCGCGGCCAGCCCCGGATGGAGGACCTGCGTCTCCTCGTCCAGCACGCTCAGCAGCACCGCCTCCTTCACGCGGGGCGCCAGCAGCTCGTGGTACCGCGCGCCGTCGTCGTCGGCGTAGCGCAGCGGGGCCTGGCTCCGGTCCAGGCCACCGTTGTGGGCCACGATGAGCGCGTAGGCCACGTCCTCGGACGCGGCGCTCGCGGGCAGCGTGGCGAGCAGGAAGACCCAGAGGGTCACCAGGGATGCGCTGGGAGAAAATTTCATTCGTTATGGGACCGCCGCAGGGCCAAAGGTGCCACGAGTTCACTTGCGCAATCCACTCAAGCCCCCTCCCGTCAACATGGGATGACGGGGACCGCACGTCGCGGTAAGCCCCTGAAGGATGGAGTGGGATGACGACAACCTGCGGCGCTTCCGGGAAGGCACACCGGACGTCCTGGCAGCCGTGTACCGCGAGCACGCCGAGGGGCTGGCGCGCATGCTGAGGGCGGCTGCCTGGAGGGGGGGCGTGTTTTCCCACCTGAAGAGCGCGATGGAGTTGGAGAACACACTCCTGGAGACCTTCGCCCGGGCCTTCGAGCCACGCACGCGCGCGGCCTACGACGGCACGCGGCCGTACGGGCACTTCCTCATGGGCATCGCGCGCAACGTGCTGCTGGAGCAGACGCGCAACCGCGAGCTGGCGGTGGGGCTGGAGCCCTTCGAGCAGAAGGGCGAGGTGGTGGAGGACGGCCCGGGGCTTGCGCAGCTGCTGGAGGACCGGGAGGTGGAGGCGCTGGTGGCGGGTTTCAAGGACGGACTCAACGACGAGGAGCGGCGGCTGTTCGAGCTGCGCTTCGGCGAGGGGCTGCCGCAGGAGACGGCGGCGAGCCGCATGGGGCTCACCCGCATCCAGGTGCGGCGGCGGGAGCATGGCATCAAGACGCGGCTGCTCGGCTTCCTCCAGGCGCGCGGGTACCTGGAGGGCCTGGAGTCGCGGGGCTGGAGCTTCTTCAGACGGCGAGGCGAGTCATGACGGAGTGCGCGAACACGAAGGCGAAGCAGGACCTGGCGGCGCTCTTCCGTGGCGAGCTGGACACGGAGGGCTTCACCCGCCTGCGCGCGCACGCGGCCACCTGCGGCAACTGCCGCGAGGCGTACGACCGGCTGTCGCGCGTGGAGTCCTCGCTGGAGCAGCGCGCGCTTCCGGAGAACCGGCAGGCGCTGCTGGAGGGGGAGCTGTTCGCGCGGCTCGGAGCGAAGGCGGCGGCCGCGAGCGCTCCGGTCCGGGCGGTGCCGCGTCCCGAGCGCGTCTCCTTCTTCCGGCCGTGGATGGGGGCGTCGCTGGGGTTCGCCGTGGCGGCGGGGCTGGCGGTGCTGGTGGTGATGCCGAGGACGACGGCGAAGGACCCGGCGGACGAGTGGACGGCGCGCTCGGCGCAGGCGGGCTCGGCGTGGGGCGCGCGGGCCTTCTGCGTCGGCGCGGACGGACAGGTGCGCGGTGAGGCGCGGCCGGGTGGGACGCTGGCGTGCGGCGAGGGAGACTCGGTGCAGTTCGCCTACACGGCGCCGGAAGGGGCGCGGCTGACCATCGAGGCGGCGCCGCCATCGGGTACGGGGGAGCCGCTGCGCTTCTTCCCGAGCGAGGGCACCGCGGCGGAAGTGGCGGCGGGCGTGGACGTGCCGCTGCCGTACAGCACGCCGGTGCAGGGCGGGTGGCTCAGCGGCGCGCTGGACGTGCGGGCGCGCTTCGTGGACGCCGAGGGCCGGCCGCTGGGTGAGACGCGGCTGACGCTCACGCCCCGCTGACGGGGTGCGCGGGAAGAATCGAGGCGGGCAGCCACGGCTGACGCTCACGCCTCACTCCCGGAACGCTCGAAAGAAATGAGGCGCTGAAACTCCGGACGGGCTCGCGTCACTCCCGGAGCGCCGGCCCGAGGAGGCTGGCCCGGTGGTGGCTCGCGGCGCACCCGCGCGCCACCGGTGTCTCTTCTTCAGGGAGTCGCGCCGTGTCCAAGCCGTCCGTGTGGGTGAGCCTCGCCGTGGGGCTCGTGCTGGGTTTCGTGGGAGGGAGG
>NZ_JABBJJ010000318.1 GCF_012933655.1 Pyxidicoccus fallax | reverse complement strand
GGAGGAACCCGCCCATGACCGCCGTCGCCAGGAACAACGTGAAGATCCAGGGCCAGGGGGATCACGCAATGATCTTCGCCCACGGCTACGGCTGCGACCAGAACATGTGGCGGTTCATCACCCCGGCCTTCCAGAAGGACTACAAGGTGGTCCTCTTCGACCATGTCGGCGCGGGGCGCTCGGACCTCACGGCCTACAACCGCAACCGGTACGGCACCCTGAAGGGCTATGCGGACGACGTGCTGGAGATCTGCCGCGAGCTGGAGCTGACGCGCGTCGTCTTCGTGGGGCACTCGGTGAGCGCCATGATTGGCGTGCTGGCCGCCATCGCCGAGCCCGACCGGTTCGACAAGCTGGTGCTGATCGGCCCCTCGCCCTGCTACATCAACGACGGCGACTACGTCGGGGGCTTCTCCCGGGGTGACATCGACGGGCTGCTGGACTCGCTCGACAGCAACTACCTGGGCTGGTCCAGCGCGATGGCGCCCGTCATCATGGGCAACCCGGACCGCCCGGCGCTGGGAGAGGAACTGACCAACAGCTTCTGCCGCACCGACCCCGACATCGCTCGGCACTTCGCGCACGTCACCTTCCTATCGGACAACCGGGCGGACCTGCCCAAGGTGAAGACCCCGTCCCTCATCCTCCAGTGCTCGCGAGACGTGATTGCGCCGGAGGCGGTCGGGCGATACGTGCACCAGAACATCGTCAACAGCCAGCTCGTGGTACTCAAGGCCACGGGCCATTGCCCCAACCTCAGCGCCCCCGAGGAGACCATCGCGGCCATGAGGCTCTTCCTCTAGCCCGAGGTCCCCATTGACGGGAAAAACATGCACCGCGAGCCTCCCCACCCCGGAGTGGCTCGAGGAGAGCGCCGAGGACCTCTATGAGAACGCGCCCTGTGGCTACATCTCCACGCTGCCGGACGGCGTCATCGTCAGGGCCAACCGGACGTTCCTGAGCTGGGTGGGCTACACGCGGGAGGAATTGCTCGCGGGCATGCGCTTCCAGGACCTGCTCTCCGTGGGCGGGAAGATCTTCCACGAGACGCACTTCGCCCCGCTGCTGCAGATGCAGGGCTTCGTCAACGAGGTGCAGCTCGAGTTGGTGGCCCGGGGGGGCGCTCCACTGCCGGTGCTGGTGAATACCGTGCAGCGCAAGGACGCCGCCGGCCGGGGCGTGGTGAACCGCACCACCCTCTTCAACATCTCGGACCGGAAGAAGTACGAGCGGGAGCTGGTGCTGGCGCGGAAGAAGGCGGAGCAGGCCGCCCGGGCCAAGGCGGACTTCCTCTCCATGGTCAGCCATGAAATCCGCACGCCGATGAACGCCATCATCGGCATCGCCAGCCTGCTACAGCGCACGGAGCTGTCCCCCCAGCAGCAGAAGTACGTGCGCATCCTGACGTCCTCGTCCGAGAACCTGCTGGGCCTCATCAACCACATCCTGGACTTCAGCAAGCTGGACGCGGGCAAGGCGACGCTGGAGGAGCGGGACTTCAACCTCCGCCAGCTCGTCTACGGAATCATCTTCGCCCTCAACGTCAAGGCCGAGGAGAAGCGGCTCCCGGTCATCGCGGAGATCGACGAGCGGGCGCCGGAGTGGCTCCTCGGAGACCCCGTCAAGCTCGGGCAGGTCATCACCAACCTGGTGGGCAACGCCATCAAGTTCACCGAGATGGGAGCGGTGACGGTGAACATCCACGTCCGGGAGTTCAGCCAGGACGCGGTGTCGCTCGACTTCGCCGTCACCGACACGGGCATCGGGATTCCCGAGGACCGCCTGGCGCACATCTTCGAGGAGTTCACGCAGGCGAACTACGACATCGGCATGAAGTACGGGGGCACCGGCCTGGGGCTCGCCATCAGCCGGAAGCTGGTGGAGCTGCACGGCGGCAGGCTGGGCGTGAAGAGCACGCTGGGCAAGGGGTCGACCTTCTCCTTCACCCTCCGCATGAAGGTGGGCCACGAGCAGGCCGAAGCCGCGCAGTCCGCCGAGAGCCAGGCCTCCATCCAGGCCATCCGCGGCCTTCGCGTCCTGGTGGCCGAGGACAACGCCATCAACGTGTTCATGCTGTCGCAGCTCCTGAAGCAGTGGGGCGCCAGCTTCGACGTGGTCGGGGACGGGCGTCAGGCCGTGGAGCGGCTCCGCTCGGCCGACTACGACCTGGTGCTGATGGACGTGCGGATGCCGGAGCTGGATGGCTATGAGGCCACCCGCGCCATCCGGGCCCTGCCCGGGGAGTACTTCCAGCACATTCCCATCATCGCGGTGACGGCCTCCAGCCGGTTGGGCCTGGAGGACCGGACCCAGGCTTCCGGCTTCACGGACTTCATCGGCAAGCCCTACAAGCCGGCGGAGCTCGCCGCGATGATTGCCCGGCACAGCACCTGGAAGCTGGAATGGACTCCCATGGCGGCCGCGGGCGACAAGCCACCGGCCGTGGTCGGCCCGCCGTTCGACCTGCGACGGCTCCACCGCATGCTCGAGGATGACGCGCGCGCCGTCCGGGAGCTGAGCATCATCACCATCGGCAGCTGCGAGCAGTACAAGCAGGACTTCCAGAAGGCGCTCGAGACCGGCAACCGGGAGGCCTTCGAGTACCAGTTCCACAAGATACGGCCGACGCTGGAGCTGCTGGAGGCGCAAGCCTTGCGCGCGGCACTGCGGGAGGCGCATGTCCTGCTGTCGGAGTCTCCGGGCTCCCCAGCGGCGGCCGCTTCCTGCGTCCGGGCCCTCCATCAGGAGCTGGACGCGCTCATCGACGCGCTGAGAGCGCTCGCCCGGAGGACGTAGGCACTCACGGCGCGCCGGGCGAGGCCCTCAGCCGGGCACGCTCGCGCGCCGCCAGCACCGTGGGCACGGCGAGCACCGCCATGGCCGCCATGACGAGCGCGGCACCCGCCATCTCCAGCGCCCCCACGCCCGGCAGCCCCACCCAGGCGGACAGGGCCGCCGTCGCCACCACCCCGGCGAGCACGCTGGAGGCGCGGTTGACGGGCACCGTGAAGGCATTCTCGCGGGCATCCAGGAGGATGAGCCCGCCGAAGATGCCCGTGCCCTGCGACAACAGCCCCACCAGCACCTCCTCCAGCAGGTGGCCCCGCGCAAGGAAGCCCGTGAAGCCGGCGCGGACCTCTCCGAGGATGCCGTCCCCGCCGACGAGCGCCATCGCCGCCAGCGTGAGCACCAGGGCGGGCGTGGCCACCATCTGCTCCTCCACGAAGTAGCGGATGGACACGGCGGGGTCTCCGGACTTGGCCAGGTGGCTCATGGCGCGCAGCCGGAAGAAGTAGCCGGTGAGGTACACGCCCACGTCCAGCGCGGCCAGCATCGTGAGCGTGGCGCTCACCTCCGTGCCCGTGGCCACGCCGAGCGCCGAGAGGCTCAGCCCCAGCGCCACCCACGAGGGCCAGCGCACCCGCCGCCCGCTCATGATGTCCACCAGCGGCGCGAGGACGAGCACCCCACCCCGCATCAGCAGCATCATGAAGACGATGGACGCGCCCGGTATCGTGTACGCCAGGGTGGTGGTGCCGATGATGGCTGCGGAGCACAGGCCGGACAGCAGCGTCCACCGCCCCGGGACGGGCACGCGCACGCCCAGCACCTCGCGGTGCCCCGCGTAGGACCACCAGCGCTTGACGGTGAGGAAGACGAACATGCCCACCAGGGAGGCAAGCGTGCTCACCGGCAGTAGCGTGAAGCCGGAGATGCCGTGCTCCATCCCCGGCAGGGAGCCGCCAGACAGCGCCTTCGTCAGCGCGCTGTAGGGGGCATACGCCGCGAAGTAGCCGAAGGCATACGCCCAGATGGTCAGGTCGTGGGTGTCATCGTGCGGCGTGGCGGCCAGGGCATACCTCCAGGGGTGGGACTGGATACCGCATCTGCAAGGCCGAGGCCTCACCCTTCCGAGGTCCCGAACCCCGCGATTCCATGGGCACGCAATCAGGTGGCGACAGGGCCGTAGGGAGAGGTGTCCCGGTACTTCCAGGAGCCGCCCGATGCGCCTGTCGCCCCTTCCCGCCTTCGCCCTCGCCCTCGCCCTCGCCACCCCGGCCCTCGCGGAGGACGCCGCCCCGAAGAAGTCCGGGGGCCCTCGGGTGGTGTGCGCCAACAACACGAAGGACGGCAGCCGCGCCGTCCAGGGCACCGACCTGGTCATCGAGCCCGGGGAGAAGGTGAAGGACGCCGTCGCGGTGGACGGCAACGTCATCATCCGCAAGGGCGCCGAGGTGGAGGACGCCGTCGCCATCCGCGGCCGGGTCATCATCGAGCCCGGTGCCCGCGTGAAGGGCGACGTCATCACGCTGGGCGGTGAGGTCCGCGTCCGCGAGGGCGCCCGGGTGGACGGTGACGCCGTGGCGCTGGGCGGCAAGCTCAAGCTCGACAAGCAGGAGGCCGTCGCGGGCGACAAGGTCAGCCTGTCCTTCGAGATTGGCGGCCGGGACCTGGTGAGCGGAATCATCGAGGACGTCCTCGACGACGAGATGCGCTGCCACATCGTCGACGACGAGGACAAGGACGCCTGAGGCGCCCTGCCCTCAGCGCGTCCTGCGCAGCAGCTCGCCCAGGCTCTCCTGGAGGTTGCTCAGCGTAATCACCTCATCCACGCCCGCCTCGCTCAGCTTCAATTCCTGGGCGAGGCGCGTGCGCACGCGCTCGACGAGCTCCGTGCGTGCCGCGGAGACCCAGCGGGCGGCGGTGGCCCGGTGCACCTTGTACAGCCCGGCCAGCACGTCGATGGTGAGCCCGTCGAGGAAGTACTGGCGCAGCACGTTGCGCTGCTGCGTCGACAGCGCGCGGAAGCTCTCGTCCAGCGCGCGGGTGAACTCCGCCCGGTGCGCGCCCCGCATCGCGACGAGGTCCGCCTCGGGCACCGGCAGGTCCGCGGCCACTTCCGGAGTGACTTCGCGGCGCTGCTTTCGTGCCCGCTTCAGGGCCTCGTGCACGGCGATGGAGCGCACCCAGCCGCCCAGGTCCCCGCGCCCCGAGTAGGTGGAGATGAGCCCACCCTGGGGACGCGCGAAGAGCTCGAAGCGCATCCACCCCAGTACGTCCTCGGTGAGCGTCTCGCCCAGGTTCATCTTCCGCAGCGCCCGCGTCGCCTGGGTGAAGTACACGCGCTCGAAGTGGACGATGGCCGGCGCGTCTCCCCGCGAGCACGCCCAGGCCAGCGCGAGGTCCGCCAGGTGCGCCCCCGTCGTGCCCTGACGTTGCGCCAGCGCCCTCAGGAAGCCCGCCTCGTCGAGGGTGACGCCGTGAGCGGCCAGCTCCCTCGCCACGGCGCGCACCTGCTCCGCGAGCGGCGTGTCCGTCATGGCTCGACTCCCTGGGCATGGAGCCACTCATTCGCCCGTCCCAGCTCCCGCTGCACGAGCGGCAACGTCGACGTCGACAGGCCCGCCCTCGCCTCCTTCATCAAGGCGATGGCCCTGGGCGAGGCCTTCCCGGGAGACAGCGCCCGCGCCAGCTCCAGTTGGATGCGGCCGCGCATGAAGCCCGGCAAGGCGCCGCCCAGCTCGGCTGCCCTTTCCAGCTCCTCCAGCGACATGCGCCGGCCCAGCGCCTGGGCCGCCAGGTTCCGGCCCAGCAGACAGAAGGCACGAGACGGATGCTTCGGCGCCACGTCGTCCCACACCGTCTCGGCGCGCTCGAAGGTCTCCAGCGCGCGCTGGGGCTCGCCGGCCTCCAGCAGGGCGCCCCCCAGCGAGGTCAGCGCCCTCGCCACGTTGAGCTGCTTGGGCCCATGCGCGGCCTCGGCGATGGCCCGGCTCTTCTCCAGCTCCTCGACGGCCCGCCGGGCCTGGAGCCCGTACAGGTAGTCACTGGCCAGGTTCCCATGGAGGACGCCGATGTTCGGGTGGCTCGTGCCGAGGGCGGCCTGGGCCGCGACGAGCGCCCTGCGGTGCGCATCGGTGCCGCCCGCGAGGTCTCCCTGCATGGCCAGCGCATTGCCCAGACTCGAGAGCGCGAACGAGGTGCGGTAGTCGCGCTCTCCATACGCCTGGATGCGCATCCGCACCGCGTTCTCGAAGAGGGCCTGGGCCTCCTTCGGCCTCCCGAGCTGGGAGAGTGAGCCGCCGAGGAACAGGTACATCTCGGAGTGGAGCCAGACATCGCCCAGCCGCTCGCACGCGCCCAGGGCGGGCCCCTGGAGGAACAGCACCTTGTCGTGGTGGCCCTGCCGGAACTCGGCCTGCCCGAGGCGGACCCAGGCCTGTGCCCGCGTCCGGTCGTCCTGCGTGACGTCGGCCAGCCGGATGGCCTCGAGCAGGTTCGCCGTCGCGGCCGCGTAGTCATCCAGCCACACCTGGCTGGCGCCGAGCCCCAGCTTCGCCGAGGCGAGGAAGCGGGTGTCTCCCAGGGCCTCGGCATCCTTCATCAGCTTCTGGGCGAGCTCGCGCGCCTCGCGATACTTCGCCGACGACATCAGGGCGTTCACCGTGGCGAGCTGCTCGCGCAGCGGAGCGATGCCCGGACTGTCAGCGGGGGCGGTCCGCGCGGGCGCCGTCTGCGCGCACCGCTCGACCGGAGTCAGGTGCTCCGTCGCGGTGACCGAGTTCTGCACCACGGTGGCGTCCGCGTCGCGCAGCAGGTTCACCAGGGCGCGCGCCTCCCGGGCCCGGTCCTTCAGACAGCTCAGCTGCCCCGGCAGCCGCTCCAGCGGTGTCTCCCGGCGGAACCAGCCCGCCGCGCAAGCCCGTCCCCTCGCCTCCTCGAAGCCCGCGCTCCACCCGTCGAGGCTCGCGACCACCTTGTCGAGCGTCTCGCCGGCATACGGCAGACGGGTGCGCGCGAAGGCCCCGCGCAGCGCCTCCTTCGACTCCGCGTCCCAGGGACTGGCCAGCTCCGAGGCGGCCACCGCGCACTGCTCGACCTCCACCTGGCGGACACCGAACACGTAGGCGAGCCCCACGGAGGCCGCCGTCGTGGCGACGGCCCCCAGCGCCCACTTCCACCGAGGAGAGCGGGCCGCGCGCAGCGCTCCGAGCAGCGCCCGCATGGACGGGTAGCGCTGGCCGGGGTCCTCACGCAGCCCCCGGGTGAGCACACGCCTCACGCCCCGCGGCAGGCCCGCCATCCGCGGGGGCCGCGCGCCGGGCAGCGCGCCGGTGAGCGCCTCGTGAAGGCTGACGCAGAAGGAGTACTGGTCCCCGAGCGCGTCGCAGGGCCTGCCGGTCCGCTGCTCGGGAGCGAGATAGGCCGGAGTCCCCCGCACCGATGTGGACGCGCCCGGGCGCTCCGTGACGAAGGTGCCGAGCCCGAAGTCCGTCACCCTCACCCGCCCGTCATCTCCGACGAGGATGTTGCCGGGCTTCACGTCGCCGTGGACGATGCCCGCCGCATGCGCCGCGGCCAGGCCCGCGCCGGCATCGAGGAAGACGTCCACCACCGTCTTCCAGTCGCGCGGCCCTGCCTCCATCCACTGGCGCAGGCTGCGTCCCACCACCAGCTCCATGGCGATGAAGACCTGCCCGTACGCCTCGATGACGTCGTAGACGGGCACCACGTTGGGGTTGGCGAGCTGGGCCATCAGCTTCGCCTCCCGCAGCAGCTGCGCCGGGTCGCCGCGCCGCTCGCGCAGGCACTTCAGGGCGACGCGCCGGTCCAGCCGCACGTCGTGGGCGGCGTACACCAGGCCCATGCCCCCGGCATCCAGCGGCGCGTCGATTTCGAAAGGTCCCACCCGGGTGCCTCGTGGCAGCACAGGGGTGCCCCCTCCTTCACTCCCGCTCCGAGAGCTCGTGAGGGACGTCAGGGAGCCGGACCAGCCCGCCTTGGCCACCATCGAGATGAGCTCGCGGCAGGAGGCGCAGGAGTCGATGTGCTCCTCCACGGCCCGGGATTCCTCCGGTTCCAGCGCGTGGGCGGTGTAGGCGGCGGCGGTATCGGCGTCGAGGCAGGCCAAGGACATTTCGCTCGGAATTCCCAAACGCTACTACAGGCCGCGAAGCGCGCCGCAAGCCCCCGGATTCACAGGCGAAATACTTTTCGATGCGACTTTTCGGACGTCCGGGCCCTTTCGCGCATGACCCATCATCATGCAGTCGCGGCACGTACGAAGCTGTCCTTCCTCCTCGTGGCCCTGCTGGTCGCGGGCTGTGGGGGTGGCGCGTCGGGCTCGAATGACGAGACGGACGCGGGCACCGGGAATCCGAATCCGACTGACGGGGGTACCCCGAACAACAACGGCGCGTGCCCGGCGCTGACGGGCGCCAAGGGGCCCGGCGTCGTCCACGACGAGGGAGGGGAATCCCTCGAGGCGGATACGGTGTGGAAGGCCTCCGACAGCCCGCACATCGTGGCCAACGCGCCGAACATCGACGCGTTCACGCTCACCATCGAGCCGTGCGCCGTCGTGCTGCTGCGCGACGACCGGAGCATCACCGTGAGTGGCAGGGGGAAGCTGGTGGCGCGCGGCACCGCGGACAAGCCCATCCTCTTCGACAGCGAGGAGCCGGGTCGGCAGTGGAGCAGCCTCATCGCCGAGTCGGCGAACGGCGAGGTTGGCACCATCGACCTGGCCCACGTGACGCTGCGCAACGGAGGGAAGCAGGGCTTCCTGGGCACGGAGAACTTCTTCGGTGGCGTCGTGAGCGTGACGGGGAACGACTCGCTGAACGAGAACAAGCCGCGCACGCCGTCGCTCCGCGTGCAGAACGTCATCATCGAGAACACGCCGGACTGGGGCGTGAGGCTGCGCACGGGCGCCGTGTTCAGCGCGGACTCCACCCAGCTCACCATCCGCAACGCGATCCGGGGCTCCATGCGCGTGGGCTTCCGGCTCGCCGATACGATTCCCTCTGGCAGCTACACGGGCAATGGCGCGGGCGACATCGTGCTGAAGCGGGACATGGACTTCCTGAAGGACAGCATGACGCTGCGCGACCGGGGGGTGCCGTACCGGCTGAACGAGGGCGAGGACTCGGACGACTTCATCATCGGCGCGTCCACCGAGGGCGGCGCGCGCACGACGCTGACGCTCGAGCCGGGCGTCAGGCTGAAGATGGCCGGCCCCAAGGGGCTCTCCATCGAGAAGAACGGCGCCCTCGTGGCCCGGGGCACCGCCGCGAAGCCCATCGTCTTCACCTCCGCGGCGGCGTCTCCCGCGCCCGGGGCCTGGGAGGGCATCGCCTTCCGCGGCTCGGGACGTGGCAGCGTCATCGAACACGCCGAGGTGTCCTTCGCCGGCGGCACCTGGACGAGCACCGGCCCCTACTGCGACGCGTCCACCGGTGAGGCCACGTATGCGCGAGGCCACGGAGCCATCTCGCTCGCGGCTCAGCCGGAGTCGCAGTTCATCACCCACACCCGCATCACGCAGAGCGCGCGCTTCGGCATCCACCGCGCCTGGTCCGGCAGCCCGGTGGACTTCATGTCCACCAACACCTTCGAGAGCGTGGCGGCCTGCCGGCAGAGCTACCCGGCCATGGAGGGCGACACGTGCCCCGCCACCGTGCCCTGCCCATGACGTGACACGGCATCGCTGAGCACGACGCGGCCCCGAGGGTGTCTCCAGACAGGGACACCCCCGGGGCCGGGGTCCGCTCAGACGCGAGGCGCGAGGCCCCACGTCATGGGGCTACTCGCAGCCGCAGCCGCAGTCGTCGAGGAACTGCTGCTGACCCGCGGAGCAAGCCCAGGTGATGGACAGACACTGCACCGGATCCCTCGAGACGTAGGTGCGGCCCGCCCGGTCACACTTCGCCGCCTCGAGACCCGACGGAGTCGTCTCGGTGGTGGGGCTCGTCTCGGTGGTGGGCGTGGGCTCGGTCTTCTCCGGCTGCGACTGCGGGCCACACGCAGTGGCCACGAAGGCGCCAGAGACAAGCGTCATGCCGAGGAACAGCTTGCGGAACTGAGACACGTGGAACTCCTGTCACGGTGGAACGGGCCTTGGCGGCCCGCGCGCACCCTATACAAGGATGTCTATCATTCCCAGCAATAACTGAATTGACGCCGTTCCAAGCAATACGCGCACTCCCCGTGTAAGGGATTGCTACGCGGCGGGCGCGGCGCCGGAGGACTCCGAGGCCGGCGCGCCGCCGCTGGTGTGCGGCATCAGCCCGGCGCGCAGGGCGAGAATCTGCGTGCGGGCCATCTCCTTCAGCCGCTCCACGTCCGCCAGCGTCATGCCCTTGGTGGAGATGGGCGTGCCCACCGTCACCAGCCCGCGCGAGGTGGCGAAGCGCCACGAGTGCTTCGGCAGAGCGCGGCGCGTGCCGCTCACCGCGAGCGGCAGCACGTCCGCCTGCGCCTCGATGGCGAGCCGGAAGGCGCCGTCCTTGAAGGGCAGCAGCTCGTCCGTCTTCGAGCGCGTGCCCTCCGGGAAGATCATCACCGGCATGCCCTTGGCCAGCCACTCGCGGCAGCGGGCCATGGCGCCGGTGGCGGAGTCGCGGTCCCCGCGGTGGACGGGGATGTCCCCCGCCATCCACATCATCCAGCCCACCACCGGAATCTTGAAGAGGCTCGCCTTGCCCAGCCACTTCATCTCCCAGGGCAGGTGCGAGATGAGGAACGGGTCCGCGTTGGACTCGTGGTTGCTCACGCACACGGTGTTCGGCGCCACCCGGGCCGGCACCGCGCCGTGCACGCCGAAGCGCCAGTACGGCGTCAGCTTCGCGGCGGTGACGCCCACCAGCCGGAAGCAGCGCCCCGTCACGTAGCGGCGCCGGTCGAACGGCCACGTGACGATGGCGAGCGCGAGCTGCACGAAGAAGCCGCTCAGCGCCACCAGGCCAATCTCGATCCACGTCCAGATGGACAGCAATGCGTTCATGAGAGCCTCGAGCAACCGTCAGCGGACCGCCGGGTCCAGGTCCACACTCACCGGGCAATGGTCCGAGCCTGTCACATCCGGATGGATGGCGGCCTTGCGCACGTAGGTCATGGCCGCCGGCGTGGCCAGGACGTAGTCAATGCGCCAACCGATGTTCTTCTCCCGCACCCCGATGCGCTGGCTCCACCACGAGTAGTGCCCGCCCGCCTTGTGGAAGTGGCGGAAGGTGTCCACCCAGCCGGCGCGAATCCAGCGGTCGAACTCCTCGCGCTCCTCGGGGCGGAAGCCGCTCGTCTCGCGGTTTTCCCGGGGCCGCGCCAGGTCGATGTCCTGGTGCGCGGTGTTGAAGTCGCCCACGACGAGCACCCGCCCGCCGTCGCGCAGCGGCTTCTCCAGGCGCTCGAAGAGGCGCCGGTAGAAGGCCAGCTTGTAGGGGATGCGGCTGAGGTCCCGGTCCTTCCCATTGCCGTTGGGGAAGTAGCCGTTGACCACCGTGAGCTTGCCGATGCGGGCGATCTGCAGCCGCCCCTCCGTGTCGAACTCGGGGGCGCCCAGCCGCGTCACGACGTCATCGGGTTCCAGCCGGCAGAACAGACCCACCCCGCTGTATCCGGGGCGGTCCGCCGCCACGAAGTGCGTCTTCCAGCGCGGAGGGGCCCGCACCTCGTCGGGGAGCTGGTCCGCCCGCGCGCGCACTTCCTGTACGGCGACGACCTGCGCCCGGCTCCCCGCCAGCCATGGAAGGAAGCCCTTGCGGTGGACCGAGCGCAATCCGTTGACGTTCCAAGAGACGACTCGCACGGGAGGCTTATGGCCCGGCCCGCGCGGTATTTCCAGCCCCTACCGCGCGCACTCGCGGTAGGGGCCGGGGCCGCACGGCCGGCTAGCGGGGCTCGGCGGGGCTCGACTTGTTCTGCGGCTGGCGCGTCCCCCGGATGATGAAGTCCGAGCGGTTGTTGCCCGTGTCGTGCCCGTTGCCACTGAGCGCGTCAGAGCCCGTGCTCATGGAAGTCGGGGTGGAGTCGGCGTTGGCCTTGCGCTCCAGGGTGTTGCTCGCCGCGCTCGGGGCCTGAACGGCGGAGCCCTCCGCATCGTTGCCACTGCCGTAGCCCACCTTGTCCACCACCGCCGCGTCCTGCGGGTTGTTGCCCAGGCTGGGCAGGCCGATGCGAACGTTCCCATCGTCGGCGCCCAGTTGCATCGTGGAGGGCCAGGTCGCGTCGAGCGTCACACCGCTGGAGCCGGCCGCGTAGCTCGGACTGCCCACGAGGTAGTAGCTCCTCGGCGCGATGCTCGCCCCGGTAGGCAGGGTGTAGGAGCCGGTGTAGGTGCCCCCCGTCGCGGACTTGTACTGCACCTTCCAGCCGGCGAGGTTCACCGTGCTCGCGGTGGGGTTGTACAGCTCGATGAACTCGTCGCTGGCACCCCCTGGGCCCCGGAGCGCGATCTCGCTGATGACGACGTGGTCCGTGGTGGAGGAGCCCATCACGCGGAGGTTCGCCGAGACGGACTGGGTCGCCAGCGTGGCGACCACCGTTCCCTCACCGGCCACGGTGGCCGCGGTGAAGTCGAAACTGGCGGACAGGGTGTTGGCGGGCACCGTCACGCGCGCCGGCACGGTGCCGAGCGACGCGGGCTGCAGCGTGATGTCCACCTGGGTGTCCGTCGCCGGAGGCACGTCCAGCGTCATCGTGAAGGTGTACGTGGCGCCTGCGTCCACCTGGGCGGTCTCGGGCGACAGCAGGGCCAGCGAAGCCGGCTGATCCACCTCGAGCACCTGCACCGTGGCCTGGAGCGTCTCGTTGCCCAGCGTGGCCGTCAGCACCGCCTTCGTCACTTCCGGATCCGCGTCCAGGTCCGCACTCACCACCACCACCGCCGAGCGGGCCCCCTCCGGGATGCGCACGAGGTTTTCGCCCACGATCCTGACGGCCGGGCTGGAGGAGGACAGCTGCACCCAGACCTCCGCGGGCGCGGGCTCCTTCAGGGAGACCGTGAGCTGCTCGGGGAACGTCGGGCCCGTGAAGCCCGAGCGTACGAAGTTGCCCGTCGGGCCGAAGGTGTCCAGGGCCACCTGCGCGGTGCCCGCGTCGGTGCTCGTGCCCGCGTCCGTCCCGGCGTCGGTGCCAGTGCCGGCGTCAGGGCTCGTGCCCGCGTCCGTGTCGGTACCGGCATCCACGCCCGCGTCCGGCTCGGAACCCGCGTCCGGCTCGGAGCCCGCATCCGGCTCGGAGCCCGCATCCGGCTCGGAGCCCGCATCCGGCTCGGAGCCCGCATCCGGCTCGGAGCCCGCGTCCGGCTCGGAGCCCGCATCAGGGGCGCTACCCGCGTCGATGTCAGAGCCGGCATCCGGCTCGGAGCCCGCGTCCGGCTCGGAACCCGCGTCCGGCTCGGAGCCCGCATCCGGCTCGGAGCCCGCGTCCGGCTCGGAGCCCGCGTCCGGCTCGGAGCCCGCATCCGCGTCGGAGCCCGCATCCGCGTCGGAGCCCGCATCGGAGCCATCACCCGCGTCGGTACCGCCGTCGTCCCCTACCCCGGCGTCGGTCGACGTCCCCGCATCCCCGCCAGCATCCGGCTGCTGCCCGGGCGTGACGGTGCAGGTGTTCTCGCAGCCGTCGCCCGGCGTGCGGTTGCCGTCGTCGCATTGCTCGCCGGACTCGACGCGGCCATTGCCGCAGACCGGGTCGGTCGGGGCAGGGTCATCGCCGCAGGCGGACAAGATGAGGAGCAGTGCCGACATGGGTGCCAGCAACTGCCTGAAGGACCAAGGCATAGGGTGAAGCTCCGTGACGAAGTCGGGGGCAGTCCCACCCATCCCACAGATGTCACCTTGTACGCAATTGGCAGCAGGTTACAGCGGTGTCAAAATCCGGCCTCCCTTCCCCCCCTCCCATGGGCCCGGCGCGGGCCTCCGCCCAGCGCCGGCCGTGCCCCCGAGCTCACCGGCAGAGGCCGCAGTCGGGCCGGCAGCTGTTGTGCCAGTTGGCGGTCCCGCACGACTCGGTGACCTGGCAGACGCCGTCACCGCACCTGTAGATGTCCTGATCTCGCAGCCGCGTGACGATGGGCCGGTACTCGACGCCCGCGTAGATGCATTTCTCGAAGTACAGCCCCGAGGCATCCAGCGAGCAGTACCGGGCGCACTCGCCCACGAAGAACAGGGGCGGGCAGCTCCTGCGCTGGTTTCCGGAGCTGTCCACGACGGCGCACCCCCGCGCACTGCTCTGGGCCTGGCTCAGGAGCGTCCCCCGATTGCCTCCATAGACGCCCCTGCCGGTGAAGAGGTTGCCGAAGAAGCAGGACTCCTGCTTCGGGTGCGCGTTCAGCTCGGCGCTCGTGTACGGAATGGGCTGACCATTCGCCTTCCTGCCCAGCAGGGAGATGGAGACACTCACGCCGTAGGGATTCACATGGGCCGCCAGACACGCGGTGACGAGCTCCTGCTCCAACCGCGGCGCGGCCAAGCCACCCGCCCACACGGGTGCCAGGCCCAGCGCGCCCGTCCAGGTGAACGTCTGCCCTGTCTGCGGATGCGTGTATGTGCGCGTCTGGCCCGAGGGCACCGCGCAGCGGACGATGTAGCGCATCACCTCGTTCGCCAGCGTGGGGTTCGCCTGGAACCAATCCCTGAAGGCCTGGGAGGACAGGCCGTTGAACGACAACCCATTGAATGACAGGCCGTTGAACGACAACCCATTGAATGACAGGCCATTGGTCGACAGGCTGTTATCGCTCTCCACGGCCTGGACCTGCTGAGCGCTCGGCAAGGGTGTCTCGGGCGACAGCTCCGCCGGCCCGCACCCGCCTGCCATGACCCAAAGCAGGGCGCACGACAGCCAGCCCCATGCGCCTGCACGGATTCCCACGACGCGACCGCGACCGGACTCGACGGTATGCATGTGCCTCTCCCTCGTCGGACAGCTGGAGGGGAAGCAATGGCAACCCGGCGCGGTGGCCCCTCACGCATGGGGCACGGTGAAACAATTGCACCCTAAATACAATTGCCC